>JBGQDM010000137.1:0-6962 GCA_041495845.1 Terriglobia bacterium | reverse complement strand
GATAGAGTTGGCGGATTCGTTGCCGGCTGCCACTTCGGCCGTGTGGAATGGAATGCGGACACAGGCGTCGGCACCGCCTTCCGAACGGTCTTGCAGCGAGAAGCTGGCTTGGTCGCCATAGAGTTGTTGCAGTCGCGAGCGCGTGTTGGCCAGGCCCAGACCGGTGCCCGCCTTGACCGTCCGCGGGCGCAGGCTGGGACCGTCGTTTTGGATCCGCAGACAGAGAACGTCCCCTTCGCGGTGGGCGGCGACGAGAATATGTCCTTGGGCTGCTTGGCGTCCAATGCCGTGGCGCAGTGCGTTTTCTACTAACGGCTGCAAAATCATGTTGGGGACGAGCGCGTCGAGTGTTTCCGGCGCCAGTTGCATTTCCACCGTCAGCCGGTCGGCAAAACGTACCTGCTCGATGGCTAGGTACTGGCCGATGAAGTCGGCTTCATCTTTGAGCGGGACTTCCTGGCGCGCCTGCTGGTCGAGCGTGATGCGGAGCAAATCGCTGAGCCGGGCCAGCATCTCCTCCGCGGCCGGAGCGTTGCTACGAATGAGCGCAGTGATGGCGTGCAGCGTATTGAAGAGGAAGTGCGGCTGCAATTGCATCTTCAGCATTGAAAGACGCGCCTCGGCAAGTTTGGTCTCCAGCCGAGAAGCCCGCAGCGCGCGCTCTTTGGCGCGCCGGGCATGGAGCACAGCGTGGCCGAATGCCACGATCGGAAGGTAAGTGTTGAAAGTATTGTCGAAAAGATTGTTGAGGAAGAGAATGCGAAAGACCCGCAGCGAGACCTCCGCAACTTCCGTATTGGAAATGCGAACTTCGTAGAGCAGCATCCGCACCACAATGTGCGCGGCAGTGAAGCCCAGGCCGAGCAACAGATGCAAAGCAAAACGACGGGCCCAGTTGTTGCGCTCGATGGGCCAACGCCAGGCCAGCCACAGCGCCACCGGGGCAAGAGCGCCAAAAATGCCAAAGTCAACCAGAGAAGTGCCCAGGATGTATCGAGTGCTGACGTTTTCGTGGTTCACCCGGAGGTAGGCGAGCGTCTGCCCCGCCATGACCAGGCTGGAAGTAAGAAAAAACGCCATGCTCCAGGCCCAGAGCTTGCCAGGGGCGATCAGCCAGTAACTCCGTTGGCGCAGACCCTCGAACGGTTCCGTCATAGTGGTGGCCGTGGTGGCACCCTGACCCACGATGCGACTGTGCAACCAGGGGGTACTCTACTGCAAATCGGCAAGGCCGAACGCATTCTTTGAATTAGTTCCTGCGTTTTGTCACAGGATAAGTGGCACTAGTCCCAACAAAAAATCGATCACGCAAAGCTAGCGGCGGTTTCCGTGGGCTCCACCTGCGGACTCTCTGGCGCAGACCCCGCGTTGCGGAAGGGAACACGGATGCAGGCCTCCACGCCCCCGGCACCACGGTTCTCCAGGGAAAGACTGGCGGCATTGCCGTAAAGCTGTTGCAGACGGGAGCGCGTGTTCGCCAAGCCCAGACCAGGACCGTTGCTGACAGATGCGGGCGGAAGACCGGGTCCGTCGTTTTGCACGCACAGGCAAAGGCTTTGGCCTTCGCGCCGCGACAACAAGGTGATGCGTCCCCCGCTGGCCTGGCGCGCAATACCATGCCGCAGAGCGTTCTCGACCAGAGGCTGTAGCACCATGTTCGGGACCAGAGCATCGAGCGTGTCAGGAGCCAGGTCCATCTGGATGGAGAGCCGGTCGGCAAACCGGACTTGCTCGACCGCCAGATATTGGCCGATAAAATCCACTTCTTCCTTGAGCGGAAGCTCTTGTCGGGTTTGCTGTTCAAGAGTGATGCGGAGCAGGTCGCTCAGCCGCACGAGCATTTCTTCGGCCGCGGCGGCATTGCTACGAATCAGCGCGGTGATAGCGTGGAGCGTATTAAAGAGGAAGTGTGGCTGCAACTGCATTTTCAACATGGCCAGATGCGCTTCCGCCAACCAGGTCTCCAGGCGGGAGGCCCGCAACGCGCGTTCCTTGGCGCGGCGGGCAAACAGCATGGCGTGTCCCAGGCCCACGAGAGGCCAGTAAGTATTGAAGATGTTGTCGAATGCTCCCCACAGGAAAAGATTGCGGTAGAGTTGCCAGGAAGGATGCATAAGGCTGCCCGTCATGCGGTTGCGGATCTCCCACACGTACGGCCGAATCAAGACCAGCGCGATCGCGAACACGAGGCTAAACAACAAGTGCAAGCAAAGGCGCCGGAACCAATTCTTGCGTTCGATGGGGAAGCGCCAGGTCGACCACAGCACCAATGGGGCCAGCGCGCCGTAGGCAATGAAGCCCGTCAGGGATGCCCCCACCAGATAGCGGACGCTGACGGGGCGGCCGACAGGCGCCAGGCTGGCGAGGCTTTGCAGAATCGCAGCCCCGGCTGCGAAACTGTAAAAAACCAGGCTCACGATCCACAGTCGGGCCGGGGGATAGAGCCATGCGCTGTTCTGGTCGGGCTTGCTTGGGTTCTCGTCCATCTGTTTTTCCGGAACAGCCGTCTCGGAGGTGGCCGTCCGCTTGAACTAATCTAATGCAAAACGCCGGATCACCGGTCAGTTTTCGAGTGCTTAGCACGGCTCGTCACCGGCAGTTAGCGATTAATCCCAGGGACTAGACATTTGTTATCGGCGCGCGGCGCTTTCCAGTTCTCCTGATCCTGATTCTGTTTTGTCGAGTGTTTTCATCCTACGGAATTCTCATGAACGATAAAGCTCCCCAGACCGAAAATATACAATGCAGCTGTCAGGGAGGAGTCAATTTGGCACGCCCCACAAACTCAGAAACAGGCTAGAGTGGCCTGAAGCCCCAAACCCCAGATGGTCCAAGAATGAAATTCACGCTGCGCAGAATCATCACCGGCAACCGCTACGTCCCGGAAATTGATGGATTGCGCTTTATTGCCATCATGTCGGTGGTTCTGTTTCACGCGTTTGGGTATTACTCGGTGCGTTCCGGGCTGGCGGTCACAAGTTCCTGGATCACAACTTTCCTGATTCACGGCGATCGCGGAGTCAAGCTCTTTTTTGTCATCAGCGGGTTCATTCTCGGTCTGCCGTTTGCAGATCATTACCTCAAGGGGAGGAATCTCCCTTCTCTCCGGAAATATTTCCTGCGCCGGTTCACCCGCCTGGAACCGCCCTACATGATCAATCTGCTGGTCTGCTGGGTGCTCCTCGTCCTCGTCAAACATCAGGCCGGCCTTTTCCCGCACTTCCTGGCCAGCCTCGCGTACCTGCACCAATTCGTGTTTCAGGCTCCGAGTCTCGTCAATGGGGTGGCATGGTCACTGGAGGTGGAAATTCAGTTCTACTGCCTGGTGCCGATCCTGACGCTACTGTTCCTGGTTCGAGGGAAAGCACTGCGCCGGGTTTTACTCGGCGCCATTATGCTCTTCGCGGGAGTGCTGCAGACACTGGTCATGCCAGCCCCCGACTCCACCCTGTCCCTCTTGCCGCCCGGGCACCTCACGCTGCTCTACTACATTCAGTTCTTCATCGCTGGCTTCCTGCTGGCCGACATCTACCTCTTGGACTGGGACCGCTGCCCGCGTCCTTCCTGGGCCTGGGATTTCATCTCGCTCGCAGGCTGGCCACTCGTTTTTTGGATGCCAGACGGAGCGGTGCAGATTGCCATGCCTTTCCTGACGCTGCTTCTCTACATCGCAGCTTTTAGAGGGGTGGTATTTCGCTGGTTCTACACCCGTCCTCTGATCACCGTCATCGGCGGGATGTGTTACAGCATCTATTTATTTCACTACCAGATTATCTCGGCGGTCGGAAGGGCTACCGTGCGAATCCATGTGGGCCCGGCCTTCTGGCCCGATTTCGCCTGGCACTGCCTGGTGACCGTCCTCATCATCATCCCCAGCTGCGGATTCTATTACATGCTGATTGAGCGTCCCTGCATGGATCCAGCCTGGCCGCAGAAACTGTTGGGCTGGTTAAGGCGAGGTAAAGCAGGCGCATCCACCACCAGTGTGTTGGTCCGCACTGAAGGTGATTGAGACCTACACCATGGCTCCTCACCCACTCAGGTGGTTTCACCCTGAGGCTTTCCTAATCAACTGCGACCAACAATTGTGATGACACTGCGCCGCGGGTATGGCACGAAAGTGCCAGTTACAAGTTGTGAAATGAAGAAACTTGCAGCTTTGTAACAGCGCAGAATCTTTCATCTTGACAGCGATTTTGCAGGTAATAGACTTCGTGACGCTCGTCTCGATGTGGGGACCTTCGCGGCGGAGTTCTGCATTGCATCGCGCAAGTTCGCGCGGATCTGAAAAGCAAAACTGTGTTTTCCGTGAGGATTTCCATCACTGTTTTCTCTTGCGCGCGCCCAGGAGGCTCGTAAATGAAATCCGTACTGACTTGCACGCTGGCGGTTGCTCTCATTGCTCTGGCCGGTCTTTCTTTCTTGCAGCATTCTCCGACAATCGCAACCGCAGCGACGCCAGCGCTGGCTCAGGTGAGCGCCGCCTATGGAGCGTTGCCGCTCAGTTTCGAGGCCAACCAGGGCCAGACCGATCGCCAGGTGCAATATCTCTCGCGCGGCAACGGCTACAGCCTGTTCCTGACCCCGCGCGAAGCCGTGTTGGCCCTGCAGCCGGCGGCGAGCGCGAAGCATGCGCCCGCGGTGCTGCGCATGCAATTGGTCGGCGCCAACCGTCATCCCCAAGCCAGCGCGAGTGAGCCACTGGCGGGGAAGAGCGCCTACTTCGTCGGCGCCAACAGCGGCCGCTGGCAGTCGGAGATTCCGCAGTACGCGCGCGTGATGTACCGCGATGTTTTCCCGGGTGTCGACCTGACCTATTACGGCCAGCAAGGCCAATTGGAATATGACTTCATTCTGGCGCCGGGCGCCGATCCCAGCCGCATCCGCCTTGGATTTGACGGCGCGAGCCAAGTGCGATTGGAGAAGGGCGAAGTGGTGCTCCAGGTTGCCGGCGGCGATGTCCGCCTACACCAACCCACGCTCTACCAGCAGAAGAATGGCGCGAAGACGAAAGTGGACGGCAGCTTTGTTTTGGCCAGCGCACGCGAAATTGCGTTTCAGGTCGGCCCCTATGACAAGTCGCAGGCGCTGGTAATTGACCCGGGCGTGGAGTACTCAACCTACCTCGGCGGCAGCGCCGTGGAGAAAGCGCACGCGATCGCGGTGGATCGCGCTGGCAATGCTTATGTGGTCGGTTCTTCAGCTTCGGCCGACTTCCCGACGACCAAGGGCGCAGTGCAGCCGCGCACGCGTACTTCCGGTAGCACGGCGTTCATTGCCAAGTTGAATCCGGCAGGTACAGCGATCCTCTACTCGACCTATCTTGGTGGCACGCACAGCGACGCGGCGCGCGCGGTCGCGGTAAATGAAAAAGGCGAGGCATTCGTGGCCGGTTTCTCCCGGTCGCCTGATTTCCCGGTGACTTCGGGAGCGTTGCAGACCCACCTCAGCGGCAGCCAGAATGGCTTTGTTGCCCGTTTGAGTGCGGATGGTTCACGCCTGCTCTACGCCACCTATCTTGGCGGCAGCGGCGAGGATGAAGTGCGGGGCTTGGCCATCAACGCGGCTGGCGAAGCCCACGTTGCCGGCATCACCAATTCCAAGAACTTCCCCACGACCACCGGCGCCATGCAGCGCAATCTGGGCTGCGCGGTAGGTGTCACCTGTACCCACGGTTTTGTTGCGAAATTGAGTGCGGACGGTGCGGCGTTGCATTACTCCACCCTTCTCGGCGGACGCCAGCGCGACTACGCCAACGGCATCGCGCTCGACCTGAGTGGCGCGGCCTATGTCGTCGGACACACCCACTCGCCTGACTTCCCGGTGAGTGCCGGTGCGTTGAACCAGGTTACGAACCACAGCGGCTGCGGCACGGGCCGCACCTGCGCTGACGTTTTTGTCACCAAGCTCAGTAGCACGGGCGCCATGCTTTATTCCGCGCGCTTCGGCGGCAGCGCCGACCAGCACGCCAACGCCATTGCGGTAGACCGCAATGGTGCGGCGTATCTTGCCGGCCGCACCGACTCCCGTGACTTCCCGGTGGCCGGGCGCCCCTTCATGCAAGCTGCTTTGAATTACGGCGGCAGCGCCTTCGTTTCCCGGATCAATCCGCTCGGCACCAAGCTTGAGTTTTCCACATATCTCGGCGGCGGCAACGGCGACGAAGCCAACGCCATTGCAGTCGACGCGATGGGACGGGTACACGTGGCGGGCTCGACGTCGTCCACACTGTTCCCGACCACGGTCGGCGCGTTCCAGCGCCGGCTGAACGGCGCTTCCGGCGCATTCTTCTCCACCTTGGACGAAGCCGGTGCGTCCCTGATGTATTCGACTCTCATGAGCGGCAGCGGCAGCGATAGCGCCAGCGCCGTGGCCGTCGACGCGGCCGGCAATGTCTACCTCGCCGGCAGCACCGACTCGCGCAATTTCCCGATGAAGCAGGCGCTGCGCGGTACGCTTGCCGGACAAGGCGGCGCGTTCATTACCAAGTTCGGGATCAACGCTGCCTCGGTTGGTTCGCTGACGCCAGCCAGTCTGGACTTCTCGACGCCGTTTGGGTCAACGTCGGCTCCCCAGGCAGCCACGCTGAAGAACACTGGAACAACCAACCTGACCTTCACCAGCATCACGATTGCTGGCACCAACCCGGGATCGTTTGCATTTCAGACGCCGGCGCCGGTCGGAGCTTGCACCACCGCCACCACGCTGGCCGCCAACGCCAGCTGCACCCTGAATCTGACGTTCACGCCGCCCAATGCTTCCGGACAGAGCGCGAACGTGACCATCGTGGACAACGCCATCAACAGCCCCCAGGTGCTGGGTCTAACCGGACAGGGCACGGGCCCGTTCCCGGTTTACACCGCCACGTCCCTGACGTTCAACAATCAGGCTCCGGGCACCACCAGCGCGGCCAAGACGGTAACCCTCACCAACAACGGTAGCTCCGCGATGACCGGCATCGT
>JBGQDM010000136.1:0-7037 GCA_041495845.1 Terriglobia bacterium | reverse complement strand
TTGAGCGTGCCGGTTGTCGCCTCCGCTACCACGCGCGTCGTTTCGTAGGTTCCCGCTGGTGTCTTCACCGTCTCCGTGCCTTCCACCTGGGCGCGCACTTCCGCCGTTTTCCCGCCATCGCTAATGGGAAAGTCGTAGACGTTGCCGGAGACCAGCGGCAGCGACCTGAGGTAATAGAAGGCGGCAGTGACCACATCCGTAACACAACCAGGGAGATCGCTTTCGACGCGTTTGCTCTCGCCCGTCTTCAGGTTTTTCTCATTCAGCACACTCTTCCCCCGTGTGTAGTCGAAGCGCACCTCCGTGTCGCGTTTGTGGGAACCTTCCTCGGTGTGCTTGGAAACGCGCTGCGAGCAAAACGTGTGCGAATCAAATACCGCCTCAAAGCGGTCGCGCACCGTGTAGAGCAGGTTGACCACGCCCTCGGAGTCCGCCTCCGCCAGCACTTTGCGCTCGCTACCTGCAGCTTCCAGGCGTACCGACGCCAGGCCCGCGGTGAAGAAGTGCCACTCGACCGCGTAGCGGAGCGTCTCGCCCTCCGGGAAGCGGTAGCTCGCCGGGGGCGCCTGCACATGCGCTCGCGCAGCACTCACCGATGCCTTGGGCACAGTCTGCGCCGGCGCCAGACCCGTACTCAGGACAAGCGCGAGCAGCGGGACACACACGAAATGAAGGAGGGGGAACAAGAGGATTGGAATTTTCCGATGGGATTTGTTCCCGCTAGCCTCGTCACCACAGCATCTTCGCCACCAGCACAGCCAACATCAATGCGGCACCAATGCTGGCATTGTACTCGTGGTGCTGCCGGTAGAGCGCCCACGAAAAATGCCCTCCGGTATCTTCTGGGGCACGAAGCCGAGGCAGCAACCGCGGCACACGGCGTTCGTATTCCGGGTATTCCGGAAACCGCTCCCGCAGAAACGCTTCTTCGGAGCGGATCACCGGCCAATACACCAGGGTAAACATCGCGACCAGCAGCACTGCAATCCACCAATTCCGCGCGGCAATGGCGAAGCCTGTCGCCATCATCATCGAGCCGAGGTAGAGTGGGTTGCGCGTGTAGGCGTAAGGGCCCGAAGTCGCCAGCGTTTCATTCTTGCGTACGTGTCCGGACGCCGCGGCACGGACCCAGAGCCCGGCGGCGGCAAGGCAAATCCCGGCAAGCAGCGAACCGCGAGTCGCTTGCGCGAGCGCGACATAGGCAAGCGCCAGCGCGAATCCCAATGGCACCCGAATCCGCCTGGCAATGCGACTCCAACTCATGGCGCACTTCCCAGCAATTGGCGCACCGCTGCCAGCACGGTGCCTGCTTCAATGGTGAGCAACCCGGCTTCTGGATCACGCCGCCGCGCATGACTGGTGATGCTGGCCGCACTGCGCAGCACCACACTTCTGGTTCGAGAGGACGCTCCGTAAGGCCCGTTCCGCGCCGGGTCCGTGGGCCCGAAGATTGCCACCACGGGAATTCCCAGCGCTGCCGCCAGATGCAGCGGGCCGGTATCGCCGCCGACAAATAAATGTGCGCGGCGCGTGAGGGCAATGAGCTCACCGAGAGAACACTTCACGCCGCGCGCTCCTCCGTCGCTGGCTTTTTCCACGGCGGCGGCGAGGTCCTCTTCTCCAGGCCCAAAGTTCACCAACACTCTGCAACCTTCTGCCGCAAGCGCTCTGGCGACTGCGCCATAACGTTCCGCCGGCCACCGCTTTGCGCCCCAGCCGGCGCCCGGGTTCATCAGGACCAGACGCGACTGCCCCAACTCTTGCAACTCGCGCTCGCACCATTGCTTGGCCAGCGCGTCGTGTGGCAGTTCTACTTTTGGAGGCGCACACTCCGCGCGCATCACCGCCTCAGCCAGAGAACAATTTTGTTCGATGACATGCCGCCCGCGTGCCAGGACCTTCCGCGTGTAGAACATGCTGGCCGCAGCTTCTCGCGGTTGGGCAAACCCGTACACGGTCGGAGCACCAGAAAGCCGCGCCAACAGTGCTGAGCGCACCGCTCCCTGCATATCCACGGCGACCTGATAGCGCCCCCCGCGAAGATCGCTGAGACTGACGGCGACGCGTTCCCACGTGCCCGGTGCCAGCGGCGTCCGCCGCCAGTCGCGCGTGTTCACCAGATGCACGCGATCCACCAACGGCCGTTGCTCGGAGCGGCGGCCGTGCAGCGGGTACCAGAGGGTGCACAGCAATTCCTGCCAGCGCTCTTCGATGACCCAGCCAAGCATGGCTTGAGGAAACGCCGCGCGCAGCGCGAACACCGCCGGCAGCGTGTGCAGCACGTCGCCCATCGCGCTCAAGCGCACGATCAGCAACCGCTCGATCGCCGGTGCGAAGCCTGGACTGGATGCGCTCATCTCAGGAAGCTGGCCCGCGACGTTTCAGATAGTCGCTGGTGGAATGGTCCTTGGCATCACCCACAATCATCACGCGCCCGCCGCAGGCGCGGACTTCGTCGGCCTCGGGAACGGATTCAGCGGTGTAGTCCGTACCCTTGGCGTGAAAATCCGGCCGCACTTCGCGCACCAGGGCGCGCACGTCTGGTTCGGAAAAAATCACCACCGCGTCCACGTCTTCGAGGGCTGCCAGGATCTCCGCGCGCTCGTGCGCCGGCATCAAGGGCCGCCCCGCACCTTTCAGCACGCGCACGCTTTCATCCGAATTGACGCCGACCAGCAGCTTTCCACCCAGCGCCTTCGCCCCGCGCAGGTAACGCACGTGGCCCACATGCAATAGGTCAAAGCAGCCGTTGGTCAGAATTACTGGTTGCCCTGCGGCGCGCCATTCCGCCACGCGCTGCCGCAAGTCTTCCCGGCTCACGATTTTTCCCGCATTGCTCAATGTGGCCGCACCGCCGGCGGCGATTGCTCCAGCGCATGCAGCAGCTCGGCTTGGGAAACCGTCGCCGTACCGCGCTTCATCACGACAATTCCGCCGGCGTAGTTGGCTAATTGCGCTGCGTCTGACGCGCTCGCACCAGCAGCCAGCGCCGCCGTGAACGTGGCAATCACGGTGTCACCCGCTCCGGTGACGTCGGCAACTTCATCGCTGCCGAAAATCGGGATGTCCACCGCTCGTTCGCCTTGCGCCAAAACCGCCATGCCGTCGCGTCCGCGTGTGATCACCAGACTTTCCAGCTTCATGCGTTTGCGAATAGCCTCGCCCGCGTTCACCAGCCGCTTCCAATCGTCGCCGAATTTTCCGCCGAGCGCTTCCTCCACTTCCGGTTGGTTCGGCGTGGCCGCCGTCACTCCGCGAAATGCGAGCATGCGGTGGCGCGAATCCAGCGTCACCGGGATTCCCCGGACTCGCACCGCATCCAGAATCTCCGGCGTTGCCGCCCCGTAGCCGTAGTCAGAAACCAGCAGCGCATCGGAGGCTTTGGCGCATTGGCGCGCCGCCGCCGCTAGTTCCCGGCCCACGAGCACACTCAGCGGCATCTCCGGTTCGCGATCCACGCGTACCACCTGTTGCCGCCAGGTGTGTTCCATGCCGGCCACAATGCGGGTCTTCGTTACGGTGGCGCAACTCTTCTCCTGTAACACGCCGCTCACTGGAATGTGCTTTTGCCGGAAACGTTGGATCAGCAGCCGCCCCGCTTCGTCGCGTCCCACAACGCCGACCGGAAGCACGTTCACCCCCAGATCAGCGAGGTTATACACCGCGTTCGCGCCCCCGCCCGGCACCACCGTACGCTCGCGATGCCGCAGAATCAGCACCGGCGCTTCCCGCGACACGCGCGAAATCTCGCCGAAAACAAATTCGTCAGCTACCAGGTCGCCCAACACCGTCACCGTCAACCGGGGAAAGGACTCCACCAGCTTCTTCAGCCGCAGCGTGTCTTGATTGGGGTGGGTGCGAGTAGTCATGGGGACAAAGGAAAACGAAATTCTCTCATACCCTGCCGCGGCCATGCTGCGTGGTGGTCTCTAGCAGCGCGCGCACGAAGGCTTGCGCCTCCACCAGCTCCATCGTCACCTGAGCCACCGCCAGAGGGACCAGCGCCGCCGCGTGCGGGACCAGGTTGATGATGTCTTTTTCGGTGGTCACAAACCCGCCACAGTTTTTTTCTTCCCGCAGGCGCAACAGTTCGCGCACGTCCGCCGCGGTGTAGCGATGATGGTCGCGAAAGCCAATCTCGGCAGCACACCCCACACCCGCCGCGTGCAACTGGTGAAAAAAACGCGAGGGCCGTGCAATCCCGCAAAACGCGATCGGCCGCAGAGGCATGGCAGGTAGCTGAATGCCGCGCCGAATGGTCCAGACCGGCGGACTGCCCGGCGGCAAAAAATCGGGGACCGCCCCTTCCATGACTACCGCGTGCGCCCGCCGCAACGCGCTCAAGGGCTCCCGCAATCTGCCCAACGGCAGCAATCGATCGCTACCATCCTCGGCATTCACAAGAACGATGTCCACTTCGCGCGCCAAGCCGCGATGCTGAAATCCATCGTCCAACAGATGCAGGTGTGGCCCAAACTTCTTCTCTGCGGCAAGGCCCGCTTCGTAGCGGCTCTCCCCCACCATGACGGGCACGCCCAGGCGTCGGGCGATGAGCAGCGGCTCGTCGCCAAATTCTGCCGCCGTTCCCTCTGGCCGCACCAGCGCTACGCCGCGGCTGGCCCGCCCGTATCCTCGCGAAAGCACATCGAACTTGACTCCGTGCGCTTGCAGCAACTGCCCGAGCAGAATGACAAACGGAGTCTTTCCAGAACCGCCCGCGGAGAGATTGCCCACGCTGACCACCGGCCCGCGCAACCGCCGCACGCGCAACACGCCGCGCTCATAGAGCGCGTTTCGCGCTCCCACGACGGCACCGTAAATCGAGCCCAGCGTGTTCATGGCAAGGTGCGCGCCTCCGCCGGCAGCAAAGCATCCAAGGCACGAAGCGTCCTCTCGGTGGCGCCAGCATGTTGGCGCAGGGTTGCCGCCGCACGCGCACCCAGAGCCCGGCGCGCCGTTTCGTCGTTCGCCAGATCGAGCAGCACGAGCGGTAACTCCGCCGGCCCTACGATGCGCACGGCATCGTTGGCGCGAAACAGTTCCACAATGTCGCGGAAATTTTCGTAAGAGACTCCGGTCACGACAGCCACGCCGAATTGTGCCGGCTCCAGAATGTTGTGTCCGCCGTGCCCCGCCAAGCTTCCGCCCACAAATGCCAAGTCGGCTAGCGCGTACACCGGCGCTAGCTCTCCAATCGAATCCAGCAGCAGTACGCCGCCCCCAAGCGGCTCTCCATGCCAGTGCGAGCGGCGCCAATGCGTGATGTGCATCGCGCGCAGCAGTTCCGCCACCTTCTCAAAACGTTCGGGATGTCGTGGCGCCAGCACCATCACCGCGCGCGGCTGGCCGGCCACAATATTCTCGAACGCCCGCAAGAGCAGCGCTTCCTCGCCTTCCATGGTCGAACCGCAAACCAGCACGGGACCGGCGCCACGCAGGGCCTGCCGAAGCTGCTGCACCACGGGTACATCGACCGCGGGTGGCGCATCAAATTTCAGGTTGCCGCCAACCTGGACGCGTGCTCGCACTGCGCCAATCTCCACCAGCCGGCGCCCATCTTCCTCGCTTTGCGCCAGAAACAAATCCACATTGGCCAGCACCCGCCGCAGCGAATTTCTCCACCGGCGATAACCCGGTAACGATCGATCGGAGATGCGCGCATTCACCACCGCCACCCGCGCTCCTGTCGCCTTCGTCAAGCGCAGAAAATTGGGCCAGAATTCGGTTTCTGCCACTACCACCAATGCCGGATGCAGCGCGCGCATATAAGCCTTTACCGCGAAGCCAAAATCCAGCGGAGCATAGAAGACGTTTTCGGCTCCGAACCGGTTCCGTGCCAGCTTCTGGCCCGTTGCCGTGGTGGTGGAGACTACGACTCGGTGGCCAGCGAACTCCTGCCGTAACCGCTCGACCAGCGGGCTGACTGCCAGCACTTCTCCCACCGAAACCGCATGCACCCAAATCGCCGGCCGCTGATCGCCGACGATTCTCGCGGGCACAAAACCAAACCGTTCTGTCAGTCCCGCCCGGTACTTGCCGTGACGCAGCGCCTGCACCAGCCAGTACGGCAACCCAAGCACTAAGGCCGCCGCCAGCAGCGCACTATAGAGGACATACATGGGAAAGGACATTCTACCCGGTGGCAGAATTTCCGCAGCAGCAGCGATTGTCCCGGCACATCGCTATAATTAAGCGAGATGAAGCGGGCGATTCAACGCGCGGGTCTAGTGCTATTCGCTCTCATCACTGTACTTGCGTTCGCTGGGCGCGAGTTCATCATGCCCGCAACGCAACCCGCCCGTAACTATCCTGCCCGTGACGAACATGCGGACGAAGGCGTCACCGTCGCCATTGACCCTTACGACACGCCGGAAAAAATGCACGTCTTCACGGTCGACTGGCTTGAATCCGGCTATCTGCCCGTCTTCGTTGTCATTACCAATGACTCTGCGATGCCAGTCTCACTGAACAGCGTGCAGGTGCAACTCGTCACCGCGCGGCGTACCAAGCTCGCCCCAGCCACGGAAGACGACCTCTACCGCCGCATCGCCCGCCCGCGCAGTTCCGGCCCCAGCCCCTATCCCATTCCGCTCCCGCGCAAGAAAGGAGCGGTGAAGCGAGAAGCGCTCGACGAGATTCAGCGTGCCCAGTTCGCCGCCAAAGCCATTGAACCGCATTCTACTCAGGCTGGCTTTCTCTTCTTCGACGTTGATGGCATCACCGCACCGTTGGCTGGCGCCAACTTCTATCTTTCAGGATTGCGCAACAGTAAAGGGAGCGACCTGCTTTATTTCGAAATTTCGCTGGAGAAATATCTGAGCGTGCCACAGTCCCCGGCCAGTTCGGCCGCACCGAAGAACTGACTCTCCGGCACCGGCTTGATTCTCCGACCGCAAGCTATAATCCCCGCATGCCCGCCGCGTCCGCCGCCACCTACCAGCCGGTCATCGGACTCGAGGTGCATGTCCAACTCCTGACCGACACCAAGATTTTCTGCTCGTGTTCCACCCGCTTTGGCGCACCGCCCAACACCAACG
>JBGQDM010000135.1:0-7124 GCA_041495845.1 Terriglobia bacterium | reverse complement strand
GCCATCTTCCTGCACGATGGAGGCGTGTTCGCGGGAAACGCGGGGGTCCGCAATGACCAGATCGCGGTCCACCTTACGGCCCACGGAAAATGGACTACGATGCAGCGGAATCGAGCGTTGTTCGTTTCCCTGCACCAGCAGTAATTGCGGAAAGACACTGCTGGCATGTTCTTTGATCGCAGGACGGTCAACGCTTGAAGGCATGACGGGAGCCTCGGCCGCCGCCCAGGGCAGACGGCAAGGGGAATATCATACCGGATTTGCCGCGGGAGAAACCGGCTGAGATTGAGCCTCCGCCCACCTCGGGTCAGGGTGGCGCCACAACGAAAATAGCAACCCGGCCACTGCCAAGGGAAGCATCAGCGTGGTATAGAGGGGAACGAGCCACAATACGTCGAGCACAAGATGCGGAGCGAGGTCACGAGCAATGCAAAGAACGGAAGCGGCCAGCCACGGCCAGCCCAGCGAAACAAGAAAAATAAGCAGCGATCGGTGCGACAACCAACTCCGGCGCCTCAGGTCTTCATGCGAGCGCAAGATGCAGAACACACCAGGTAACAATAGCAGCTCGTTGTAAGCCACGAACATGGGAATCAGAAGCAGGGTCATGCTCAGCACCCAGGCGATCGCGATGGCAAAGGCGGGGCTGGATGCAGGCGTTTTGCGGAGGGGCCAAACTCCCAGCACCAAGACCACAGCGAGCCCAGCCCAGACAATCCCCGAGAGAACGCCCGGCAAGAGGCTGCTTAGCCAGAGGGATCTGCCGGTGTAGCCGTGGTAGGCGCGCAGGGCGGCGAGGAACTGCGGAATCCAGCCCGGCAGCAGCGCCGATGCGGCTGCCGTCAGAGTGGCCAGCGTCACAACAAAGCTCCAGAACCAGCGCTGGCGGGAACGCCAATCCCCCGCAGTCCAGACCAGCAGTGCGAGCAACAGAGGCGCTACGAGTTGTGGCTTGATGGTTGCCCAAGCTAACAAAACTCCGGCGGCAAGTGGGCGACCGCGCGCCAGACAAAGGATGGCCGCAGCCAGCAGGGCTGCCACCAACAACGTAAGTTGCTGCAGTTTGTACGCCTGCACAAACGGGAAACTGCCCAGTGTAAGCAAAGCTGCATTGATGGTAGCGAGGTGAGTGAGTTTCCAACTCAATATTGTCAACCACCACCACACCGTAGCCAAAGTGAGGAGCGTCAGGCCGACGCCATACACCAACCGCACCTGCTCAAATGGCCAGGAAACGGCCGGCGCCAGCAGGAAAACAACGTACAGGGGATAAGCAAAAGCCTGCTGATCTTTGGGATCGTTGGGCCGCGCCGGATCTAGCGGACGGCCGTAAAATCCCGCCTGAATTTCTCGCGTCACTTCTGCACTATAAGGATCGCGTCCGTGCAGTAACAGTTCGCGCGCGCCCAGCCAGCGGGGATACAAATCAGAAAGATTCCCGCGGGGTCGGCCAGTGGAGTGCGCCTCCATTACCTGGTGCGCGGCATTCACACGATCGGCATAGCACCACATGGCGCCTGCCAGCAGCACGGCGAGCACCAACCCCAATTGTGACTTCCTCGACATGTAGCGGCGCACCGGCCTCACCCGCGATCACTCATGACGGACGCTTCATGTTACAACTAGGGCCAATCTCATGCGTAACCGTCTGCTGACCTCGGGAGCAATCGGGCTGGGAAGCGGGCTGCTCACCTGGCTGCTGCTGCACCACCTGCGACTGGGCGCAGCCGACTTCAACTGGAGTTTGCACGCCGCCCAGGATCTTCTCGCCGGGAGGGATGTCTACGCGCATCCTTTCGGCAGCACCGCCGTTCCCTACCCACTGCCCGCGGCGTTTCTCGCGCTTCCCCTGGTGGCGCTGCCACGCGATGTCGCGGGCGCGATTTTTTTCGGCGTCAGTTCCGCCTTGCTGGCCTTCGGACTCACCCGCTGGGGTTATGAACGCCTGTACGTATTCCTTGCGTTTCCCTACTGGTCCGCCATGCTGACCGTACAGTGGACTCCGCTGCTGATGGCGGCGACGCTCTTCCCAGTGCTCCTTCCGGCCACCCTGATGAAACCCAACACCGGCGTTGCCCTGGCGCTGACCAGCCTCAGCCGGCGCGGCTTGTGGTTAAGCGCGGTGGTCCTGATGGCCAGCCTGGCCATCATGCCGTCGTGGCCGCTTCGCTGGATTTCCCAGATCGGCGCCTACCAGGGATATCTCCCGCTGTTGGTGTTTCCAGGACAGTTGCTGGCGCTCGCGGTGCTGCGCCACCGTGATCCCGATACGCCGCTGCTGCTGCTGCTCGCGCTCTCGCCGCAGAGATGGTTTTACGACGCGTACGGTCTGTGGCTGATTCCGAAAACGCGCCGCGAGATATTGTTCGCCACGGCAGCCAGTTGGTGCGCGGGGATATGGCGCTCGTACCACCAACCGCTCTCTGCGACTGAGGTCGGAATGTGGTCGGTGCTCTGGCTGTACCTGCCCATCCTGCTGGTGATCCTAACCCGCGGGTGCGAAACCCAAGGGTGGCGCCCCATCGCAGCCGGATCATCGGCCGGCTCTTCCCGATTGACCCAGCCTCGGGCCGAAGGATCGGGATCACCGCCGCAGTGAAAGACAAATCAGGAAGCGCAACAACATCTGGGATGTGCCCCGCTCCAAGCCCCAAGCCTCCCCACCGGGAAGAGCGCGAAAGCTGGGCCTCGGCGTGGCCTCGTTCTTTGGCCGGCGGGGCAGAATACCGCGAAGCTCGGGCCTGTGCCAGCTTCATCGCGGCTGAGGCAAAGCTTTACCTTCGCGATTCACAGACTCGGTTGTCGAAAGCCCTTGACCGCGAGGCCGCAACACGGAACACTATGGGACGTAAACGCAGCTGAGGCGAGGCGGCAGAACCTGCGCATCCCCGCCCGGCGCTGCCAGGAGGATTTCATGCGGGGCCTGGGGTGGAAGTTGTGGCAGGGTGAAGAAGGGCAGGACATCGCCGAGTATGCCGTGATGCTGGCCGTCATTCTGGTTATCGTCATTGGGACCATCCGGCTGGTAGGATCAAGCGCGAACAGTGTTTTCTCGCAGGCCGCAAGTAGCATCCAGCAGTAGTAGCTGGCGGTCGGAAAACCTGCGCGGTGTGCGTCGCGGTGCGGCGAACGGTGGCATCAGTTGCGACCAGAGCCATCGCGGCGTCAGAGAGGTCTGATATCGAATGAACCGTTCCCGTCTCTTGGTGCTAGGTGTAATTTCCCTGGCGATTGGTGCCTTTGTCGCCTTGTACGTCTATCGCAACCTGCAGTCGCGCAGTGCGGGCAATCCCGGCCCCGGCGTGGATGTGGTGGTGGCGGCGCGCGACTTGCAGGTCGGCTCCAAATTGGAAGATGCCGATGTGCGACTGGCGAAGCTGCCGGCGGCTGAGTTGCCGGCGGGCATCTACCAGCGGAAGAACCAGGTAGTCGGGCGCGGCATCGTGCAGCCCGTTGGCCGGGGCGAATATATTTTGCCGACCAAGCTGGCCGCGGAAAATGGCGGCTCGGGCTTGCCCACACTGATTCCACCCGGCATGCGCGCGGTTTCGGTGCGCGTGAACGACGTGGTGGCGGTGGCCGGCTTCGTGGTTCCGGGCACCCGCGTGGATGTGCTGCTCACGGGAAATCCCGCCGGTGCCGCCGAAGCGGTAACCACCACCGTGCTTGAGAACGTGCTGGTGCTGGCTGCCGGTCAGCGCCTGGAGCGCAGTGCTAGCGGCGATCCCCAGACCGTTCCCGTAATTACCTTGCTGGTTTCCCCGGACGACGCGCAGAAATTGACGCTTTCTTCCGCGGAAGGCCGTATCCAACTCGCACTTCGCAACCCGCTGGATGCCGGCCAGGAAAAACTTGACTCGCTGAGGCGGGCTTCGCTGTATCGCGGGACCACGCCTGTGCCAGCGGCTGGATCAAGACCGCGAGTGGCGAAAGCGACACAGGTGCCACCGCCACCACAGGTCTACACCGTAGAAATGATTCGCGGCGAAAAACGAGAAGTAACAAAGTTTTGACAGCGCGTGCAGGATGCCGACGCTGATCGCTTGGGAGAACTGCTGAACATGAAAAATGGCTGGAGACAGGCTCTGGTGAGCGCGGCCCTGCTGGGCCTGATGGCATGGCAGGCTCCGGCACAGACGCCGGAGGCGGCACCCACTCCGACAGCATCCACGACGGCCAACCCGCCGGGGGAAACCTCGAACGCAGCCCCGCTGCGCGTGATGGTGGGCAAGTCACTGCTCATCAACACCAGCGAGCGCCTGAAGCGCGTTTCTGTCACCGATCCCAACGTGGCCGACGCTCTCGTCGTCACCCCCACGCAGATTCTCGTTCACGGACGCTCACCCGGCGAAGTCTCACTGATGATCTGGGACGAGGTCGAACGCTCGCGCACCTTTGATCTGCGCGTGGACGTGGACGTGACGGCGGCGGCGGAAGAAGTAAAGCGCGTTTTTCCAGACGAACGCATCACGGTTACGCCCTCACGGAATGCCATCGTGCTGGCGGGCCACGTCTCCACCGAAGATGTTTCCAAACGCGCCGGCACCCTGGCCGAGGCCTACAGCAAGAACGTGGTCAACGTCCTCACCTTTGGACCCGTGGGCGCGCAGGAAGTGCTGCTCGAAGTCAAGTTTGCGGAAGTGGATCGGACGGCACTCTCCCAGTTTGGCTTCAATTTGCTCTCGACCGGAGCGGGAGGGACCATCGGCACCATTACCACCGGGCAGTTTGGCGGCGCTCGGATCGGCAGTATCACCGACCAGACGGGACACAGCACCGCTCCCTTCAGCACTTCGGCGACGTTGGGGGATGCGCTCAACATTTTCCTGTTCAACCCCGACGTCCATCTGGGCGCGATCGTGCGCGCGCTGCAGCAAAAAAATCTGGCGCAGATTCTGGCCGAACCAACCCTGATCGCGGTCAACGGAAAAGAGGCGAGTTTCCTGGCCGGCGGCGAATTTCCCTTCCCCGTCGTTCAGCCCAGCCAGGGCATCAATACCGTGACCATCCAGTTCAAGCAGTTTGGAGTGCAGTTGAAATTCACTCCGGTGATCACACCCGCGGGACTGATTCACCTGCACGTGGCCCCGGAAGTGAGCACGCTGGATTTCGCCAACGGATTGACGGTGGCGGGAGTGACCGTGCCCGCTTTGTCCACCCGTCGGGCGGAAACGGAATTCGAGTTGCAGGACGGACAGAGTTTTGTCATCGCCGGCCTCATGGACAACCGGGTCACCAACCTGGTGAACAAAGTGCCGGGCCTGGGCGACATTCCCATCCTCGGGCAGCTCTTCCGCAGCAAGAGCATGCTGAAGAGCAATGCGGAGTTAGTGGTCCTGGTGACCGCCAGGCGGATCTCGCCGAGCGCGCAACCGGCGCCGCTGCCGGCCAGTCCGGAACCGCTGCTGGACAAGGAAAAATTCGACCCCAAATCGGCGCCGGCCGCCAAACCGGGCCAGTAGCGGATAAGATGGAGTGCACGAGGCCGCCACGCAACGTGGTGGCCAGCAGGGGTGGGGACAGAAACGGGCGACCATGCCAGAACTCTCAGTCGTGATCCTGGCGACAAACAATGAGCAGCGCTCGCTGCTGCAGGCGCTTGTGGATGGTACGAACGTCGCCCGCACCGTGTTCGCCAGCGGGGGCATGCCCGTGGCCGCTACCGACCCGTTGCTCCGGCGCATTCTCGGGGCCGCGCCCGACGTTGTGCTCGTCAATATTGACACCGAAGAAACCGCTGCCGCGCTGCGCGCCATCGAACTGCTTCATCAAGAGATCCCGGCAGCGGCCATCTTTGCTCTCGGCATCATGACCCAGCCGCAATTGATTGTGAATGCCATGCGGGCCGGGGCGCGGGAATTCCTGGAGCGGCCCGTCAACACCACGGACCTGCTCGAAGCCTTTGTCCGCTTGACGACCGCGCAACGCCGCCATCGCAAAGAAACCCAGCGCGGCAAGGTCTTTGCCGTGGTGAATGCCAAGGGCGGCAGCGGAGCCACCACGCTGGCGGTGAATCTGGGCTTGGCTTTGCAATCCGTCGCCGGACAGGCGGCCCTAATCGACTTGGCGCCACTGGGCCACGCCGCCTTGCACTTGAACCTAAAAGCGACCTTCAGCATCACCGATGCCCTGCGCAATCTGCACCGCATGGACAGTTCCCTGCTGGAGAGCTTCATGACACGGCACGCCGACGGACTGTTGCTGTTGGCGGGCTCCGCCACCCCGATGCAGGGAGACCTCACCACCCCCGAATTTGCCCGCCTGTTTGACATGCTGGTGACGCAGTATCGTTACGTGGTGGTAGACCTCTCCACGCGCGTGGACGCGACCGCTCGTCTGGTGGCCAACCTGGCCGAGACGGTTCTCCTGGTGGCCCAGACCGACGTCGCTTCGCTGTGGAGCGCGGGCCGCATCTCCCAGTTCCTCTCCGAAGCCGGCAACCGGGATCGCATCCGCCTGGTGCTCAACCGCTTCCGCAAAATTCCCGGATTCAGCGAGGCGGACGCCGAGGCGGCGGCAGGCGTCAAGCTCATCTGGAAGGTGCCCAACCACTATTTTGCGGTCACTTCCTCCATTGACCGGGGCATGCCGCTGGTGCGTACCGGCAATGCGGAAGTTTCCCGCTCCTTTTCTGGGTTGGCGCACCTGTTGACCGAAGATGATGAGACCCTCAAACGGCAATCGTGGTCCATGTTCCGGACGGTCTAGAATAGAGGCAGATGGCAAACCTTCAGGCCTTCGAGCGCAGCGAATACCAACAGGTCAAAAGTGATCTGCACCGGCGCATCCTCGACCGGCTGGACTTGGAACGGCTGGGCCGCACTCCCAGCGACACCGCTCGCGAAGAAGTGCTGGTGCTCATCCGCAGTGTGGTCAACAGCGAAGCGGTGCCGCTCAGTTTTGCCGAACGCGAGCGTCTGGCACGCGAAATTCTCGACGAAATTTTTGGCCTCGGCCCGCTCGAGCCGTTGCTCAAAGATCCTAGCATCTCCGACATTCTGGTCAACCGCTTCGACCGCGTCTACGTGGAACGAAACGGCAAGCTGGAACTGACTGGCCTGAGTTTCAAGGACAACCCGCACCTGATGCAGATCATTGATCGCATCGTCTCGCGGGTGGGCCGG
>JBGQDM010000134.1:0-7311 GCA_041495845.1 Terriglobia bacterium | reverse complement strand
GGAAGTGTTTATCAAGATGTATCGAACGCTGGAGACCTACAAAATCGAGCGTGGCGCGTTCTTTACCTGGGTCACGACCATGACGCGGAACCTGCTGGTGGACCACTTCCGGCGCACCAAGCAGGATCGCGCGACCGACTCGCTCGACGCAGGCGTGAGCGCCGACGAAGACAGCCAGACCATTGGCGAGCAAATTCCAGATGGCGGAGCGCTGCCGGACGACCTGCAGAAGACGCGCGAAGCCCAGCAGATGGTGCACGCGGCCCTGCAGAAGCTGTCTCCGGAGCTGCGTGAAGCGTTGATTCTAAGGGATTTACAGGATATGGACTACCGCGAGATTGCGACCGCGCTTAAGGTACCCGAGGGTACGGTCAAATCTCGCATTAACCGTGGGCGGACGGAACTTGCTCGCCTGCTTTCACGTACTTACAAACAGGTGATCTGATGGCCGAAGAAGCCAAAACGAACATGCAGTGTCCGGAATTTGAGGAACTGCTGCTGGATGCGGTTGAGGGGACGCTGGAAGCGGCGCGCATGAAGCGCTTCCAGAGTCACGCGACGCTGTGCGTTGTTTGCGGTCCGTTGTTTGCCGAAGCGCGCGCCGGCCGTGACTGGATGAAGTCACTGACCGAAGTCGATCCGCCGCGCCATCTGGTGCACAACATCCTGGCCGCGACGACAGGACTGGAAGAGCAGATGCCGGTGACGAAGGCCGATCCGGTTTTGCCACTGCGGCAGCGGCTGCGCGGATGGCTGGGCAGCCTCGGAGCTTCGGCGTGGGCGGGAGTTCGCCAACCGCGCTTTGCCATGTCGGCGGCGATGGCGTTCTTCACGATTTCTCTGGCGCTCAATGTTACGGGCACACGCGTCTCCGATTTCAGTATGGCGGACCTGCGCCCGAGTTCGATGGTGCGCAATTACCATCTGGCGCAGGGGCGAATCGTGAAGTACTACACCAACATTCGTTTTGTGTATGAATTCGAATCGCGGGTGCGCGAACTGCAACGCGTCAACGCTCCCGCGGAAGGCGGCGCGCGGCCGCAGGAAAAGCAAAAGAACGATAACACCAGCCGGAAGCCGCAGAAGAAGAGCGATCAGCAGCAGCAAAATGAATACAGCCGTGAGGGCGGACAAGTGGTGCTGGCGGGCTGTCCGCGGCAGCACAGTATGCAAGCTGCGGCCAGGAGGCTGGCATGAACAACTGTGCAAACCATAGCGATGTGGCGGCAGAGCGCTTCTGCCGCACTTGCGGCAAGCCGCTGTGCAATGCTTGCACCCGCGACGTGCGTGGCGTGATCTACTGCGAAACCTGTCTGGCGGAACGGATGGGAGCGGCGGCGTCGGTGCCGCCCACCGGATACATCCCGTCGACCCGGCGCCCCAGTCCCGGGTTGGCGGCAGCCCTCGGACTCATTCCCGGTGTGGGTGCGATGTACAACGGGCAATTCCTGAAGGGCTTTCTGCAAGCCCTGGGGTTCGTGATTTTGTTGTGGCTGGCGGACAGAGCAGCGCCCTTTGGTTTTCTGATTGCGGTTTATTTTGCTTATCTGGTGATTGATTCGTACAAAACAGCGGAAGCGTTGGCGCGCGGTTTGCCGCCGCCGGACTTTCTCCAGTTGGAGCGGTGGTTTGGTCCGGGCGTGACGCAGTCGGCGGATTCCTGGCATACGACCGCAAACCCGTACCGCAGCGACGTTGCAGCGGGTCAGGCGGCCGCGCCGCCACCCGCCGCGAACGCGGTGCCTCCACCGGCCTGGGAACCGGCTGACGTAGCGCCGCCGCAACCAGCGAGCAACATTCCGCTGGGCGCAGTTCTGCTGATTCTGGTGGGAGTGCTGTTTCTGCTCCACAGCCTGGGGTTGGCGGAGTTTGGCGTGGACCGTTTCTGGCCACTGATCTTAATTGCCATCGGCGGGTGGATGTTTTACCGGCGCTGGACGCGGGCTTCGTAGCAAGGTACGCAGGAAAGGGAACGATGGAAATCTATCACTACAATCGCAACTGCGGATGCACCCGATGCCGTTGCCGCGGGATCACCGGTCCGGTGTTCCTGATGGCCCTGGGAGTGATCGCGTTGTTCGATGAGTTCAACGTTCGCAACCTGGACTGGGGACACAGCTGGCCCTTGCTGTTGATCGTCCTAGGCATCACCATGTTCATCCAACGCTCGGCGCCGACGGACGGTCACCAGCAAATGTCCGGGAGAGTGCCGCCGCCCGTCGCCGGTGGGGAGGTAGGCAATGGCTAACGGTTTTCCGTCGCGCCCCCGCTCGATGGCCGGTCCCGTAATCCTGATCACCGTCGGCGTTTTCTTTCTGCTGGGCAACCTGCACGTGTTTCCCGGGGATGCGCTGTGGATCTGGTTTGGCAAGCTGTGGCCGGTGCTGATCATTGTGTGGGGTGTGATCCGGCTGATTGAGCATCAGCGCGCCCGGCGTGCCGGGCAGCCGGGGCCGCGCTTCGGCGGTGGCGCGGTGTTGCTACTGATCATTCTCATCTCCATGGGCATGTCGGCCACCTTGACCCACCGCATCAATCTCGGCCCGCTGTTCCCCGGTGACTGGGGCGGCGATGATCTCGGAGTGTGGGGGGACACCTTCAGTTTTGACGACCAGATGGTGCAGGACTTTCCCGCTGGCGGCAGCCTGCGCATTCAAAACGGACGCGGCGAAGTCAACGTGAACGTGGCGGACACTGACAAAATCCGGGTGCTGGTGCGCAAAAGAGTCGGCGCCAGCAGCCAGAGCGAAGCGGACCGCTACCACGGGCAAACCAAGCCCACCATCACGGTCAGCGACAAGAGCGTGACCGTTAACGCCAACAATCAGGGATCGAGCCGGCGCGTCGAGACTGACTTCGATATCTTCGTGCCGCGCAACGCAGCGGTGACCATTTCCTCGGCTCGCGGCGACGTGACGGTGCTCAGCCGTACGGCGGATGTGGAGATTTCCAGCGGTAAGGGCACGGTCTCGCTGGAAGATATCACCGGTAACGCCAAGTTGAACGTGGAGCGCAGTGCGGTGCGCGCGACGCGCGTGAGCGGCGACGTGGCGGTGGATGGGCGGGCAAATGAAGTTTCCGTGACCGACGTCAAGGGCAGCCTTCGTCTGACGGGCGAGTTCCTGGAAGATGTGAGTCTCTCTGCCATCGGCAAGAGCGTGAGTTTCAAAACTTCGCGCACCGACCTTGAGTTTGGGCCGCTGGCGGGGAATCTGGACCTGGATGGGAGCGACCTGCGGGGGACTTCGATGACCGGTCCGGTACGGCTGCTGACCAAGTCCAAAGACATCCGACTGGATGGCGTGAGCGGCGATGTACGCATCAGCAACAGCAACGGCGCGGTGGAAGTACACATTAACCGGGTGCCCGTGGGCAACGTCGACATCGTAAACCGGGATGCCGACGTGCAGGTCTATGTGCCGGACCAGGCGGGTTTCCGGGTGGATGCGATGACCGACAACGGCGAAGTCGCGACGGATTTCGACGCGCTCAAAACGAAGAATGAAGACGACCGGGGAGCACTCTCCGGCAATGTTGGCAATGGCGCCGGACTGCTGAAGATTTCCAATCAACACGGCGGCATCGAGGTTCGCAAGGGCTCGATGTTGGCGGCGGAAGTTCCGTCCCCACCCCGAACCCCCACCCCGCCCTCGCTGCCGAAAAAGCCGGGAAGCTCGGGGAAGCCGGAGATTAAGGAGTTCTGAGGGGGTGTCACCGGCGAAGTACAGAGGTCCTTCGCTTCGCTTTGCTCAGAATGACAACCGGGGGCGTGGCTCTCTCAGTCTTCCACGCGCAGTTTCTCTTCCACCAGTTGCTCGATGCGGGCGATGACTTCGTCTTCGCTGAGTTGGGTGGAGTCGAGGACGGTAGCGTCGGCAGCCGGCGCCAGGGGAGAGTTGGCGCGGGAGCGGTCGCGAAGGTCGCGCTGGCGCAGTTCGGCGGCAAGCGCTTCGGCGGCGGGCCCGGTGACCTGGAGCTGCTGCAGGCGGCGCATCTCGCGCACCGTGGGATCCGCGTCAAGAAAGATTTTGAGATCGGCATCGGGAAACACACGGGTGCCGATGTCGCGGCCTTCCATCACCACGCCGCCACCCAAACCCATTTCGCGCTGCCGTAACACCATGTGCTCGCGCACGCGGGGATGCACGGAAACGCGCGAAGCGCCGGCGGTGACGTCGGGCTCACGCACGCGCAGGGAAACATCGCGGCCATCGAGCAGAACGCGGTTGCCGGTGCGGACAGGTTCGAGTGCGATGCGCGAACGCTCGGCCAGTTGCACCAGGGCGGCCTCGTCGTCGAAGCCGACATCCCATTGAATGGCCTTGAGCGCGAGAGCGCGATACATGGCGCCGGTTTCGAGGTTGATGTAGCCGAGCTGGCGAGCAAGACGGGCGGCCACGGTGCTTTTGCCGGCTCCGGCGGGGCCGTCAATGGCGATGATCAGTTTGCGGGGCAGGGCCTCACTCATCGGGGAGAGGGATGATTGTACACGGGCGACGGGGCAACCTTTCAATCTGCGGTGCGCAAGGAAGTGGGGCCTGGGACACGCTCCGCCCGAGGTGGGGTCACGTGTAACAACGTGTGCTTGCCGACGTAGACAAAACTCAACTCGCGGGTGGCCAGTAGGGCGTTCACCGCTTCCTTGATGCGGGAGCGCGGCACGAAGTTGGCAAAAAATGTTTCCACTTCCTCCAGGTCGGCTGCGATCCGGCATTCCAGATACTTGGAGAGCAGAGCCGAGAGCGAGCTTCCGACGGAGAGGGAAATGCCTTCGCGCACCGGCTCTGGGGCCCAGCGCTGGAGCACGTCCCAGAACGCACCTTCACTGGACTTGTAATCCACCCGGGTAATGCGCAGGCGCGACCAGAGCTCGCCCAGCGCGTGATCGAGACCGGCGGCGGAGACCCCACCGCGGAGAACATTCTGAAGTTTCTGCCGCGAAATCGGGCCCTCGTGTTCGATGATTCCATAGGCGTCGCAGGCGAGCTGGGAATAGTCAGAATGCGGGCGTGGCGTGGGCGCCAGCTTGGGATTGCGCTCGCCCACCAGGGCATAGAAGTAGGGAAAGATCGAAGCGGAAACGAGGAACGCGTTGTTATCCTCGAAAAAATTTGCTTCGTAGGCGGCCCGCTGGCGCAGCATGCGGACCATGAGCTCCGTGGCTTCGGTGGCGCGCGCATCGGCATAGGCGTGTTGCAGGGCGGGCAGATGATCGTCGGCACCGACAAATGCGCCCATGAAGGTGGGTAGCGGCATGGGCGGGCGCATTGGATACATCAGACAGAAGCCGACCGATTCCAGGAAAGTCGCGGCCTCTTCCAGCGTGCGCACGGGATGACCCGTGAGCCGCCACTTGGCGCGCCGCATCTGGTGTAGTTCTTGCTCGGTCATTTCAAATCCGCTTGAAGGCGCGCTGAATGTCTCTTACAGAATACCGCAGAACGACCGGGCGCCCGTGAGGACAAGTCATCGGCGAGTCGGTGCGGGCGAGTTCCACGAGCAGCCATTCCATCTTATTGCGCTCGAGCGGCATGTTGACTTTGATGGCGGCGTGGCACGCAATGGAAGCCGCAATGCGAGTGCGGACGGCTTCCAGGTTGAGCGCCTGCTCTTCGCGCGAAAATTGTTCGAGCAACTCGTGGAGCAGGTGTTCAATCTGTGTCGCCTCCAGACCGGAGGGAGCGACTTTGATGGCGATGGTGCGCGAGCCGAAGGCTTCGGCCTCGAAGCCGTTGTGATTGAGCTCGTCAGCAATCTCACTGAAGACAGCTTGCTGCGCCGGCGTGAGTTCCACCAGCAGCGGCATGAGCAGGCGTTGCGACTCCATTTTCATGGCGGCGCGTTGGCGCAGGATTTTTTCAAAGAGCACGCGTTCGTGGGCGACGTGCTGGTCCACGATCCAGAGGCCGTCGTCGTTGACCGCGAGGATAAATGAATTACGCAGCTGGCCGAGCGGGCGCAGGGTGCGCAGGGAAGAGAGGGTGGGCTCTTCCGCAGCGTCGCAGGCGAGGAGCGGCGAAGCGCATCCGGGGTCGGGGACGAAAAAGCCATCGCGGGGCACGGGAATCGCGGCATTGGCGTCGACGGCAATGCCGCCCTGGAATTCGAAACGCGCCGTGGCGGGTGGAAGCGTAGGGGCGTGCAAGGAAAATTCTTCACCCTGCGGCGGAGAGTTGATTGCCTGCCCGGGCTGTGAGCCGGGCGTGAGCGCCGCGCCGGCGGTGGGCCGGGCGCTGATCTCGGCGGTGAATTGCGGGACGGGGCGGGCCTTCATCAGCGCGGCGCGAACCGAGTCGCGGACGAAATCATGCAGCACACTCTGCTGGCGGAAGCGGACTTCCGTCTTCGACGGGTGCACATTGACGTCGACTTCGGCGGCCGGCATTTCCAGAAAGAGCAGCACCACGGGAAAGACGCCGTTGGGCAGCATGTTGCGATAGGCCTCAGTGAGCGCGTGCTGGATGAGGCGGTCGCGAACCAGACGGCCGTTAACGAAAATGTAAATCGAGTTGCGGTTGAGCTTCTGGATTTCTGGTTTGGAAGCGAAGCCGTGCAGGCGCAACTCGCCGGGCTCGGGCGCTGGCATGTCCTCGGTGCGCCGCCAGGGCGGAGGTTGCGGCAGTCCGACCCGCTCGAGGGGCAGCGCCGCTGCCATGGGGAGCAGTTGGTCCAGAACTTCCTTGCCGAAGACTTGGTAGACGCGTTCGCGATGACTGGGAACCGGCGGCGCCATCAGCAAAGCATGCGTGGCTGCGTGCAACTCAAAATGCTTTCCGGGGTGAGCCAGGGCGTAATGAGTGACGAGAGAAGCGATGTGCGAGAGCTCGGTGGACTCCGCCCGGAGAAACTTGCGGCGGGCAGGAATGTTGAAGAACAAGTCGCGGACGGTGATGGAAGTGCCGACGGGCAGGCCAGCTTCTTCGACGCGAAATATTTTTCCGCCGTTGATTTCGACCACGGTGCCCGAGTCTTCCTCGGCGGCGCGCGTCTCCATTTGCAGCCTGGAAACCGAGGCGATGGAAGGCAGAGCCTCGCCGCGAAAGCCCAGCGTGGAGACTGTGAGCAGGTCTTCAGCGGTACGAATTTTAGAAGTGGCGTGGGCCTCGAACGCGAGCAGGGCATCGTCACGCACCATGCCGCAACCGTTGTCGGTGACCTGGATCAGTTTTTTGCCGCCCGCCTCCACCTGGAGAACGATGCGGGTGGCGCCGGCGTCGAGCGAGTTTTCCAGCAACTCTTTGACGACCGAGGCGGGGCGCTCCACCACTTCGCCGGCGGCGATCTTGTTGGCAACCTGCTCGGAAAGAACGT
>JBGQDM010000133.1:0-7423 GCA_041495845.1 Terriglobia bacterium | reverse complement strand
GTCAAGGCCAACCTGCGCGTCAGCCTTGCTCAATACATGCAGGAACTGCAGCGTTCTCGCGGCCTCATCACCGGCCGCCTCGACGCCCGCTTCACCGGCCCGGCGTTCGACTTGCTCAGTGAATTTGGCGAGTACGACCCGCAGTCTTCTTACATCACTGGGCCCTTTGTCGCGACTTTTAACTCCTATGTGCGTGAGGAACTCAAGTTTGGCCAGGACAAGTCCTACCACCTCTTCGCTCCGATTGACGGGCAGTGGGATTGGAAACATGCCGGAGCCGATAATCAGCAGGGCTTCCCCGGCGCGCCCAACGTCGAAGCCGACCTGGTGGCGGCGCTGCTTTCCAACCCGCACCTGCAGGTGGAAGTTGAAAACGGACTCTTCGATCTTGCCACGCCCTTTTTCGGCTCCGAATACACCATGGACCATCTCGGCCTGCCCGAAAAACTGCAAGGCAATATCCGTCTCAAGTACTACAACGCGGGCCACATGATGTATGTCCGTGACGAAGACCGCGTCCAGCTCAAAAACAACGTCGCCAGCTTTATCGATTCCTCGATAGCAAAATAACGACAACACGCACGGGGCGGGCCCGCGCCTGCCCCGCTCTGATGTCGGACGCTGCCAACTCACAGCTCACATCCCACCGCTGTTTTGATGTTTTTCTCTGCGCCCTCTGCGGCTTCCTCCGCGATCTCTGCGTTTTAAGATTTTTTGTGCGCGCCGGCACGAAAACCCACACCCGCCGATAACCAATGCCGCTTCCCTCCGTCCCTTATGCGATACAGGAGAACCTTGATGAAGAGGACCGCATTCCTCACCTTTCTATTCGCCGCCACCACCGCGCTGTCGCAAGCCACCTTCCACGGCAACAACGCCCGCACCGGCGTCTACGACACTCCCGGACCTAAACAGTCACCGAATGTACAGTGGACCTTCAAGGCCGGCGGCCCCATCGTCACCTCGCCCGCCGTCGCCGATGGCGTCGTCTACATCGCCAGCATGGACGGGCACGTCTACGCCGTGGATCAGCACACCGGCAAAGAAAAGTGGAACTTCAAGTCCAGCATGCCGGTGGGATCTTCCCCCGCCATCGCGAATAACACGCTCTATTTCGTCTCTTCGGGCGGCGCGCTCGACGCCCTCGATCTCACCACCGGCAAGATTAAATGGTTCTTCCCCACCGAGTTTGAGCGCCGCTTTGAAGCCAAGAACCTGCACGGACTCCCTTCCCGCGCCCAAACCATTCCCGACGCCTGGGACGTCTTTACCTCGTCCCCCGCCGTCGCCAACGGCAAGGTCTATTTCGGCAGCGGCGACGGAAACGTCTACGCGGTGGACGCGCAGTCCGGTTTACTGCAGTGGAAGTTCGCCACCAAAGATGTGGTGCATGCGTCTCCGGCGGTGGTCAACAACACGGTTTACATTGGCAGCTGGGACAGTTACCTCTACGCACTCGACGCGGAAACCGGGCAGGAAAAATGGTCTTTTAAGTCGGGCGAAGATCCGGTCATTCACAATCAGGTTGGCTTTCAGTCCTCCCCCGCGGTCGTGGATGGCGTGGTCTACGTCGGCTGCCGCGACGCGCACGTCTACGCTCTCGACGCCGCGACGGGCCGCAAGAAGTGGGACTACCCGACCAGCATGTCCTGGGTCAACGGCACGCCCGCCGTCCGTGACAACACCGTCTACGTCGGCACGTCTGACAGTTCGCGCTTCATGGCGCTCGACGCCAAAACTGGACGCCTGAAGTTCAACTTCGACGCCAAAGCGTACATCTTCTCATCCGCCGCCCTGGCCGGAGATCTTGCTTACGTAGGCAGCCACAATGGCCGCCTCTACGCTATCGACACCAAAACCGGCAAGCTGGCTTGGGATTTCCAAACCGAAGGCGCGAAGAAAGATCCGTTCAAGGTCCTGAACGCCGACGGCTCGTTTAACCAGGGCGCGATGGCCCCGATCTTCAACGATTTCCAGGACATGTACCTCGACATCTACCGCTTCATCTCCATCGGCGCGGTCATGTCGTCGCCGGTCGTGGATCACGGCGCTGTTTATTTTGGCAGCATGGATGGGAACCTCTACGCGCTGCAGTGAGAACCGATCTGTCGTCCTGAGCGTAGCAGGAGGTTCACGGCGCAACCTGAACCGACCTGTCGTCCTGAGCGTAGTCTCTACGAACCTGTCGTCCTGGAGCGAAGCAGGAGGTTCACGCAGTGAACCTTCTGCGCAGCGAAGGACCTCTGCACTTCCCGATCTCGGCACGAGCGTTAGGCAGCAACGCTTTTCTCCGCGAACTCTGCGGCCTTTCTCCGCGTCCTCTGCGTTTTAAGATTTGACCAGCTCAAACGCCGGATAACTCCCCGCCACGGCACGAAACGCCTCCACCGGCGACCCCGCTGCCACAGAAAAATAGCGCTGCACTTCGCTGCGGAAGCCATCAAGATACGCTTTCAATATTTCCGGCCGCTCCACCTCCGGAATCGCGCGCAACCGGTAACTGACCCGCCGGCTCCCACGCTTGAGCGCAACTTCGCCCGCCGCCTCTGCGTTGCGCACCCACTGCGTTCGTCCGCGCGGGGCAACCAAATAGAGCTTCCCACCCAGTTCCAACAAATCCACCGGCGTCTTGAAAATGCGCCCGCTCTTGCGCCCGCGCACTTCCAGCAAACGCATACGCCGCGGTCCCAGCCCCAGCCCAATCAAGATTCCCAAGCTGCGGTTGAAGAACCGCTCCAGCGCATTCGGCGCACGAAATTCAGGAAGACTGGTGGTCATGAGTACATTCTAAGGGCGCTTCACACCACCACGCCATCGAGACAAAAGAGGCAGAAGGCGGGCTTTCGCCCGCCCCCTGATTCATCCCGCCGTCTCCTCCAGCATCCGGATGTACTCGATGACCGACTCACTCCAGCCATCCACATGCACCCATTTGCCGTAGCCAACGCCGTTTTTCTAGCTGGCCACGTTGATCACGTAACCCACACTCTTGGGCACCGTGTCGTGCACCTGCTCGTCCGTGTTCACGATCAGGTGATCGGAGCCATCACTTAGGCGACCACTAACTCCTCTATCCCACCTGCCAGACCGTGTCCAACACCGTCCCGTCCACCCACTTCACCACCGCCACCGGGCGCCCGCCGTGTTTTGGCCGCTGCGGCTTGCCGCCGCAAATCCTCTCCACCTCCACCTTGATGTCCTGGATCGGCCGGATGGGCAGCTTTGATCCCTTGGTCGCGTCCATCAAGTCCTGCCGTCGCGGATTGATGGCAATCCCCCTCTCGGTCACGATCACGTCCACCAGTTCCCCCGGCCCCGTCATGGTGGTCACTTCGTCCACAATCACCGGAATGCGGTCACGGAACGAAGGCACCGCCAGAATGGAGCAACCGCCGAACAAACAGTTCTGCCATCCGCCAATTCCATGCAGCAACCGCCCGTCCGAGTGCGTCACCACGTTCGCGTTGAAGTTCACGTCGACTTCCGTCGCGCCCAACACCACCGCGTCTACCAGCGAGGCGAAATTGCCTTTGCCGTGATAGCTGTAAGACGTAAACGGTGACGTGGCCACGTGCCGCGGATCACTGGCCATCGACTTCACCCCGTCCAGATCGAACGTCTGCCCGTCGAGAATGTAGTCGGTCAGCCCTTCCTGCAGCAGTTCCACCAGAAGCTTGGTTGATCCCCCGCGGACAAAGCGCGCCTTCACGCCCGCGTCCTTCATCATCTGCTTGAGATACTGCACAAAGGCCAGCGCGATTCCGCCAGCGCCCGCTTGAAATGAAAACCCGTTGCGCATGATTCCCGCATCGCGCACGAATTTCGCCACCAGTTCCGCAATCCGCAGCCGGTCTGGGCTTCGCGTGATCTGCGTCGTCCCGGAAACAATCTTCGCCGGATCGCCAATCGAATCCACTTCGACTACGTAGTCCACATTGTTGCCCTGAATCTGCCAGGGCAAGCACGGAAATGGCACCAGGTTGTCCGTCACCACAATCACATGATCAGCGTAGAGCGAGTCCACCAGAGCAAACCCCAGCGACCCGCACGCCGACTTGCCGTGGGAACCATCCGCATTGCCGAAGGCGTCCGCCGTCGGGGCCGCGATCACGGCAATATCAATGTGCACCTCGCCATCCTGCACCGCCTGCCAACGCCCACCGTGCGAACGCAACACGCCCATCCCGCGCATCTTCCCTTGCGTGCAGAAATCGCCGAGCGGCCCGTTCATGCTGCCTTCAATGTGATGGATCACGCCTGACTGCATCAGATCAATCGCGCCCTTCTGCGAAGGGAAGGACGCGCTCGGGAACCAGGTCAGGTCACGTGCTCCCAACTTCGCCGCCGCTGCCAGCGCCAGCAACGCCACGCGGTCACCATCCCGCAAATGATGATGACTGGAGAGCGTCATGCCATCCTTCAACCCGCAGCGTTGCAACGCTTCTTCCAGTGTGGCTACGCGCTTGTCGCCGTTCTCTGGATAGTCCGCCGCCGTCCGCACCGGTGGCGCCGCTTTACGGCCGCGCGGCTGATACTTGCCCACGCCCAGATACGGAATCTGCGGCTTGCTGTTCACCATCGCTGGGACCATGCGTCCCGCCGCGTTCTGCGCTAGTTCTATCTCGGCCATCTGCTGTCCTTTTTCCCGTCCGCGCGGATGCACCCGCCCGATACCTCGACCTATGCCAACCCCATCGCCCGCGCCCGCTCCACCAACTTCACCGCGCGCTGCACCACCGGGGGATCAATCATCTTCGATCCCAGACTGACAACCGCCAGTCCTTTCGCTTGCGCCTCTTCAAACGCCGCCACAATCTTCCGCGCCTTCTCAATCTCCGCCGCCGCCGGCGCAAACGCTTCGTGAATCACCGCAATCTGGCCAGGATGAATGCAGCCCATGCCTTCAAACCCGAGCGCTCTCGATTCCTGCCCCCAACGGCGCAGGCCTTCCATGTCGCTCACATCGCCGAAGACGGAATCAATCGCCTGCACTCGCGCCGCTCGCGCCGCATTCACGATCCGCGTTCGCGCATACAGCGACTCGCGTCCCTCCGGCGTTTTGGCTACGCCCAAGTCTGCCGTGTAATCCTCCAGGCCAATGGTCAGCGCCACCACATTGGGGCTGGCCGCCGCCGTGGCAAACGCATTCTCCACACCCAGAGCGGATTCCACAATCGGCATCAGCCACACCGAACGATGTACGTTGTGCCGCAGCCGCAGTTCGCTCACCATGCGGTCCACCGCCGTCACCTGCTCCGGAGTTTCCACCTTGGGAATCAGGATCAAGTCCGGCGCTTCCGGCACAATTTCCGCCAGGTCCTGTAACCCCAGCGGCAGTTGGTTGATCCGAATCATGCGCTCGCAGGCGCCAAAATCCACGGCTCGCAGCGTATTGCGCACCAGCACGCGCGCGACATCTTTCTCCGCCGCGTGCACCGAGTCTTCCAGATCGAGAATCACCGCGTCGGGAGCGTGCAGCGCCGCGTTCACAAAATATCTTGGTTCCGCACCGGGGAGGTAAAGTCGCGAACGCCGCAACCGGTCGCGCGCCGACTCCTCCGGCAGCTTCACGCGCTCGGGCAGCGCCTGCTTCCCTGCGCCCAGACCTGCCCGCTTTACCGCCGCCTCCAGGCGCGCCGCGATCACAAACGGAAGCGCACCTTCATCGCGGATCACGATGTGCGCGTTCTTTACCGCCAGTTGTTCGCACACCTGCCGCGCTTGGGCCAGAATCGCCTCGCCATAATACGGTGCTACCCGCGATTCCAATGACACATCGATCCCGCCGGAATCCCGCGGCTGCACCGACACGTGCACATCCGAGCGCACTTCCTTGCCCCAATGCCCCGCTTCCGCCGCCCTCGTCGCTGTGCTCAACGCCGCACCTCAGTTCAAGTTTTTCTCCGCGTCTTCTGCGGCCTTGCTCTGCACCCTCTGCGTTTTAAGATTTGCGCCTGCCAAAACCCTTAAGAGTGGCCTCCCAAAAGCAAATCCGCGTGCATCCGTGCCATCCGTGGCCAGCAGTTCTGTGGTTTTCTCCGCGCCCTCTGCGGCCTTTCTCCGCGTTCTCTGCGTTTCAAGATTTTAGCGGTTCACAGCTTGGCCAGAATCGCATCCCCCATCTGCACCGTGCTGGCCGCTCCCATGCTGATGGCTTTCGCTCCGCCGGCAATCCGCATCATGTCGTAGGTCCGCACTTTGCCTTCCGCCACCACTGCGGCAATGGCATGCCGGATGCGCTGGGCCTTCGCCACTTCGCCCACGTGATCCAGCATCATCGCCGCCGACAGAATCATCGCAATCGGATTCACAATCGGCGGGTTCAACTCGGCATATTTCGGCGCTGACCCGTGCGTCGGCTCAAACACTGCCACCTCGTCGCCGATGTTTCCGGAAGCGGCAAAGCCCAGCCCACCCACCAGCCCGGCAAACGCATCCGACAAAATGTCGCCAAACAGGTTGGACGCCACAATCACGTTGTAGTCTTCCGGGTTCTTGTTCAACCACATCATCTGCGCGTCAATGTTGGTGGACCACAAGGCGATCCCCGGATAATTCTTCTGCACGTCCTTGGCCGTCTCTTCCATCATTCCGGAAGTTTCGCGCACGACATTCGGCTTCTCGCAAATGGTCACCCCCTTGAAGCCCCGCTTCTTCGCGTACTCAAACGCTGCCGTAATAATCCGGCGCGCCGCCGGCCGCGTGATAATGCGACAGCTCACCGCCAAATCCTCTCCCGCCACCCCGGCAAAGTGCTTGAATTTCGGATGCGTGTTCAGCGCCGCCCGCACTTGTTCCGGCGGATTCGTCCACTCGACGCCGGCATACATCCCTTCGGTTCCTTGCCGGAACACCGTCGTATCCAGGGCTGGCTCGTCGTAGTCATCGTCGGTGCGCTTGCGAATGAAGTTCAGCGGATTACCCGAGAAGCCGATACACGGCCGCAGGCAAATATCCAGATTGAATTTCTGGCGCATGGTCACGATCGGACTGTAGTAAACGAACCCTTGGCTGCGCAGTTCCGGCTTCAACTCCGCCTGCGCTTCCTTATTTGGCTTCGACGTGATCGCACCGAAAAGACCCAACTTGTGCTGAGTCAGCAACTCAATCGTGCGCTCCGGCAACGCACTGCCCTGCGCGCACCAGCAATCCCAGCCGATATCGGCATGAATGTACTCCGCCTCAAACCCCACCGCCTTCAACACCCGCAACGCTTCCGGCAGGACCTGGTTGCCAATGCCGTCTCCCGGCATCGTCACCACCGTATATTTCGCCATAATTCCTTACTTCTCCTTGAGAGAACTTCAAAACCTAAATTAACCGCAGAGGACGCCGAGTCCGCTGAGGAAGGCAATCGCAAGACCAGTCGCCCGAACAAGGTCGCCAACGCCATTTTTTCTCTGCGTTCTCCGCGCCCTCTGCG
>JBGQDM010000132.1:0-7461 GCA_041495845.1 Terriglobia bacterium | reverse complement strand
GTATCTATGGAAGAGTCTGGATGTGAAAACGCCCAACTGATTGCAGAAGTCAGATTGCAGATTGCAGAAGTAGAAGCCTGCGCGCAGAAGGAAGTCAGAAGCCCATCAGGGTCTTGTCATGCTGAATGCCGCGAAGCATCCCGATTGCCATCACTGCCCTCAAACACGCGCCCTAACTTCTGCAATCTGCAGTCTTACTTCTGCAATCTCCCGCCCGCTGTGGTTAAATTGAAACAATGACTGAGCGCAAAATCCGCGTGCTGGTGGCCAAACCGGGGCTGGACGGCCACGATCGCGGCGCCAAAGTAATTGCTCGTGCCTTGCGCGATGCGGGCATGGAGGTCATCTACACCGGCCTGCGCCAGACGCCCGAAATGATTGTCAGCGCCGCGCTGCAGGAAGACGTGGACGTGATTGGGCTGTCCATCCTTTCTGGCGCCCACAATGCCATCGTGCCGCGCGTGAGCGGGCTGCTGCGCGAGAGCAAGATGGACGACGTGTTGCTGCTCATCGGCGGCATCATTCCCGACCAGGATGTGGAAGCGATGAAGAAAGCTGGCGCCGCTGCCATTTTTCAGCCTGGCACCGCTATGGATGACATTGTGCAATTTATTCGCGCCAACGTGAAGCCGCGCAGTGTCCCCACGGTCGGCTGATGGCTTCCCCAGACAACCAACGGCTGAGCGCTCTGCTGGAGCGCGCACCCGGTCCTTCGCCGTGGTACGCCAACAACTTTCCCGCTATCACGGCGCATTCTCAACAACGTTTCACCTGGACCTATCATGGCGAGCAGGGCGAACTCGCGTACCTGGCCACGCTGGCATTAGAGCAAGAGCCGCAACGGCCGCGTTTGGCGCTGAACACCTACTGCGTACCCTTCCTTCTGCCGCCGCATTTTCTTGGCGTCTGGTGCCCGGAACCAGGGTCGCTGCGCCTCATGTGCTTCGATCCTGACGAGTTGGCGGCGTTTCCGTTCGAAGAAATTGTGGGCTGGTTCAAGCAATCGAATGAGCGGGTGTATGCCGCCACCCCGCCCCGCAGTGAATTCGACGTGCGCCGGCAATTGCCGCCCGGAACCCACCGCATTGAGGTGCCGGAGGCATTTCGCGGTGTGGACGAATTGATTGCGGTGGCCTCCTGTCCGGCTCCCACCCGTTCCGATGCGGCGTGCGCGCTCTTCGTTCTCTACCCGCAAGCCGGGCTGGTAGAAGTGCTGCCGCAGCGCTGGTTCACCGCCGCGGAGTTCGATGTCGGCAAGCAGTGGATCGCACGCGTGGCGCGCGATCCGGAAACGCACCGCCTGATCGGCGAAGGGGTGCGCATGGGCAAGTTCGAACTGACCGAAGACGGCTGCTCCATCGAGCGCTGGATTGAAAAACTGCCCTAGGGTTGGGGAGACATGACTGGCCAACCTTCGTTCGCCGACGGCATGACCTCTTCTCCGCACTATCAACTTGAATTGACGCCGCAGGCAACGCTGCTCCAGATGCGCTCGGAAGATGGCACCAACCGCTTGACCCTGGCACGCGTCCGCTCGTTGACTGCGGTGATTCAGGAATTGGCGCTCGCGCCACGACCACTTGTCATCACCGGCAACTCGCAGTTTTTTTCCGTGGGCGCTGACTTGAACGAGGTCGCCAGCCTCACCGGATCGGCCGCTTTCGAGTTTGCGCTTCAGGGCCAGGCGTTGATGAACGCCATCGCCCAATTCCCGGCGGTGGTCTACGCCGCCATCGAGGGTCACTGCATGGGCGGAGGACTTGACCTCGCGCTCGCCTGCCATCGGCGGATTGCCGCGCCCCATACCGCTTTTGGCCACCGCGGCGCAGCGCTCGGATTGATGACGGGATGGGGCGGCACGCAGCGACTGCCGCGCCTGATTGGCCCAGCCCGCGCTCTGCAAGTCCTCGTGGCGGCAGCCAGAGTCAACGCCGCGCACGCGCTCCGAATTGGGCTGGTGGACGGCGTGGTGGAAGACCCGGTCGCAGAAGCGCTCCAACGAATCGCGAAGAACGCATGAGACGCGCGATCACCGGCATGTTTGCGCCCTTCTGCGCCGTTGATATACCGTAACCAGTTCGAGTTCACGCCATGACAGACGCAGTAAACAACCCGGAGCGCGGGACTTCCAACGTGCTGGCAACGCGGGTTGATCCCACGACGGCGCGTTACGAAAAAAACATGCGGGCCATGGCCGAGCAGGTGGCCCGGGTGCGCAACGAAGAAGAGAAACTGCGCGAAGGTGGCGGCGCCAAGGCCGTCGAAGCCCAGCACGGCAAAGGCAGGATGACGGCGCGCGAGCGGATTCGCCGCCTGCTGGATAGCGATAGCGAACTTTTTGAGCTCAGCGTCTACGCCGCCAACGGCATGTACGAGGAATGGGGCGGCGCGCCCGCCGCCGGAGTAGTCACCGGGCTGGGCCGCATCCACACGCGGCTGGTCATGGTCATCGCCAACGACGCCACGGTGAAGGCCGGCGCGTTTTTTCCCATGACCTCGAAGAAGGTGATTCGCGCCCAGAACATCGCCATCGAGAATCGCATTCCCACGATTTACCTGGTGGACTCAGCCGGCGTTTTCCTGCCGCTGCAGGAAGATGTTTTTCCCGACACCGACGATTTTGGCCGCGTCTTTCGCAATAACGCGGTCATGTCTGCCATGGGCATTCCGCAGATCGCAGCCATCATGGGCATGTGCGTGGCGGGCGGCGGTTATCTGCCGGTGATGTGCGATCATCTGCTCATGACCGACGGCAGCGGCCTGTTTCTCGCCGGGCCCGCCTTGGTGCAAGCCGCCATCGGACAAAAAGTTTCCGCCGAGGAACTGGGCGGCGCCGCCATGCACTCCGCCATCAGCGGCACCATCGATTTTCGCGAACCGGATGACGAAGCCTGCCTCACCCGGCTACGCTCCATCGTGGAGAAGTGGGGCTACCGCCGCCTCTCGCCCTGGGACAGGAAAAAGCCCGAACCGCCGGCCTATGCCGTCGAAGAAATTTACGGCCTTTACGAATCCGACGCCATGCGTCCGTACGACATGAAAGAAATTCTGGCCCGCGTGGTGGACGGCAGCCGCTTCGATGAATACAAACCGGAGTACGGCAAGACGTTGCTCTGCGGCTATGCCCGGATTGGCGGTTTTGCTGTGGGCATTGTGGCCAACCAGAAAGAACACGCCCAGCAGGTGGACCATGAAGGCCACAAGCGTATGGAATTCGGCGGCGTGATTTATACCGAGTCGGCGGAGAAAGCCGCACGCTTCATCATGGACTGCAACCAAAACCTGGTGCCGCTGGTATTTTTGCACGACGTCAACGGCTTCATGGTGGGGCGCGATGCGGAGTGGAGCGGGATTATCAAAGCAGGCGCGAAGCTGGTCAACGCGGTCTCCAATTCCGTCGTCCCGAAAATTACGGTGATCGTGGGCGGCTCGTTCGGCGCCGGCCACTACGCCATGTGCGGCAAAGCCTTTGATCCGCGCTTTGTCTTCGCCTGGCCCACCGCTCGTTACGCCGTCATGAGCGGCGACTCCGCCGCCGGCACCCTGGTGGAAATCAAAGTGAAACAACTGGAGCGTAGCGGCAAGAAACTGAGCGATGAAGAGAGGAAGGAGCTCTTCGACGCGACCAAAAGGACGTACGACGAGCAAACCGACCCGCGCTACGGCGCCGCGCGTCTGTGGATTGACCGCATCATTGATCCCATTGAAACCCGCGATGCCATTACCCAGGCGCTGGAAGCGGCCGCACTGAATCCGGACGTGGCTGAATTTAAGGTGGGAGTGCTGCAGACGTGATTCACAAGAGAAATTGCAGAAGTCAGATTGCAGATTGCAGATTGCCTGGGCCCGCTCAAGCGGGGGGCATCACCGAACGCGAACTCACTTCTGCAATCTGCAATCTGACTTCTGCAATCCAAAACCATGTCCGACGCCATCAAACTCATTGAGTGCCCCCGCGATGCCTGGCAGGGTTTGCTCGGCCAGATTCCGTCTGACCTCAAGATCAACTATCTCAAGTCGCTGATCAATGCAGGGTTCAAACACATTGACGCCGTTTCCTTCGTCTCCCCCAAAGCGGTGCCACAGATGGCCGACTCCGAAGACGTGCTCAAGGAACTAGATCCGCCGGATGATGTTGAGATCATCGGCATCGTGGTCAACGAAAAAGGTGCGGAGCGGGCAGTGGCCACCAACGCCGTTAGCACGCTCGGGTTTCCCTACTCCGTGTCCCCCACGTTTCTCGAGCGCAACCAGCACCAGACGCCCGAAGCCGCGGTTGACGAACTGGAGAAGATTGACAAGCGGGCGTACGACGCCGGCCTGGGCGTCGCTGTCTACATTTCTATGGCCTTCGGCAATCCCTATGGCGACCCGTGGAGCGCGGAAGAGGTGGTGGAAGCCGTGGCGTTGCTGGAGTTATCGGATGTGCGTGTGATTTCGCTGGCCGATACGGTCGGCGTGGCTTCGGCGGCGCAAATCGGCGATCTGGTGGGCGCAGTGAAGTCGAAGTTTAACTATCTCGAAATCGGCGTTCACCTGCACAGCCGCGCCGAGCAAGCGATAGAAAAAATCCTGGCCGCGTACGATGCCGGTTGCCGCCGCTTTGATTGCGCCCTCGGTGGCTTGGGGGGCTGCCCCTTCGCGCAGGACGCGCTGGTGGGAAATATGCCGACCGAAAAAGTGCTGCAGGCGCTGGCCCAGCGGGGCGCAACTCCGCCCGCGCTCAAGCCGCTCGACACGCTGCTTCGGGTGAATGCGGAAATCGGGGCCCGCTATGCCGCCGCCGCAATCACGGACTTGCAGTGATCCGTGCGGATTTAACTTGGCTTTCAGATTCCGATAGTTTGTAATCTTCCGTTGCGCCACCGACCATGAGCTTTCAGACTCTCCAACTTATCTTCGATTCTGGCATCGCCACCATCACCCTTACGCGGCCGGAGAAGCGCAACGCCATCACCTTCGAGTTGCTGGAAGAAATGCTGGCTGCGTTGGATGAGGTGGAGCGCTCGCCGGCGCAGGTGCTGATTCTGACCGGCGCCGGCAAAGCCTTTTGTGCCGGCATGGATCTGGAAGAATTGAAGTCCCTGCTGGGCAAGACGCACGCGGAGAACGTGGAAGACTCCAGCCGCATGGCGCGCGCCTTCCGGCGCCTGTATGAGTTTCCGCGGCCCACCATCGCGGCTGTCAACGGCGCTGCCATCGCGGGCGGCACCGGCTTGGCCACCATGTGCGATTTCACGCTGGCCGCGCCGGAAGCAAAGTTCGGCTACACCGAAGTTCGGATCGGCTTCGTGCCGGCTATCGTGTCCTCCATCCTGGTCTGGCAGGTAGGCCACCGGGTGGCGCGCAACCTGCTGTTGTCCGGCCGCCTGTTTGACGCCGAAGAAGCCGGGCGTTTGGGTCTGGTGAATGAAATTGTGCCGCCGGAGAAACTCATGACGCGCGCTCGCGAACTCGCGCAGACGCTGCTTGAGAACAGCCCCGCCTCGCTGCGCGCCACCAAGAAGCTGATTAACGGCTTTATCGCGCCACTCCTCGACCGGCAAATGAAAGAAGCGATCGAGGGCAACGCCGCGGTCCGCAGCACGCCTGATTTTCGCGAGGGCGTGGCGTCGTTCCTGGAAAAACGCAAACCCAAGTGGAGCGGCCAATGAAGGCAGACGTCAAGCCACACGTTGTTTCCGAAAGCCGGGTGCGCGTGCGCTACGCGGAAACTGACCGCATGGGCGTGGTCTACCACTCCAATCATTTCATCTGGTTCGAAATCGGGCGCGTCGACCTGCTGCGCCAGCTCGGTTTTTCCTACAAAGAGATGGAGGAGAAGGACGATTGCTTTATCGCCGTCGTCGAAGCGAATTGTCGCTACCGCGCCCCGGCGCATTACGATGACGAGCTGATTGTGCGCACCGCGGTCAAGAACGTGCGCGAGTCGGTGGTCCAGTTCAGCTATGAGCTGCTGCGGGCTGCGGATGGCACGCTGTTGGCCGAAGGCGAGACCACGCACATCATCACCGATACAAAATTGAAAATCCGCGCCCTGCCGGAGAAATACATGAAAGCGCTGGCGGCGGCGAAAACGCGGAGCGCCTGACCCCTGTTAGGATGATTCGACGCTGGGCCACGAGATTCTGACTTGAAAGCTCTCCACCTTAACGGCAACGATCTCACGCTGGACGCGGTGCGCGAAGTCGCGGTCGATCGCCAGCCCGTCCTGCTCGATCCCGACGCGCGCGAGGCTGTGGGCAAAGCGCGTGCCGTCGTCGACAAGCTGGTCCAGGAAAACAAAGTCGCGTACGCGATTACTACTGGCGTAGGCAAACTCAGCGACGTGCGCATTGCCGGCGAACAGATCCGCGAGCTGCAAGTCAATCTGGTGCGCTCGCACAGCGCCGGCGTGGGCCAGCCTCTCCCCATCGCAGAAACACGCGCCATGATGCTGCTGCGCGCCAACTCGCTGGCCAAGGGATTCTCCGGCGTGCGTCCGCTGCTCATCGATGCGCTCTGCGAAATGCTCAACCGCGGCGTCACACCCATCGTGCCCTCGCAGGGTAGCGTGGGCGCCAGCGGCGATTTGGCTCCGCTCGCGCACCTTGCCCTGGCGCTGATCGGCGAGGGCGAATGCTGGCACGAAGGCGGCCGCGTCGCCGCCGCTGACGCGCTGCAACGCGCCCAGATCAAGCCCGTCGTACTCGAAGCCAAAGAAGCGATTTCGCTGATCAACGGCACCCAGGCCATGCTGGCGGTGGGTTCACTGGCGCAGTTGGCGGCGGAAGCCTTGGTGGATTCCGCCGATGTCATCGGCGCGCTTTCACTCGACGCGCTGCAGGGTACCGATGCCGCCTTTGACGAACGCATTCATCGCGCCCGCCCGCATCCCGGACAATTACACACCGCCGAAAATCTTCGCCGCTTGCTCGCTGGCAGTCAGATTCGCGAGTCGCACCGGGAATGCGGGCGCGTGCAGGACGCCTACTCGCTGCGCTGCATTCCGCAGGTGCACGGCGCCGTGCGCGACACGCTCGCCCATTGTCGCCGCGTCTTCGAAACCGAACTGAACTCCGCTGTCGACAATCCTCTGGTCTTTCTGAAGAACCCGAAACTCCAGGATGGCGAAGGCGACATTATTTCGGGTGGGAATTTCCATGGCGAGCCGCTGGCTTTTGCCCTCGATTTTCTCGCCGTCGCGCTCACCGCGCTGGCGGGCATTTCCGAGCGCCGCCTGGAGCGCATGGTAAATCCCGCGCTCAGCGAAGGTCTGCCCGCATTTCTCGCGCCCGGCGCCGGGCTCAACTCCGGCTTCATGATGGCCCAGGTGACCGCGGCTGCTCTGGTCAGCGAAAACAAAATCCTGGCCCACCCTGCTTCCGCCGATTCGATCACCACTTCCGGCAACAAAGAAGATTTTGTTTCCATGGGCATGGGCGCGGCGCTCAAGCTGCAACGCGTGGTGGAGAACGCGCG
>JBGQDM010000131.1:0-7550 GCA_041495845.1 Terriglobia bacterium | reverse complement strand
GATCCGTAATGGCCTGCACTGTGCCTTGCTGGAAGACACCCGTAAAGGAGCTCGGCGGCAGTCCGCTTCCCGAATAGTCGGTGGAGGCGGTGAGGTCGCTCGTATAGCTGAAATTGGTGGTGCCGGCCTGGAGTGGTTGGATGATGGTAATTGGCGACAGCGGCCACTTGCTGAAGGACCAACTCACAATGTCGTCATTCTGTACCGAGGAACCGGTAGCAGCGGTGAAACCAATATAGGCACCGCCGTTTGTATCCAGGCGGAGTTGTTGGGTGATGTCCAGGGTGGTCTGGAGGATGAGCGTGCTGTCCAGGAAGACTGAAAAATTATTGCAGTTGGTGGTGCAATTCCCGGGTGGAAGATAGTTGACAGTGATGGTGTGGGTCTTGCCGTCGGAAAGAGAAAGGCCCGCGGGTAAGCTCTGCAAGGCCAGCCGAGCGGACTTGCCGTCCGCGCAGAGGTAATTGTGGTCAGCGCTGTTCGGGCTCAGGGTGGTGGCGTTGTTGGGGCCGCAGCTCTGGACGGCGATATGATTTCCGTTAGGGTCGGCGTAGTCAGCGTTCTTGAAAGTGTCGAGTTCGACGGCCAGGCTGTTGCGGATGGCGCGGCCCACCCCGCTGGCAGTGGAGAGATCGTTATTCCCATAGGAAATGTTCTGGCCGTTGCCGGTATAACCCAGGGCTCCGGTGCCGGCAGCGTCGCCCTGAATTACCAGCGCCATTCCATCGGCGGGAAAGGCGCACCCGGAGCACGCGCCAGTGTTGGAAATATTGAACTGAAAAGCGGTGGTGAAGCCGGTATTCAACGGCTGCTTTACCCGAAACCAAGCGGACGCATGCTGGTTGGTGGTAGCGGTGTTGAGTCGAAGAATCCCGCCGGTAATGATTCTGGGGCGGTTGGGCGAGCCGTTGGTCAAGATCTGACAACTGGCGGCGGGGGTGGCGCTGTTCGCGCACACGTTGGCTGTAGTAAAAGTACCGGCGCCGAAATTGAACACTTGTGCTCCGGCAACACCAGAGAGCAGCGCGCTCAGGAGGAGGAATCCAGCCAGGGCAAACAACACACTTCCACGGTACGATGGGTTCTTCATGTCAGTTCGTCCTTAAACAGGTCAGATTGCACGCAGTGATCTTGAACCGGCTTTCGACCGGCCCACATCCCGGGATTCCGCCGCCATTGCGGATTACTGGCTGCTTTTCGGAAGTTAACGAAGGGCTTCCGGCGGCCTTAGGGGAAAGGATCGCCAGCGCGCCGAGCAGCAGTCACTCCCCTGGGAAGAGTGAACGCTGGGAAAGGATTCTGCGCTGCGCACGACGTAGTGTCAAGACGAAAAATAGCCGAACTAATTTCATGCAAGTTCTTGCACATCTGTAGGATAGGCCCTATGCTGGGGACAGACTGCGGGTCATGAAACAGTAGTGTACTGTGCGGAGATTTCACGGTGCCCCCTGGTACTGCGGCGCGTCATCCCCTGCACTCCCGGGTAACATGGTGAGTTGCCACGCCTCGGCCTTTCTGAAAAAATGGCAGAGAACCTTAAGGGGTCTTGATGGCACAAATTGGAAGTTTTACCCTCCTCCTCGCCCTCGTGTTGAGTTTGTACTCACTCGTGGCGGGAGTGGTGGGCCTGCTCCTGCGCGGCGAAAGCGGGCTGCGGTTGGGAGAAACGGCGCGCCGGGCCGGAATCGCCACCTTCTTCATGGTGACCCTGGCGGCCATCACGCTGGTGACGGGCGCCTTTCAGGACAATTTTTCCATTGAGTACATCCGGCAGCATAGCAATCGTGACTTGCCGCTTCCCTACAAGTTTGCCGTGCTCTGGTCGGGGCAGGAAGGTTCGCTGCTGTTTTGGGCTTGGCTACTTTCGATGTATGGGCTGGTGCTGCGGCTGCGTCATCGTACCGACCCGCGCTTGTTCGCGTACGCGTCGGCCATCATGGCAGCGGTGCAGGTCTTCTTCTTATTGCTGGTCAACTTCGCAGCCAAACCCTTCTCCCTTGCCAGTGGCCCGCTTCAGCCGGACGGCAACGGACTGAATCCGCTGTTGCAGTATGCGGAAATGGTCATCCACCCGCCCATGCTCTATCTCGGCTATGTTGGCTTTACGGTGCCCTTTGCATTTGCACTGGCGGCGCTGATCATGCGCTATCCCGGCGAAAAGTGGATCGCCATCACGCGGCGCTGGACCATGGTGACCTGGGGCTTCCTGACGGTGGGGATTTCGCTGGGCGCACACTGGGCGTACAACGTGCTCGGATGGGGCGGCTACTGGGGTTGGGATCCGGTGGAAAATGCTTCGTGGATGCCCTGGCTGACGGGCACCGCATTTCTACATTCGGTGATGATGCAGGAAAAGCGCGGCATGCTGAAGGCGTGGAACGTATTGCTCATCTTCGGCACGTTCTTGCTTTGCATCCTGGGAACGTTTCTGACCCGCAGCGGCGTGGTCAGCTCGGTGCATGCCTTCGCACAGTCCTCGATTGGAACCTGGTTTGTGGTTTTCATGACGCTGACGGTGTGCGTGTGCCTGTTCTTCTTCCTCAAGAACCACTCCCACCTCAAGAGCGAGCACCGGCTGGAATCGCTGGTTTCACGCGAGTCGAGTTTCCTGTTTAACAACCTGCTCTTCGTAGCGGCCTGTTTTACGGTGCTCTGGGGAACTCTATTTCCGATTCTTTCCGAGTGGGTACAGGGAAACAAGATCACGGTGGGACCACCCTTCTTTAACAAGGTCATCATCCCGGTCGGACTGTTGCTGCTGATGCTGACCGCGGTGGGACCGTTGCTGGCGTGGCGCAAAACTTCGCTGGAAAGCATCCGGCGCAACTTTTTCTGGCCGGCGGTCGGAGCGCTCGCGGTGGTGGTGGCGCTGTTGGTCTTGGGCGTACGCCCCTGGGTGGATGCCAGCTATTTCTTTTCGTTGATGACCTTCGCGCTGGCGGCGCTGGTGGCGTTCACGGTGGTATCGGAATTCGTGCGCGGTGGGCGGGTGATTAGCCGGCACACTGGGCAAGGCCTTCCCGCCTCCATGGTGCAGTTGGGCCGCCGCAACACACGCCGTTATGGCGGGTATGTGGTGCACTTTGGCGTGGCCGTGATCGTCATTGGCCTGGCCGGGGCAGCTTTTAATCAGGAGCAGGAAAAAGAAATGGGCAACGGCGACTCCATGAAGATCGGCGTCTACGAGCTCATCTGCCGCTCCTACACTCAGGATGACAATCCCAACTACAGCAGCGAGTCCGCCATTCTTGACGTCTTCAAGAGCGGAAAGCAGGTGGATACGCTGTATCCGACGCGCCTGGTCTTCAAAGCCAGCAATCAGCCCTCGACACGGCCCGATATCTACTACACGATGAAAGAAGATCTGTACGTCGTCTACGAAGGGCTCAATGAGCAGACCGGTCATCCCATCCTGAAAGTGCATTTGAACCCGCTGGTGTCGTGGATTTGGGCGGGAGTGCATTTGATGGTGTTGGGGACGATCCTGGCCTTGCTACCCAACACCGTGGCGGTGCGGGCCACGGTAGCGGCGCGGGTGCTGACCGCACCCGCGGGGGCGGATTGATGCGCCGCCTGCCCTTTCGCCGTGCACTGCAAGTGGTCGTGGTCGCATCCGCGGTGCTGCTGTTGGTGGGTGCGAGCGATGATGCACGGTTCAACAAGCTCGGCCACAAGCTGATGTGCATGTGCGGCTGCAACCAGATTCTGCTGGAGTGCAACCACGTGGGCTGCCAGTACTCTGACGGCATGCGCAACGACCTGAGTGCGGCACTGCAGCGCGGCGACAACGACGACCTCACATTGCAGGGGTTTGTGCAAAAATTCGGGCCCACGGTTCTGGCTGCGCCCACGACCACGGGGTTTAACCGCGTCGCCTGGGTCATGCCGTTTTTCGTTTTGGTCGCAGGGCTGGGAGTCACGGTCCTGATTGTGCGGGTGTGGAATGCGCGGCGACCGGCGCCCAGCCAGGCGGTGGATGACTCGCCAGAAGCCGCACGGCTGCGAGAGCAGGCACGCAAGGACACCGAACTATGATTATCGCTTCCCTTTTCTGGCTGCAGGCAGCTGGCTCCGACTCTGCGCTGGCGTTCTACATCGTTGCCGCGTTGCTGACTCTGGGCTGCTTCTACTATGTCTTTGCCATTCCTCTGCACGTCTTCTCCGGTCCGGACAAAGACCGGCTAGGCTATTTAGGAGAACGCAAGGAAGTGGTGTACGAAAATCTGCGCGATCTGAACTTTGAATACCGCGCCGGCAAGCTCTCCGACGACGATCACCAATCGTTGAAGAAAAGCCTGGAAGACGAAGCCGTGGTGGTGCTGGCCGAGATCGCGCAACTGGAAGGTGCCGCGGGCGCGGCCATTTCTCCGTCGAAAGGTACGAAGGCTTGAAATTGCTGCGCGTTTGCTCTTTTCTCCTGCTGCTTTCCTGTTTCGCCGGCGCTCAAACGCTGACCGGCACGGTCACCAATGGCACCAACGACAAGCCTGCCGCCAATGTGCAGGTCACGCTGTTGCAATTGGCCGGTGGCATGCACGAAGCGGGCAGCACCAAGACCGACGCCCACGGCAGTTTCAGCCTGAAGTTGCCGGATGGTGGTGCCCCTCATCTTGTCCGCGCCACCTATCAAGGTGCGTCGTATTTCCGCATGGCGCCTCCGGGAACAACCTCGGTCGAGGTCCAGGTCTACGATGCGGCGCAAAAAGTTGAGGGCCTGTCTTACACGGTGGACGTGCTCAAACTGCAGACCGAAGGCGACCAGTTGCGGATCACGCGCCTCTTTGCGGTGAATAACGAATCGAAGCCGCCGCGAACTCAGGTGGCCGAGTCCAACTTCCAGTTCTTTGTGCCGGAAGGCGCGGTGCTGGATACCTCGATGGCGAAATCGCCGGGGGGGCAACCGGTGAGTGTGACCGTGACTCCGCGCGGGAAGAACGCGCATTCGTTCTCTTTCCCGTTGCGCCCGGGCGAGACGCAAATGCAGGTGGCCTATCACCTGCCGTATCCAGGATCGGCCACGATCGACCCGAAGTCGGCGTATCCGTTGCAGCATCTCGTCGTCATGCTGCCCAAATCGATGCAGTTTGAGGCGCAGACGCCGGCCGTGTTCCAGACCATGCAGAATGGGCCGGGAGTGTCGAATGCAATCGTGCAAGTAGCGCAGCAAACGCAGCCGGGACAATCGCTGGCGTTCAAGATCTCCGGCACGGGAACTCTGCCGGAAGAAGGTCAAGGCGGCGGACCAGGAGATGGGGAAGCGCAAACTTCGGGTGGATCGATGCCGGGTCGTCCGGGGGGCGGACTCGGTGCACCCATTGACGCGCCTGATCCGCTGCAGAATTTCCGCTGGTGGCTGCTCGGTGGATTTGCTGTGATTCTGGCGGGGCTCGCTTACTACGTGACCAATCGTTCGCGCGAGGCGAGCGTAGAAGCTGCGGAGATTGGAGCCGCTTCAATTCCGACGCCTGCCCGCAGTGTTGCAGCGCCAGCTGCGGCGCCAGCAACGCCGGCTGCTCCTGCTCCCAGCGGTGCGCTGTTGCTGCAGGCGCTTGAAGCAGAACTGCTGCGACTGGAACTCGACCGCCTCAAGGGGCGCATTACGCCCGCAGAGTACGAAAAGCACAAGGCAGCGCTGGACCAAACCCTGTTGCGGGCGATGCAGCGCACCCAAGGCGACTGACCAGGCGGGCAGTCATGAACCTCCTCCCGCTTTCTCCGCATCTAATAGTGGAAGAGGCCTCACCATGGGCAACACCTTCAAAACCGCGTTCCTGCTGACTGCCCTCACGCTGGCGCTGGTCTTCGCCGGGCGCGCTTTTGGCGGGCAGCGCGGCATGCTGATAGCGCTGATTCTTGCCGGGCTGATGAACTTCGTTTCTTACTTCTTCTCGGACAAGCTGGCGCTGGCCGCTTATCGCGCGCAGCCCGTAACCCGCGAGCAATTGCCGCGTGCCTATCAGATTGTGGAGCGACTGACGCAACGTAGCGGCCTGCCCATGCCGAAGATTTACGTCATCCCAGCAGACTCACCCAATGCCTTTGCCACGGGGCGCAATCCAGCACACGCATCGGTGGCGGTGACCGCAGGCATTCTCGAACTGCTGACCGACGAAGAACTGGAAGGTGTGCTGGCCCACGAACTTGGGCATGTGCGCAACCGCGACATCTTGATCAGCTCGGTTGCTGCAACGCTGGCCGGAGCCATCACCTGGATGGCGGACATGGCGCGCTGGGGCATGATTTTTGGCGGGATGGGTGGCGGCCGCGACGATGACCGGCGCGGCGGGGGCATTGGCGCGCTCATCATGATTTTTCTGGCTCCGGTGGCGGCACTGTTAATCCAGATGGCGGTTTCGCGCTCGCGCGAGTATGAAGCGGACGCCACCGGCGCGCATCTCACCGGCAACCCATACGCGCTGGCCAGCGCGCTGGGCAAGCTCGACGCCTATTCGCGCCGCGTGCCTATGGCGGGCACACCCAGCACCGCGCACTTGTTCATCGTGCAGCCGCTGTTGGGCATCAATTTCAGCAGCTTGTTCTCGACGCATCCGCCCATCGCCAAGCGAATCGAGCGGCTCACCGGGCGTCCGGCTGAGTTCCGGCAATAATCCGACAGCGCTTCAGACCCGCTTCATATCGTTCCCCGCCAAATCCGCAGGAAGATCACACCATGGGTCACGAAAATAATGGGGACGACGAAGGTGGGTAGCAGGCTGAGCGGCAGTCGCCGCAGCGCATCCATCGAGCCGAGCTGGCTTGAGGCCAGGCGCCCCGCGGTCACCACCACAAACAAAATGTCAGCGGCACCCAACACATTCCATAGGCGCAGCGCCGTGGGTCGCACGCTCGATGCCGCGGGAAGAGCGGCAACGATCAGCGCGATGGCGGCAACAACAATGTCTCCCCAGCCGCCCTTGACGGCAAAATCGTAAGGCAGCTCGCCGCGGCGGTAGAGCACGAGAAAGTAAAATCCCACAAAACGCACAACGTGGAAGAGTACGAGCGCGCGCACGTCCACCGCACAAAGCCATGTTCGAAAGCCCGGCAAGCCGAGGGCCAGCAGTGCGACGACCACCGTCAATCCAACGGCCACGATCTGGGGCAGGCGGGCTGGACCGGCGCGGAGCAGGCCGGCCGCACCGGCGGCGATAGCGCACACCATCCAGATCAGTCCCACCCGCAACACACGCGGGGTCAGCGAAGATTCCGAGGCAGGCGCCTTCTGTCCGGCAAGCATGGCCGCTCATTCTGCCGAAATTGGAAGCACAACGCAAGCAGCGGGACCAGACCGGCACGGGCAGTGACGTTCGTAACTCCTGCCTGCGGGCGGCGACGGGCTAGAATCCGTGCTGAATGTCCTCGCAAGCTGCCGCTCGTGCCTCCACTGTCGGGCTTCTGGAATCAGCGTTGCGCACCGTGATCCGGGGCAAGGATGACGTGGTGCGGCTGGCGCTGGTGACGGTGTTTGCCCGCGGCCATCTGCTGCTGGAGGGTGTGCCCGGCGTGGGCAAAACTACGTTGGCGCATGCCCTGGCGCGCACCCTGGACTG
>JBGQDM010000130.1:0-7557 GCA_041495845.1 Terriglobia bacterium | reverse complement strand
CCCCGGAACATCGCGCTGGTTCGGGGCCTGGTAGCTGGCGTAGAGCAGGTGGCCAAGGTTGTTCGCATCATAAGCGTAAAGGGTCTGGCAACATGGGTTCTTGTAGCTGACGTTGTCCAGAGCCCAAACGATGCCGTTACTGTTTCCATTGGCGGAAACTGAGGGTGTCGGTGTGCTGTAGCCAAACAACTTGGCGGTTTGAGAAGTAGGAAAAGTCGAGATCAGGCCATCCCCGTTGGTGTTCCAGGAAAATGCCTTGAGATGATCACCTCCGCCGACCTGTTCGCTGCCGGAGCCAAAATACAGCTTACGGTTCCAATATGCGGGTGTCGCCCAGCTACCGAGAAGCGCGCCTGGCAATTCCTGCACAATCTGGGTGTTCTGACTGACGCAAGTGGAGCAAAACTTTCCCATGTTGTCGCGATCGAGGAGGTAGATGGTGCCGGACTTGGCGGCCTGCACCAGCAACCGCGGATGGGGACTTCCGGCGGGGAGTGCCGGGAGGAGCAGCACCCCCCCCGAACCGAGGTCCGTGTCGGTAAGGTTGAGGCTGTTCTGATCGAAGGGGGCGAAAAAATCGAGCAGGGGCAAAGTTTGATTTGCTGGCGGGCCGAGTTTGACGATGCTGTCGCCGACGGCGTTGACGCCGTTGAAAGTTCCATTGCCGGTAGCGAAGTAGAGGTTGGAACTGCTGTCGGCGGCCAGTCCCGAGCCGCTCATCCAAATGCCACCGTCTTTGCCATCGGGGGTCACGCTGTAAGCGGCTTCTTGCGCCAGCGTGGTCGCGTTGTACGACATGACCCAGCCGTGATACGGGCGGTGATCGCAGTAGGACGCCCAAGCGATCACGATGTGGCCGTTCTGCAACAGCAGGGCGGAGCGTTGCCGCTCGCGCAGAGGATCGAAGCTGAGCTTGCCGGCGGCGCTGCCGTCACCCTTCCCGTTGATCGTGGCCTGAATGGCCACGGGCCCGCCGAATTTTTCCTGGCCGGTAGCAGCATCGAGCGCGTGCAGGCGCTGAAAATAGCTGAAGTTTTCACGAGTCAGAGCCACCACATAGAGGGTGCTGGATCCGGGGGCAATCACGGGCGTGCTGGTAATCCCGATTTCTGGAGTCAGGTCGGAACAGGCCATGTCGCTGGCGGGTATCGGAGTAATGTCCAGCGCAGGATTGACGAAGCTGGCGTGCCAGTAGGTGGCGCCGGTGTCAGCATCAATGGCGTAGACAGAGTCATGTTCCGTCGCGACATAGGCGACGTTGTGCTTCACCCCCTGGATGGTGACGCCACTCAGTACCAGGGGCTGGGCGTAGACCTGGCCATCCACCGGAATGGTGAAGAGCTTGCCAAAGGTGTTGCGATTGACGTTGGCCGGAGTCAAAACAACTTCGTTGAGGTTGTGACCAGTGCGCGCATTGTCGTTGTGATAAGTAGTGACGTTGACTTGTGCCGTGAGCTGCAGTGATCCGACGAACCACAGCAGCAGTAAGGCAAGACAAGGGCGCGCAATCATAGGGTCTCCGGTGGCGAAGTGCATCACTGCAGCGCGGACGCGGTGGGAGAGGAGTCTTGGGACTGCCAGCCCGGTCGTGACGTGCAGAGATTGTTCTTGTTTGTGTGCGCTCCCTGTAGCGGCTCCTGGGGAGGGAGGGTTGTCGCTGAAGTTCACGTAGGCGACAACCGGACACCGCGCTACAACGGGTCGGCGCTCTGCACAGCAGTTTACATCTTCGAACTCTTGTCGCCTAGCGAGATCGAACTTTTCCAGTGGCCAGATGCACTGTGCAAGTTCTTGCAACTAACAGCCGGAAATGGGGGGCTTGACTTATTGACTAGGGCCAGGCGTCTGGATAACCACAGAGTTTGGTGGCGCGGGGACGGGTCGAAGTTGCTGCTTCAACCACTGGAACAGCCGGCCACCTGAGGTCGCGCTGAAGAGGTCTGCACTGGTCTGATAGTTCACGACTTCGGAACCCTTGGGTACGGCAGCAGCAAACTTGTCTTTCGCAACTTTCGGCGTGACCGTGTCCTCGGCAATCTGCTGCAACCTGACTTTGGCGCGCAGGCTGGGCAGCCACTGGACGGGATCCATCGCCTCCACTTTCTTGAGAAATTCCGGCTTCAGGTAACGTGACCGTTCGGCTTCGGGAACGAGCTCAGACTCGGCCAGCCACGTGGGCCAGTCACCCCAGGGATCAAGCAGGTCAATGGCTTTGAGGCGCAGGTCGGAAGCGGCCGTGAGCACCGCGATGGTTCCTCCAGAGCCCTCGCTGAACATGCCGACATGGGACACGTCGAGGTCGCCGCGCGTGGTCAGGTAGTTGAGAACCATCTGCACGTCATGGACAGAAGAGCCCAGCGACTCCTGGAGCTCGCTGACAAACCACTCCTTCATCGGGCGGGAGTGGTAGCGCTGTCCGGTGAGTGCGGAGACAAAGCCGACGGCGGCGTAACCACCAAAAACGAGGTGCTCGCAATAGTCGTTGTCGCGAAAGCGTTCGGTCTCCGACGGATAACTATAGAGATAGAGGATGACCGGGGGCCGCTCGACATCCTTCGGTTTGATGACATAGAGATCAATCGGGTCATTGGCGCGCCACTGGACGCGAATAAGTTCCCGGGTAAACTTCGGCCGATCGTCTCTCTGCACTTGTGTCGGCTGTTCCGGCCTAAGATCGCTGCCAGTGACGGAAAGATTGCCCCAATCCTCTCGAGTAGCGACGATGGCGGGCGCAGCCGCTTTCTTTCCCTTCGCGGGAGTCTTGGTTGCGGCATGGGCTGGGGTGTGGGTTGGGGTCTGGGCGCGGAGCGGCGTGGAGCCGAGCAGGAGCCCGGCGAGGGAAGACGCAGCGGCGATGGCAAAAGTCAACTCTCGCATACGAATCTCTTTGACAGAGGAGTTTACCGCAACGGCCGGTTTGGTTGTGCGCGCTCGCATACAATGAACGGTCGGCCGGGGCGAGGGAAGCGGCGGAACTAGAACTATGGAACAAGCCTACATTTGCGATGCGGTGCGGACGCCCTTCGGGCGCTATGGCGGATCCCTGGCGGGGATTCGCACGGATGATTTGGCGGCGCTGCCGCTGGAAGCGTTGCTGGCGCGCAATCCGAAAGTGGATTGGGGCGCGCTCGACGATGTGATTTACGGCTGTGCCAATCAGGCCGGAGAAGACAACCGCAACGTGGCGCGGATGGCGCTGCTGCTGGCGGGCCTGCCCAAGGAAGTGCCGGGTGCGACCGTGAACCGGCTCTGCGGGTCGAGCCTGGACGCGGTGGCGACGGCGGCGCGGGCGATCAAGAGCGGCGAAGCGGTGTTGATGATTGCCGGCGGGGTGGAGAGCATGTCCCGTGCACCGTTCGTGCTGGGCAAGGCGGAAGCCGCGTTCTCTCGCAGCATGAAGCTGGAAGATACGACCATTGGTTGGCGCTTTGTGAATCCGAAAATGAAAGCGCGCTACGGTGTGGATGCCATGCCGGAGACGGCGGAGATTGTGGCCGAGGAGTGCCGCGTGTCGCGCTCCGACCAGGATGCGTTCGCGTTGCGCAGCCAGCAGCGGACAGCAGCGGCGATGCGCGATGGGAGACTCGCGGAAGAAATTGTGCCGGTGCGTGTGCCCGCCGGCAAAGGTGAGCCGGTGCTGTTTTCGCAGGATGAGCATCCGCGCGCGGAGACCACGCTCGAGGGCTTAGCAAAGCTCAAGCCAATTGTGAAGCCGGATGGCACGATTACCGCGGGCAATGCTTCCGGCGTGAATGACGGCGCGGTGGCGCTGGTGCTGGCGACGGAAGCGGCGGCGCGGCAGCACGGGCTGACGCCGAGGGTGCGCGTGGTGGCGTCGGCTGCGGCGGGCGTGGCGCCGCGCGTGATGGGCATCGGACCAGTGCCGGCGATGCGCAAAGCGCTGGCCAAGGCCAACTTGAAACTCGAACAGATGGACGTGATCGAGTTAAACGAAGCGTTTGCGGCGCAGGCGCTGGCGGTGCTGCGCGAACTGAAATTGCCAGATGACGCCGCGCATGTGAATCCAAACGGCGGCGCCATCGCGATTGGCCATCCGCTCGGCGCCAGCGGTGCGCGGCTGGTAACGACGGCAATGTATCAGTTGCTCCGCACCGGCGGACGTTATGCACTGTGCTCGATGTGCATCGGCGTCGGGCAGGGGATCGCGGTGGTGCTGGAGAGGGTGTAGGGGGTAGCAAAGGTTCGGATCGGGAAAAGTTGGCAGGAGTACCCCAAAAAAGACCCAGGTGCACGCATCAGTGTGGGACTTCGGAATTGGCTGCCGGCCCGTGGCCTTTACGCGCGCGCAGCTCGGGCGCGCGCGCGGCTGGAAGAGGGTGGTGGGGCGGTATCCATCTTGGCGATGCCTGCGAGCGCGACCGGTTGGCGGTCGGGGAACTCGGCAATCAGCGTCAGGCTGCCGCCCATGGCCTCGACGTAACTCCGCAAGGTGGATAGCAAGAGATCGCTGCGCTGTTCCAGCCGGGAAACGCCTTCCTGCCCAATGCCGAGCATTTCTCCCACCGTAGTCTGTGTGCGACTCATGGCCTTGCGTAGCTCGCGCAGAGTCATTTCCTCGGCCATGATCTCGGTGGCGCGGGCCTTGATTTTCCGGCGGCGCTCGGGACTCATTGCCTTTCGGATGCGGTCCAGGTTTTTCATGGTCGTTACGTCCTTTCTTTTCTTGGCTGCTTCACCTTGACGGCATGCGCAGCAAAGCGCTGGTCTGCCTTCGTGATCAACTGGCGGTAGAAGCGTTTTTCGCTGCCCCCTGATTTGTCGCCCCCCGCACAGAATGATGGCTTGGCGGTCGGGGGTCAAACGCGAAGGCAAAGCGCCAAACGCCGTCTGCGGCGGCGAATCGTAGTTCCTTCATATTCGCGTGACGGGAGCCCTTAAGAGTATCCACGCGGGGACGCCCAAGCTGCGGGCCGATCTGCTCCAGGACTTCGATGATGGCCTGCAGCTCGTCCTGTACGTCTTCGGGCAAGGCGGCATACTCCGGCGCGAAGTCATCGTGAAACTCTACGTCCCATAGCACGGCCACAGTATGCTCTCAGGGGCATATGTTGTCAAATGCATTATATGAGGCTACATGTGAGCTGGCGGGTTCGGGCTTACCCCGCCAGCGCCTCAATCTCCCGCACCGCTTCCGGAGCAAGGACTAGCTCGCGACTGGCGAGATCTTCTTTCATGTGTTCGGGGCTTGAGGTGCCCGTCAGCGGCAGGATTCCGATGGCGCGGGCGAAGCTGAACACGACCTGAGCAGGCGTTGCTTTGGCGCGGGCCGCGAGTCCGGCAATCAAAGGGTGGCGCAGCACTTCCGGATTCGCCGTCAGCAGCGAAAAGCCCTGATAGATGATCTTGCGCTCCAGGCAGAACGCGCGCACCTGGCGGTCCCAGCCGAGGCGAGCGAAACAGCGGTTCTGCACAAAAGTGGGCGCTTCTCGGTGGGTTGCTGTCATCTGTTCAAGATGAGGCAGCGTGACATTGCTGACGCCAAGAAGGCGCGTGCGGCCGGCATCCCGCTCTTTGGTCATCGCCTCCCAGACTTCGGCGTCTCCATCGGTCCATTCGAAAGCGGACGAGGGCCCGTGGAGGATGAGGCTGTCCACATAGTCGGTGCCCAGATGTTCGAGCGAACTAGCTAGCGACTGAGTCAGCTGAACCGACAGGCTGGCCTGAGGGTCGTAGGGCAGGCGGTGGTCCTGACCGCGTTGATACGTGAACTTCGTCTGCAGAAAGAGATCACCGCGCGCAACTACGCCGGCGCGATACGCCGAGGCCAACCCCTGGCCGACTGCGGCTTCGAAGTAATGCCGACGTTGGTTGGCGGTGTCAATGGCGCGGAATCCGCTGCTCAGCGCGAGTTCGGTGAGGGCCGCGGTGCGGTCTTCTTTCCAGGCGGTGCCGTAGAAAAAATCGGGAGCGGGTACCGCGGCAGCTCGGGTCACGCCAGGCCGCCACCGTCGACAACCAAGTGAGCGCCGGTAATCCATTTCGCCATGTCGCTGGCGAGAAACAGGACGGCGTTGGCGACATCCTGTGGCGTGCCCACACGGGCGAGTGGCCGGTTGGCAGCTTCCTTCATGAAAAGGCCCGTATCCTCGCCGAGCTGGCGGCACTCGGAAGCCAGCATCGGAGTGTCAATATCTCCCGGACAAACGCAGTTGACCCGGATGTTGTGTTTGCCATGGTCGATGGCCATGGCTCGGGTCAGGTTCAGAACGCCGCCCTTCGCTGCACAGTAGGAAACCGCCTTCGGGCCGCCCCGGAGCGACCATCCCGATCCTGTATTGATGATGGCTCCGCCGCCATTACGAATCATGTGCGGAATCACTTCGCGCGAGAGCAAGTAGACGGCTTTCAGGGTTACATCGAGGGCCGTGTCCCACTCTTCTTCTTCCAGCGTGAGCGTATCTTTTCTGATCACGACGCCGGCGTTATTGCAGAGGATGTCGATGCGGGCATAGGTGGCCAGAGTCTGCGCCACCGCCCGCTGACAGTCGGAGCGGGAGCGAACATCGCACGGAACAGAAATTGCTTTTCCACCAGCCTGCACAATGGTAGCGGCGGTCTCCCCGCTGCTCCCGGCGTTCTTATCGAGGACGGCAACGGCTGCTCCCATTTCTGCCAGCCGCGAGGCAATCCCCCGCCCAATTCCAGACCCGGCTCCGGTAACCATGGCGACTCTGCCTTCGAGGGAAAGAAGCTTTCCGGCCCTGTCGGAAATCTTCATTCCAGGGAGTCCAGTGCGCTCTCCATGGCAACCAGCGTTTTTGCTACATCGTCGGCGGTGTGAGCAACCGTCACAATCGAATGTAGAGTTGCCGCCGGGCTGGTGTAGACGCCGTATTCAAACAGTTTCCAGGAGAAGCGCTGATACTTCTTGCGGTCCACGTGCTGGCAGAATTCCCGGTAGTCGTGGATGCTGGCCAGTTCGGTGAACATGATCTGAAACATCGGGCCGACGCGCTGCATGATGGCTGGAGTCCCTTTGCGGCGGAAAAGTTTGTCCACCCCGGCGGCAAACTCGTCGGCCAACTCCCAAATGTAGCGGAAGGCTGCTCCGTTGTTCTGCATCAGCTTGCGCAAGTTGGCGCGCGCGGCATGCAGTCCGATGCGCGACCCGTTGTGGGTCCCATAGTGCAGGACGCCGCCGCTGGCGAGCGCAGCCATCACGTCGGCGCGTCCGGCAAATGCTGCGACGGGAAGCCCGCAGCCCAGCGCTTTTCCGAACGTAACAATGTCCGGTGTGAGTCCGTAGTGTTCCTGGCAGCCGCCGGCGGCGATGCGAAAGCCCGTCACGGTTTCGTCGAGGACGAAAAGAATGCCGTGCTGCCGGGCCAGTGTTTGCAGACCGGCCAAATACCCCTCGGCCGGTGGAATCACGCCCATGTTGGCCATCACGCCTTCGGTGATGATGGCGGCAATCTGCCCGGGATGGTTCTGAATGGCGCGCTCCAAAGCCGGCAGATCGTTCCACGGAACCACGATGGTGTCATCCAGAGCGTGGCGATTCAGGCCCGAACTGTCGGCGATCTTTACCGGATCGCT
>JBGQDM010000129.1:0-7601 GCA_041495845.1 Terriglobia bacterium | reverse complement strand
CTCATCGGCATGATGAAGCGGGATAATATCAAGGTGATCCTGGTCGAGCCCTACTTCGACTTGAAGACGCCAAACAGTATCGCCAGTGAAACCGGAGGTAAAGTAGTGGTGTACCTGCCTTCGGTGGGGGGCGAAAAAAATGTGACCGATTACTTTAAGTTGTTTGATTACGATGTTGATTTGCTGAGCAAAGCGTTTCAGGCAACGCAATAGAACCCGAGGAGAGCAATGGAAATTCTGCCTTTCTTACTGGCGCCGTTCCTGGCCAGCCTCATTTTGACGGGGATTCACGCCTACCTGGGCGTGCACGTGGTGGAGCGCGGCGTAATTTTCGTCGACTTGGCGCTGGCGCAGATCGCCGCACTGGGCGCCACCGTGGCCATCCTCATGGGACTGGATCCCCACGGACACAGCGCGTACTGGCTGAGTCTGGCGTTTACGCTGATGGGGGCAGGCTTGTTCGCGGTGGCGCGCACCCGCCGCGGACATATTCCCCAGGAAGCGTTTATCGGCATTGCCTACGCGGTGGCGTCAGCAACCGCCATCCTCGCCATGAGTAAGGCCACCGGCGAGACGGAACACCTGAAGGACATGCTGGTGGGCAACATCTTGGCCGTCTCCAAGCAAGAAGTACTGAAGACGGCGGTGCTCTACGGAGTCATCGGCATTTTTCACTATATTTTCCGGCACAAGTTTCTTTTGATTTCGACGAATCCGGCGCAGGCGGAGCGCGAGGGCATCAGCATCCGCCTCTGGGATTTCCTTTTCTACGCTTCCTTCGGTTTCGTGGTGACCTCGTCGGTTTCCATTGCCGGCGTGCTGCTGGTGTTCTGCTATCTGGTGGTTCCTTCCGTAGGGGCGATGCTGTTTGCCGATCGTATCGGTCCACGCTTAGCGATAGGGTGGACAATGGGCACGTTGGTTTCGGCTCTGGGGGTGTATTTCTCTGTTTTGTTGGATCTACCCACGGGAGCGACCATCGTTTGCACGTTCGGAGCGGTGCTAATCCTCATGTTTCTGGTTCACCTGCTGTTTTTCCATGGTTTCCGCAGCAAGGAACTAGCGGGAGCGAGCGTAATGAACCGTTCCGAAGCTGAAGTAGTGGAGCCGCGGCGCTGAGGGCAGTGGCCGGGTGGACGACTGCAAGGCGTGGCTGGTCGTGGTAATAGGACATTCGTGCTACGCCCCCGGCACCTAAGTGGATTGTCCAGTCGGACTAGCCCTGCTAAGTTGAAATCGGACTGACTCCGCTCCCCCGAAGTCGTCAGCTCGGGGGCTTTTTATGAAGGTGGTCAATCTGGTGTATGTGGCGCTGGGTTTCGCGGTAGCGCGCTGGGTGTTTCATCGCCGGGCACTGCCGATTGCCGATCCAGTGATGCGGTTTCGCAACTCTGGCCTGTTGTAGCTTTGAAGTTCGGGCGTGCGTGCCCCGTTGCCCGCACACTACTTCGTCGCGCACGCCCGCTTCCTTCCTGCCTCCGTTCGATTCCCGATAGTTCTAGTACCAACGTGCCCAGCCGTTCGCCGCTCTCGGCCCCTTCCGGGTCTAGAATTTTCCCAGGTTCGGTAGCCACGCTGTTGACCACTTGAGTTCCGCTTCTGCGCGGCCGGCGACGAAGCAGTGCCGCCTGACGCACAATGAAAGCGGGGCGGAAGCACTCTGGAATGACTTGGCGGCATCAACTCGCACTTTCGTGTTTCGCCGTTTTTCTCGCGATGCCGGCGGGCGCGCAAAATCCTGACGGCCCGGTGCCGCTGGGCGATCTGGCGCGTGATTTGCGCCGCTCCAAAGTGCAATCGCCGGGCGCCAAGTTGTTTGTGGACAACGACAACTTCGGCAAGATAGTAGAGGAAGCGCAGGCCCGGCGCCAGGCCGCTGCTGCGCTTGGGTTCTCGCTGGGAGAAGTGGGTCTGAATTTTGGCACTACCTCGACTGCGGTGACCTGCAATCTGTCCTATAACGCCAAGGGTGCGATGCTGACGGGCGTGCTCGACCAGACCGTAAAGGATCTGCCCGACGGCGAATTGGCCAAACTGGAGGGGCCAGCGGCGATCGTCGGCGACTCGTTGCAGGTTTCCCTCTTTAATGGCACGGCTTGGGAAATTCGCGAGATCACCGTGAGCCTCGCGGTAGGGAAGAAACCGGCAGTGCAGGCGGCCGTGCCCATTGCGGCGCGAGTGGTCCCGGCCAGTTCGGTGCAGATCATGGCCCGGCGTTCCGACGCGCCGGCGTTGCTGCACCTGAAGGGAACGCTGGCGCCGAACGAGAATTTCGTCTTCAAGGATGCGCTCGCAGTAACGCTTGAGTTCGGGCAGGAATGGCACTGGGCGATTGTGGGCGCGAAGGGTGTTCCCAGCCGGTAAGTTTGCTTGATCCGATCCGTCCGCTCCCTACCGTGTATCGATATTGAACCCGAGAATGGCGTCCACTTCCACCGGCTGGCTGCCGCGCGCAGCGGGCGTGAACTTCCACAAGAGCAGCGCGGGTGCGATCTTCGCGGCGAGCGGCGATTTCCCGCCTTCCAGAACTTTGATGGCCTTCACCGCGCCGGAGCGGTCGATCACGCAGGAGATGACCAGGCGGGTGCGTTCGCGGGCGGCCGGCAGCTCGGTGCGCAGCGGCCCGGGCGCGGTCAGGTCTTCGCCGTAGGGCTGCGAGACTGACGACGGGTCGGAAAATTGCAACACCGCCGTTCCCAGAATTGTGTCCACATAGATGCTGTACACACGGTCGCCTTTAAGCGCGCCGTAAAAATTGAACGCGCCGCCCGAGCGTGACGTTGCCACCACGGTGATGGCGGGCCCGGAGCGGTTACTTCCAATCGGGGAGCGGCCGACGGCTGTGGGATCGTTGGCGCCGGCGCCAAAACTGGGCAAGTTCACCACGTTTCCACCCTGCACGGAAATGCCAGGAACCGAAGGCGCGTTGTTGTGCACGCCGCTGCCCGCCCCACCGGCGCCGGGCGAGAGCGAAGTGCCGGTGCGAGCCGTGCCGTCCGCGCCTAGTCCAGTTCCGGATTTTCCGGCGCCGATCTCCTCGCCCGTCTTACCGCTGCCCGGGCCAGCACCGTTGTTGCCGATACCGGCACCTCCGCCGGAACCACCAAGTCCGGGAGCGTTGCCGCCAGCAGGGGAGAGCGCGAGCGCACCGCCTACATTGGTAGCGGGTGCGCCGACCCGCGCGCCGGGACGGCTGGAGATGACCGCGGCCGAGTTCGTGCTGTTCCCACCTCCAGAGTTGGGGGGCGCCGCTATCGAGCCGAGGTCGCCTAGGGAGCCGAGCCCGCGGCCGTTGCTGCCCAGCCCGCGGGCGGTGGCAGAACTGCCTCCGCTCAAGCTGGGCGGCGGCGGCACCACCGGTGTATTCAAGCCGGGGAGGTTGCGGTTCGTCGCGCTGCCGGGATTCACGCTCACCGGCGGCGGAACAACATCGTGTTGCGTCAGGTTCATGGCGATCCCCGCCGTGCTCGCCACCTCACGCGAAAGGGTCGGCGGTGGAGCCACCACGCTTTGCTGGGGCAGAGTCAGGGCGGCGCGGGTGGTGCGTTCCTGTTCCGGTGCAGAGACCGTCGGCGGGACAATTTCGGAACGGAACACGGGGAAACGCGCTGCCGGCATTTCGCGCGGCGGAACGAGAACCGTCGGTGGAACTACGCTGGTCACCAGCTCGGTGGGCAGGCGCAAGGCGTCGCGACTGGTTTCGGGTGGCGGTGGCACGGGCGCAATTTTGGGCAAGTTGGCGGCTGCCAGGGAAGAGCGGACACCCTCCAGGGGCGGCGGCCCCGGAGATTTTTCGATGGCCAGCAAGTTAGCCACAGGAAACAGCGTCCTCGGCAGATTCAGCCGGGGTGCATCCACCACGCGTTCCGTGAGCGACTCGCCGCGTGCCACCCGGATCGTCTGGGTACGATGGAAGGCTTCCCGTCCACCGCTCCGGCCGGAGCGCCCGTGCCGCGCGCCGCCTTTGTCCGAGGTTTGCGGCAATTCGTCGCCGGAATAGTAGATGACGTCGTAGTGAGGAATCGGTGGAGGGTTGTAGGGATGGAGCCAGGCGAGTTTGTCGGGTAGCACGATGATCAGAAAGAGCAGCAGCAATTCCAGCAGCCAGGCGCTGCTCATGCCGAGGACGGGGAAGATGCTGGTACGCGCTTCGCCAGCCAGTTTTTCCGGCGAACGGCGGAGAGCGGGGCGAATGGAGGTGACAAACTCGCGCCAGGGCGAGGACCATTCCACCAGAAGTTTTGGGCCGTCACTCAAGCGTTGGCTGCTTCCTCACCCAGTTTAATCTCGATCTGGTCGCCCTGCCGGGTATCAGTGCGCAATATGGTTCCGGCGGGCAGTTCCAGGACGGTGGCCGCCTTCTTTCTGATCGGGGCCACGCGCCAGGGTTGCAGGTTTTCTTCCACGTGCACGACCAAGTTCTCACGGCTCAGGTAGATGGCGTCAATCGCATAGGACATACCTAAAGTGTGGACGCCATGGCAAGGAACGATCCACAGGCCGCAGCTCTCCCCAAATTGCTTGGCGGAGGTACCCAGAAGTCCGCGCAGCCGGCTCCAGTGCGTGTCGGCGAGCTTTACCCGCGTTGCCAGGGGGGTTTGCCGAGTCGAATTAAAAGCGCGGGCCAGCCGCGTCTGCCGGGACATCTAGAGATCACCGCCACAGGACTGCTCCCACATTATTGCCCGGCTACGGGCTGGAGTGTGCGGAAGAGCTGAATGATGGCGGGACCCAAGGTAACGATGATGACCGAGGGGAGTACGAAGATCACCAGGAAAGGTACGAGTTTAATGGTGGTTTTGGCCGCCTGTTCCTCGGCTCGTTGGCGTCTTTCCGTGCGTAGCGAGTCGGAGTGGACGCGTAGAGCTTGGGCCACGCTAGTGCCAAAGCGGTCGGTTTGAATGAGGACGGCCACCAGACTCTTGATGTCATCCACGCCGGTGCGCTCGGAGAGATTACGCAGCGCTTCGGCGCGTGGTTTGCCTGCCCGCATTTCCAGGTCCACCAGGTAGAACTCGTCGCTCAAGTCGGGATGAGCGTGACGCAAGTCTTCACCCACGCGCTGCAGGGCCTGATCGAGGCCGAGGCCCGCCTCGACGCAAATGACGGTGAGATCGAGCGCGTCGGCCAGGCCCAGACGAATCCGCCGTTGCCGTAGGCGGATCAGGCGTTTGAGCAGGAAACGCGGGAGCAGGAATCCCAGCGCCGGAACTCCTATGACCAGCACCGGGGAGACGACGGCAGCGCCGGTGAGGAGAACCAGGGCCAGTCCGAAGAGCCCGCCCGTGACCCGCAGACCGTAGTAGACGGTGAGGTGGCGTCCCTCGCGATATCCCGCCTGCATTAATTGCGCGCGGGTCTTCGTGGCGTCGGCGGGAGACATGGGTAGCGCTTTGCTGAGCGGATCCAGGGCCTGCTCCAGGCGCTCGCGCATTTGCGGCTTCTGCGGCTTGCGCTGAGCTTGCTGCCAACCGAGCGAGCGCAGTCGCTCGCCCAGCACTGAGGCGGGCAAGGCCACGGCGGCCACAAAGAAAAAGATCACCAGGGCCACGGTGAGAAAGACTGCGATCGTCAGCGCCAGTTCCATGGGTTAGACCTGTATCTGCACAATGCGGCGGATGATGAAATAGCCGGTAGTTTGGAGCGTAATGCCAATGAAAATCAGCGTATGGCCGATCGGGTCGGTAAACAGCGGGCCGATAAAGCCCGGATCCATGAAGAGCATCACCAGGATGACGGTAGGCGGCAACATCATCAGGAGCAGCATGGTAAGCCGCCCTTGTGCGGTGTAGACGCGCACCTGCCGCAGGATCTTGAAGCGCTCCCGAATCATGTAAGAAAGATTATCCAGGATTTCCGCCAGGTTGCCGCCGGTCTCGCGTTGCAGCATGACCGCGGTGATGAAAAATTTCACGTCCACCAGCGGCACCCGGTCGGCCAGGTTGGTCAAGGCGTCGCGTACTGGCCGGCCGAATTTCTGTTCTTCAAACAGCAAGCGGAATTCGCCCGCCACCGGTTCCGCGACCTCGTTGGCGATCAGTTCGATGGCGGTCGTGAAGGCATGTCCGGCGCGGACGGCGCGGGCCAGCGTATCCACCGCGTTGGGAAACAATTCTTCGAAGCGTTGGAAGCGCTTGCCGCGCAAGTATGAGACGTAGCTGTAAGGCAGGAACAGACCAACCAGCAGCCCCGCCCATGCCAGGGGCAGGGTGTGACTGAAGGACCAGGCAACAAAGCCAGCGGCAGCGCCAGCGGCGCAACACAGCAACAGGAAATTTCCCGCTCGTAGTTTCACGTCCGCCTGCTCCAGGACTTTTTGCAAATTTGACACGCGGCCGCTGCGTCGCAGGATCGAATCGAAGGCGGGAATTTCGCTGAGCAGCTCATCGCGCACCAGGGCTGTGTCTTCGGTGGCCCGCTTGCCGCTGCTGGGGTCCTGAATCTCGGCCAGACGTTCGCGGATCATCCGAGCGCGCGCCTTGCGCTGTTCGATCAGGGTCCCAGCCAGAAACACGGCGAGGGCCACACCCAGAAAGACCAGCAGCACCAGAAGTCCGCTCATCGGCTCAGACCTCCACCTTGGAATCAAACAGCGCGGTGCGCAAACGGCAGCCCGCCGTGGCCAGCCGTTCCGCAAAACGCGGCTTGATGCCGGTAGCCTTGAACACTCCGTGCACTTTACCGTTCTCGTCAATGCCGCGGCGCTCGAACTGGAAAATGTCCTGCATGGCAATGGTGTCGCCGCCTTCGATGCCGGTGATCTCCGACACCGCTATCACCTTGCGGGTGCCGTCGGCCATGCGGGCCACGTGGGCCACGGCTTGGATGGCGGAAGCGATTTGATAACGCACGGCGCGCTCGGGAATATTCAGGTTGGCCATGGAGACCATGTTCTCGACGCGGGCCAGGGCATCGCGCGGGGAATTGGCGTGCACCGTGGTCAGCGATCCCTCGTGGCCGGTGTTCATGGCTTGCAACATGTCAAAGGCCTCTTCGCCGCGCACCTCGCCCACTACAATGCGGTCGGGGCGCATACGCAGGCTGTTGATCACCAACTCGCGCTGCCGTACGGAGCCCTTGCCTTCGATATTGGGCGGGCGCGTTTCCAGCCGGACCACGTGTTCCTGCTTCATCTGCAATTCGGCCGCGTCTTCGATGGTCACGATACGCTCCGTGTTCGGAATATAGCCGGAGAGCACGTTGAGCAGAGTCGTTTTTACGGCGCCGGTGCCACCCGAGATCAGCAGGTTGAGCCTGCCTTTGACCATGGCGGAGAGCAGCTCCAGCATAGGTTCGGTGAGGGTCTTGTTCTCCAGCATGTTGCGCGCGGTAACGGGATCGCGGCCAAAACGGCGAATGGAGAGACAGGCCCCGTCAATGGCGAGTGGAGGAATGATGGCGTTGACACGCGAGCCGTCCGCCAGGCGGGCGTCCACCATGGGCGAACTCTCGTCCACCCGCCGGCCCACCCGCGAGACGATGCGATCAATGATCTGCATCAGGTGCGGGTTGTCCTTGAAACTCAGGCCAGTCAGTTCCAGCTTGCCGTTTCGTTCCACGTAGACGCGGTCGAAGCGGTTGACCAGAATGTCGGAGATGCT
>JBGQDM010000128.1:0-7646 GCA_041495845.1 Terriglobia bacterium | reverse complement strand
GCTGGCATTTCCCGCCATCGCCACCGGAGCCTATGGCTACCCCATGCTGGAAGCTGCGCGCATCGCCTGGCTGACGATTGCCGAGGCGCTGGCGAACGCGAGCCTGGTCGAACACGTACGCTTTGTGCTGTTCGATACCGCCGGGGTGGAGGCGTACACTGCAGCAGTTGAAGAACTGCAGCGCGCCGGCAGAATCGCTCCCGGCAAGATCGAGAAAGGCGTGGCATGAGGAAGAAAGTGATCGCCGCCAACTGGAAGATGTTCAAGACGCCGGAAGAAACGGCAGCGTTTGTGCGTGATTTTCTGCCCCTAGTGAGCGATCACACCCGCGATGAGATTCTGCTGTGCGTTCCCTTTGTATGCCTGCAGAGCGCGCTGGCGGCGACGGCGGGCAGCCATGTGACCGTGGGCGCGCAGAACGTGCATTGGGAGAAAGAAGGCGCGTTCACGGGCGAGATTTCTGCCGGGATGCTGCTGGCGCTCGGTTGTACCCACAGCATCATCGGCCACTCCGAGCGGCGGCAATATTTCGCGGAAACGGATGACACGGTCAACCGGCGGCTGAAAACCGCGCTGGAGGCAGGCTTGGCGCCGATTGTCTGTGTGGGCGAAGTACTCGAGGAGCGCGAAGCCGGACTCACCGACGACGTGTTGCGCCGCCAGTGTCTGCGCGCGTTCCACGCCATCTCCGGCAAGAAGGCACGAAAGCTGGTGGTGGCTTATGAACCGGTGTGGGCCATTGGCACCGGCAAGACGGCAACACCCGCCATGGCCGCGGAAGCGCACGATATCATCCGCACGGAGGCAGGTAAGGCTTTTGGCGCCGAGTTTGCCGCGCAGCTCCGAATCCTCTACGGCGGTTCGGTCAAACCGGAGAATGCGACTTCGCTGATGTCGGAAGAAGAGATTGACGGGGCTCTGGTGGGAGGTGCGAGCCTGGATCCCAAGTCGTTTGCGGCGATTGTGAAGTATTGAACGGCTCCGCGCACGGTGATCCCGTGCTGTCCCCAACCGCAAACTCTGTTCAATCTGCAAACGCAATTCAAACGCAAGAACTGGATAGCCCAACCTCGCGGGCCCCTGCATGCTTAGGTCATGCACCGAACCATCGAACCAACCATTCTCTACTTCGGCACGCCGGTGGCGTTGATCTCAACCCTGAATGAAGACGGCACGCCAAACATCGCGCCCATGTCCTCAGCTTGGTGGCTGGGATGGAGTTGCATGCTGGGACTGGGCTCCATGGGCCAAACATCGGACAACCTGATCCGCACGCGAGAGTGCGTCATCAATTTACCGTCCGAAGAACAGGTGGCCCAGGTTGACCGGCTGGCGTTGACCACGGGCAAGAATCCCGTGCCGGAGAAGAAACAGACATGGGGATACCGTTACGAGCCGGACAAGTTCGGCATCGCGGGGCTAACCGCGATGCCTTCGCTCGACGTGCGGCCCCCGCGAATTGCCGAGTGCCCGGTGCAGATGGAAGGGATCGTACATGACTTCCGGCCGTTTGGGAAAAACGTGTCGGCGAACGCGTTTGAAGTACACATTGTGAGGCTGCACGTTGAGGAGTGGCTGCTGATGGGAAACGCATCGCGCCCACATATCGATCCTGAGAAGTGGCGCCCGCTGATCATGAGTTTTTGCCGTTTTTTTGGACTCGACGCGGAGATACACCCCTCGCGGTTGGCGGAGTCGAACTTCATGAAGTCAGTGAAAAGCGGGCCTGGAACGCAGGCGGCGATCGGGAGCCAGGGGTTTGGAGATGGCCGGCCGAGAGCGTAAGGCGCCGAGGCGGTTCCGGAGAGGGCTCTGCTATACTTTTTGTGCAGAGTTCTGTGCGGAAGTGGTGGAACTGGCAGACACACCATCTTGAGGGGGTGGCGCCGAAAGGCGTGGGGGTTCAAATCCCCCCTTCCGCACCAAGCATCTTGATTCTCCCGCGGCGCGCTCGAGACCCCGCTGGCAAAAAAGGTTGATTCGCATTTATGTACTACTTGATCGTCGTGGTTCACGTGGTAGTTTGCCTGTTTCTGATTGCCGTGGTGCTGCTGCAGAGCGGCAAGAGCGCCGATATTGCCGCTGCGTTTGGGGGACAAGCCAGCCAGACTGCGTTCGGTCCGCGCGGCGCAGCCACTGCCCTTTCTCGCGCCACGACCTGGTCAGCCATCATTTTCATGGTGACGTCCATTGCGCTCTCTGTGCTGCTGGTGCGGCGCGGCCCCGCGTCGGTGTTGCAGGACGTAAAGGCGCCGGCTCAGACGCAACAGAAGCCAGCGAAGTAGGCAGCTTCTAGCTTCAACCATCGGCTACATGATTCATGAAATCTTTCCCGTTGGCCCGCTGCAGTGTAATTGTTCGGTGATCGGCGATGAAGCGTCGCGCGAAGCGATGGTCATTGATCCCGGTGACGAGGTGGACGATGTACTGGCCATCGTCAAACGGCACGGGCTCAAAGTAAAACTCATTGTCATCACCCATGCGCACATTGATCACGTCGGCGGAGCGATGAAACTGCGTCGCCTGACCGGGGCGCCGCTGCTGCTGAACGAAAACGACCTGGATCTCTTGCGCATGCTGGATGTGCAGGCAAGCTGGCTGGGGATGGCACCGCCCGAAAAAGTGGAGATTGATCAGAGTCCCAAGCCCGGGGACACTCTGCGCGCCGGTGCGTTGGAGGCGCAGGTGCTGCACACGCCCGGCCACACGGAAGGCAGCATCTGCCTGCATTTTTCCGCCGAGAAAAAACTGATCGCGGGCGACACCTTGTTTGCCGGAAGCATTGGGCGTACCGATCTCCCCGGCGGGTCATTCCAGAAGATTATTGCGTCGCTGCATGGTCAACTGCTGGCGCTGCCGGACGAGACGATTGTGATACCCGGACACGGCGGGCTGACTACGATTGGAGCAGAGCGCGAGAGCAATCCGTTCCTGAAGGGGGCTCTGCGCCTGTGAGGGCGCGTTAGCCCACCAGCGCCAGCAGCCGGGGGATCGCGTCACGGAATTCATCCGTGTCCGCAATCAGACTGATGACCAGATATCCCTCGCGCGGAAAATCGTAAAAGTGTCCCGGGTGCACCAGCACCGCTTCCTTCTCTAGAATCTCAACCGCCAGATCTTCGTCGCTGCGGGTGGCAGGAACGCGCAGGACCGCGTACCATCCACCCTCAGCCACGAGCCGCTCGGAAGCCGACTGGCGCGCGAGCTGGCGGTCGAGTTCGGCGAGGTTGGCGGCGACGCGATCAAGCATCTGGCGCTGCAGGGAGAAGCGCTGCTCCAGCAACTGCGCAACGGCGTGCTGGATGGGCGCGTTCATCGAGAGGTAGGTATCGGCAATCACTTCCAGGCGAGCCAGCGCCGGTTCGACCAGCGCGTCAGAGCCGCTGACGGAAAGCCATGCCACCTTCATTTGCGGAAGAGCGCAGATTTTCGACAGGCCGCTCAGGGCAAACGTGAGAGCGGAAGAGGGCGCGGCAAAACTGCGGCGCTGCGATCCGCTCCAGGTGAAATCGAGAAACACTTCATCGGCGATGAGAGCCAGTTGGTGCGCCGCGCAGAACTGGCGCAGGGCTTCCGCTTCGGCATCCTTGAGAAACGAGCCGGTTGGATTATTGGGGTGCACGACCAGCACGGCACGGGACTTGGGAGTCAGTGCCCGCTCCAATGCATACAGGTCAAAGTGCCAGCCGTGATCGTAGAAAAGCGGATAAGGCGTGAGCCGGACGTCTTGCAAGCCGGCGAGAAATTCAAACAGCGGATAGCTCGGCACCGGCACCAGCACTTCGTCGTCGGGATCGCAGAGCAGCCGAAAGATGAAGGAATACGCTTCGCTGGTGCTGGTCGTCAGCAGGATGCGTTCAGCATCCACCTGCAGACCGTCGCGCTCGCGGTAATACTGCGCGACCGCCTGGCGGGCGCTGAGCAGTCCGCGGGCGGCCGGAGTGTAATGCAGCGATGCGTCAGAGACGAGCGCAGTCAGAATCGCCTGCTGGTCGTAATGCAAGCCGACGGTGGTGGGGTTTGAGGCCGTCAGGTCGAGCACTTCCCTGCCCGCGGCGCGCAGCCGCTCCTGTGCCTGCGTGAGCCGGTTGGTGGCGAGGTTCCATTCGGTGCGGCGGGAGAACATGGGCGCGGGCTGCGGTCAGATTGTAACTGAGGCGCGGTTCCGGACCATCCGATGACTGAGATGGCCGCGCTTTTTTCCAACCGGTCGACTTGGCCTCGGTTTAGATTATCGCTAAGGACAAACACTGACATGAAAACTCTACTGCTTCGCATGGGCCACGGCGCCGCCGCTTTGACAAGAATCTGTCGGGCTGGTGTTGTGATCCGAATCTGCTTGCTGCTTGGCTCCATTTGGGCAGCGGGAGCCCAAGGCCAAAGCAACGTCCCGAACGCGGTCGAAAAGGAGACGGTCATGACAGCTCACGCCAGCGGAACATTTGAAGTGAAGGTGAATGCGCAGAAGGCGGACAACAAAGAAGCGGAGAGCGCCGGGCTCAGCAGGCTGTCCCTCGATAAGCAGTTTCACGGTGACCTCGAAGGAACCAGCAAGGGCGAGATGCTGAGCATGATCACGGAGGTCAAGGGCTCGGCTGGCTATGTGGCCATCGAGCGCGTAAGTGGAACCCTGCAGGGACGCAGTGGCACCTTCGTACTCCAGCACAGCGGTACGATGACACGCGGCACCCCACAACTGAGCGTCACCGTGGTGCCGGACTCTGGTACGGGGCAGTTGGTGGGACTCGCGGGGAAGATGGCGATTAAGATCGAAAACGGCAAACACTTCTATGAGTTCGCCTACACGCTTCCCGAATCCCGCTGAACGACGGATGGGACGGGAAATTCCTAGGGCCGTACTTTAGAATGCCAGTGTTTCGGGAGGCCGCTTGCTGAGAGATTGGATCATGCGCTGGCCGTTGCTCCGCCAGCTCCAGACCGGCGCTGACGGCACGGGCGTGGAAGCGATGAGCGACCGGACGATCAACTTGCGTCCGAAGCACGAGGGCGCACAAGTGACGCGTTCGGTCTGCCCGTACTGCGCGGTGGGCTGCGGGCAGCTGGTGTTTCATCGCGACGGCCAGCTGGTTTCGATTGAAGGCGACCCGGAGTCGCCGATCTCGCGCGGGCACCTTTGCCCCAAAGGCGCGGACACGTACGAATTGCATACGCATTCCGCGCGGCTCACGCAAGTGAAGTATCGTGCCCCTTACGCCACCGAGTGGCAGCACCTCGATCTGGAAACAGCGATGGACATGGTGGCCGAGCGGGTGTGGGAATCTCGCGGGCGGACTTTCCAGGAGACGCGCGACGGCGAGCCGCTGATGCACACCACGGGCATCGGCCATCTGGGCGGCGCCACGCTCGACAACGAAGAAAATTACCTGATCAAGAAATTATTCACCGCCGGTCTGGGGATGGTGTGCCTGAGCAATCAGGCACGGATATGACACAGCTCTACCGTGCCCGGTCTGGGCACATCGCTGGGGCGCGGCGGCGCCACCACGGCATTGCAGGACCTGAGCAATGCGGACGCGATCCTGATCATGGGTTCTTCCATGGCGGAGAACCATCCGGTCGGCTTCCAGTGGGTGATGGAGGCACGCGAGCGCGGCGCGAAGGTGATCCACGTGGATCCGCGGTTTAATCGCACGTCTGCCATGGCCGACGTCTGGCTACCGCTACGCGCCGGCTCGGACATTATTTTTCTGGGCGCGCTCATCCGCTACACGCTGGAGAACAATCGCGTCTTCCGCGACTACGTGGTGCCTTACACCAACGCGCCCTTTCTGGTGAATGAAAATTTCCGCGACACGGAGGACCTGGACGGCCTTTTCTCCGGCTGGGACCCGTCCACTCGCAGCTACGATCCGGCGACGTGGCAGTTCGAGACCGACGAGCAGGGCCGTCCCTGCATGGACGCAACCCTGGAACACCCCCGCTGCGTGTATCAAATTCTGAAGCGCCACTTTGCCCGCTACACGCCGGAGTTGGTGGAACAACAGTGCGGCATTCCGCAGCGCGAATTTCTGAAGACGGCAGACGTGTTCACCGCGGCATCGGGACCGGAGAAGACCGCAGCGATTTGTTACGCCGTGGGCTGGACGCAACACTCGAATGGTGTGCAGATCATTCGCGCGGCGGCGATTCTGCAATTGCTGCTCGGCAACATCGGCCGACCGGGCGGCGGGATTCTCGCGTTGCGCGGCCACGCTTCGATTCAAGGCTCGACCGACATTCCGACGTTGTTTGACATGCTGCCAGGATACTTGCCGATGCCGGGGCAGGGGCCAGCTTCGGACTTAACCTTCTACATTAACAAACACCGGCAACAGGCTGGCTTGTTGAGCCATATTGATTGCTACTTTGTCAGTCTGTTGAAGGCCTACTACGGCTCCGCCGCGACCGCGGAAAACGATTTCGGGTTTTCCTGGCTGCCGCGGCTCACCGGCGATCACTCCCACTTTGCCTACTGGCTCGACATGGCGGATGGAAAAATGGAAGGTCTGTTCGTGATGGGCCAGAACCCCGCCGTGGGCGCGCCCAACAGCCGGCTGGAGCGCCGCGCGCTGGCGCAACTGAAGTGGATGGTGGTGCGGGAGATGGTGGAAACGGAGACCGCTACGTTCTGGTATGACTCGCCGGAAGTGGAGCGCGGCGAGCTTGACCCCAAACGCATTGCGACGGAAGTTTTTCTCTTTCCTGCCGCCGGCTCCGCGGAGAAGGCGGGAACATTCACGAATACGCAGCGGTTGCTGCAGTTCCGCAACCAGGCGGTGGATCCGCCCGGAGAAGCGCGGAGCGATGCCTGGTTTGTGTTTCATCTCGGACGACGATTGAAGGCACGTGCCGAGAGAGAACGAAACCCAAGAAACGCCGGCCTGAACGCGTTGACCTGGGACTACCCTGTCCACGGCGCACATGCCGAACCGCGGATGGAGGCGGTGCTCCAGGAAATTAACGGTTTTGATCTGACAACCGGACGCCTGCTGCAGAGTTCGCGGGACCTGCGCAGCGATGGATCCACCAGTTGCGGCGCGTGGATTTACAGTGGCGTGTTTCCGCAGCCGGAAGAGAACCGCGCCAATCAACGCGCGGCGCGAGATTTTCTTGGCCACGGCTGGGGATTCGCCTGGCCCAATGATTGCCGCATTCTCTACAACCGCGCTTCCGCTCGCCCCGACGGCCAGCCCTGGAGCGAGCGCAAGAAGCTGGTGTGGTGGAACGAGCAGCGCGGCGAATGGACCGGACTCGACCAGCCGGATTTCCCCCGGCAGCAGCCACCGTCGCACCAACCGTCCATCGGCGCGTCGGGCACAGAGGCCCTGGGCGGTGATTCTCCATTTCTCTTGCATGCGGACGGGCGCGCCTGGATTTTTGTGCCCACGGGCCTCAAGGACGGCCCGCTGCCCGCGCACTACGAAGCGCTGGAGTCCCCGGTGCGCAACGCGGTGCATCCGGAGCAGGCCACGAACCCGCCCGCGCTGACCTGCGAGCGCCCGGATAATGCTTACGCGCAATCGCCCGACCCGCGTTTTCCGCATGTGCTCACCACCTATCGGCTTACGGAACATCACACCGCTGGCGGCATGTCGCGCACACTGCCGCATTTGGCGGAGCTGCAGCCGGAACTCTTTACCGAGATT
>JBGQDM010000127.1:0-8203 GCA_041495845.1 Terriglobia bacterium | reverse complement strand
GCGAGCGCTCAAGAGGAAAGTTCGAACATCGTCTGCTAGGGCCGACCATTCTTCATTTTTCGCGCCTGGAACACCCTTCTGAACCCGCCATCCCCATAGGCTCCTGCTGCTTTCCAGCGCCCTGTCCGTTTCTCCATTGTTCCGCTGCCCTTCCGAAACCTGTTCCGCAGGCCGCCGCCCACTGTCTAATCCACTGAGTGAGTTGTACTCGCCTGCTTCGTCGCCTTGGAGGAACTATGACAGCAATATCGCGTTTTCTGGGAAAGCGTAAATGGACAACCTATGTCGGTGCTGGGCTCGTACTGGCAGCGGCATTGCTGGCAACGGCTTGTGGCAGCGGTAGTGCCAGCACCGGCGGACCCGGCCCTGGGGGCGGGGCTAGCAGCCCAATGCAAGTAAGAATCGGAGATGCGCCGTCTGATCGCGTCATCTCGTTTGAAGTGACCGTGGGGCCGATTACTCTCACCCCCACCAGCGGGACCGCGGTGACCGTGTTGGCCGCGACCCGCCGCATCGAATTGACCCACCTTTCGGGCATCAGCGAGCCTCTCGCGTTGCTGGGCGTGCCGCAAGGCAGTTACTCGAGCGCAACCCTCACGGTGCAAAAGCCGGAGATTACGTTTCTCAACAACCTGGGTGTGGTCACCAAGATCGAGCCGGCTTTCAACCAGGCCATCACCGTGAATTTCGGTTCTCCGATTACCATCGGGCCGAGTTCATCGGTGCTCAACATTGACCTCAGCGTTGCCAACGCGCTTACTTTTGACGGGCTGGGCAATGTCACTGGGGTCAACCTCAGTGCGTCGTCGTTTACGTTCTCGTCGTCAGTCGTGGCAGCAGAGGACCATCAGCACCCCGAAGATGGCGAAATGGAAGACATCAGCGGCAAGGTGACCAGTGTTTCCGGAAATTCCTTCACCATGACGGTGGGCCAGAGCGGCGCGATTCTGACCTTTGTTACGGACGCCAACACTGAGTTCAAAGAAGGCGCTACGCTCGCCACCCTGGCTAATATGATGGTCACGGTGGAAGGCAGCACCCGCGCTGATGGCACCTTGTACGCCAAGGAAGTGGAAGGCGTCGAGAACGAGAATGGAGCCGAACTCGAAGGCAACATTCTCCAAGTCACCGGTAACCCGGCAACTGAGCTTTCCATTCTGACGCAAGATGGACAGGGCAGCGGAGTGGACGACACCAAAGTCGGCACTACGCTCACGGCGGATGTGAGCGGCGCGCAATATCGCGTGAGCAAAGGCAACATCGATACCAGCGGTATCGGCAGTCTGCCGGCGCCACCTAACTTCCCCTTCGATGCCAGCACGGTCCACCCCGGTCAGCGCGTAGAAGTGGACAGCGCGAGTACGCTTACCGGCACCAGCCTGGTGGCGGAAAAAGTAAAACTACAGCAGCAGACACTGACGGGGACGGTCTCAGGACTGCCGGGAGCAACTTCGGCGGGCCCAGTGACTTTCACTCTCACGCTGCCTGCGGACTCGGCCTTTGCCACGCTCTCAGGAAAAACAACGGTGACCATCTTCTGGCAGGGCGGCACCGATCTGCACAAACTGACCAGCGTCAACAACGGAGACACGGTTCGCGTCCGCAGCCTGGTTTTCTTCGCTGCCGCACAAGTCAATGCAATCGCACGCCGTATCAGCCAGTAGTAAGAACGCCGGCCGCCATCCAAGAACGATGGCGGCCGGCGTATCTTTTCCTGCCGCAAGGATTGCCTCCGCAGCTTCACCCTTCGTAGCCCGCAAACAAAGTTGTTCCGGCGTCAGCGTGGCAGCCGTCCTAGCGATATAGCCGTCCCAGAATGTGTGCGGCACGGTGACGGTGGCCGGGGGCCCGGGCTCAGAGGTGGGACCGGACTCCCGGCAAGAAAAGCGGCCGTGCTCGTAACCCCTTGAGCGAAGAAGCTGGGCGGAAGGTTCTCCTGCACAGCAGTTTCGTTAGCAAGTAGAGGTAAGGGGAGGTACGTCCAGAGATTGTTAAAACCTGCAATCGGCCAATTTCTCAAAGGAACCCGGCCCCAGAAGGCTGAGAAAGTGAGCACGCTGAACCCTCTGCCCTGATGGGAAAGGCCTGCCGCGCTTACGCCCGCCGGGCCGACAGGATTTGCAAAATTTCCTGCAATCCCTGGCGCAAGCGTTTCAGTTCCGCGGGCGGCACTTTCGGAAACGGCAGCGCGCCCTGCCTCTTCGCGCTCTTCGTTTCTCCGCGCAGATGTTGCCGCGCACCCGGAATGGTGTAACCCTGCTGATAGAGCAGGTCTTTGATCCGCACCACCATCTCCACATCGCGGCGGCGATACATGCGTTGGCCGGTGCTGCTCTTCACCGGCTTCAGCAGCGGAAATTCCGTTTCCCAGAAGCGCAGCACGTAGGCCGGCAAGCGACACAGGCGCGACACTTCGCCGATGCGGAAGTAGAGCTTGTCCGGGATGAAAATCTCGGCTTCTCTTTTTGGGGGCGGGTTTTTCTTTGGTGACCGCATTGGCGGCAGTGCCCTTGCAGCACGGTTTGTAGCACGTTCCAGCAGCCGGAACAACCCCCCTGAAAGTTCCAGCAACGAAAAAGCCTCCGCGGTAATGGTGGCGGAGGCCCGGTATGAGTGCATGCGAGGTTCACCCTCGCACGAATTCAACTAGTGTTTCTTTTTCTTTTTCGCCTTCTTCTTTGCAGGCATGAGCTTATCCTCCGTTGAACGATTTTCCCTTGCAAGCCATGTCCCACAACTTGCGTGATTCACATGGCTACCCCAAGATATTGCGGGTAGACGAACACAATGTCAATAACTTTTCATCATCTACCTCTCCCGCATGACCCCGATGCAAGCTTTTGCTCTCTGCGGTAAACTGCCCGCACGCATGTCGCGCGATCCCATCGAGCTGGAAGTTTTCAAGAGTCTGTACCACTCCATCGCCGAGGAAATGGGTGCAGCCTTGCGTCGCACCGCCTTCTCGCCCAACATCAAAGAGCGCCGCGACTACTCCTGCGCCGTGTTTGATTCCGCCGGTGAAGTCATTGCCATGGGCGATCACATGCCGGTGCACCTCGGCTCCATGCCGATGTCGGTGCGTGCCGCCATCGAACGCCTCGATCTGGCGCCCGGCGATGTGGCCATGTTGAATGACCCGTATTGCGGCGGCACGCATCTACCCGACATCACGCTGGTGATGCCGGTGTATGCGGGAAAGACGAAGCCCAGCAACGGTCCTCCGGATTTCTATGTTGCGTCGCGCGCCCACCACGCCGACGTAGGCGGAATGTTTGCCGGGTCGATGGGTCTGTGCCGCGAAATTTATCAGGAAGGGTTTCGCATTCCGCCGGTGAAGTTGGTGCGCCGGGGAACCATGGACCGTGATGTGCTCGCGCTATTGCTGGCGAACGTGCGCACGCCGGAAGAGCGCGAAGGCGATTTGGGCGCGCAACTGGCCGCCTGCCACACTGGAGCCACGCGCCTGCGCGAACTTTGCCAGCGCTATGGCGTGAAGCGGGCACACCGCGCCAGTGCTGATTTGCTTGCTTATTCCGAAGAGATGATGCGCACCTTGCTGGCGCAGATACCGCCAGGAACTTATCGCGCCGAGGATTTTCTCGACAACGACGGCATTACGGAACGGCCGGTGAAAATCGCCGTGGCCATCACTCTGTCCGGCGCAACTCATAGGCGACGGTCGAGGAGAGGATTGCGCCGGCCCTCCCCAGCCGTGACCGTGGATTTTACCGGCTCAGATCCGCAGGTCGAAGGCGCGATCAATGCCGTGGAAGCAATCACGTTTTCCGCCTGCTTCTACGTCTTCCGTTGTCTGCTGGCCGAGGATGTTCCGGCAACCACGGGTTTGATGCGGCCAGTGCGTGTGATTGCTCCGGTGGGAACGGTGGTCAATGCGCGGCCGCCGGCGGCGGTTGCCGGCGGCAATGTTGAAACCTCACAGCGCATCGTGGACGTGCTCTTGCGCGCGCTGGCACGGGCTTTGCCCGAGCGCATTCCGGCCGCCGCTTCCGGCACGATGAACAATCTCACCATTGGGGGCATTGACCCACGCAGTGGCCAGCCCTTCGCCTATTATGAAACCATCGCCGGCGGCATGGGCGCCGCTCCGCAAAGCGGAGGCACTTCCGGCGGGCACACCCATATGACCAATTCGCTGAACACGCCGGCGGAAGCGCTGGAGTCCGCGTATCCTCTGCGCGTGCACCGCTATTCGCTGCGCCAGGGAAGCGGTGGCCAGGGCAGGCATCAGGGCGGCGACGGCATTGTGCGGGAAATCGAAGTTCTAAGCGAAGCTGATGTGACGCTGCTGGCAGATCGCCGCAGCCGAGGGCCTTACGGTCTGGCAGGTGGTGTGGACGGCGCGCCCGGACGTGCCTGCCTGGTGGGCATCGATGGCGCTACAGAGACTTTGCCAGGAAAGTTTTCGCGCCGCCTGCATCCCGGCGAGCGCATCCGCATCGAAACTCCGGGAGGCGGAGGTTGGGGCGCTGCCACGCCATCCGCTGCCGTGCCAAAGGAAGCAGAAGTATGACTCAACTGGCTGTTCACTACCTCGAAGAAATTCTCCGTCAATTGCGCGGCCACAAGCGTCTGGCCGAAGGCGCGTTGGGGCAGGTAACGGAGGAAGAATTTTTCCGCGAGCTCGACCCCGAGTCCAATTCGCTGGCTGCCCTAGTCAAGCACATGGCCGGCAACATGCGTTCACGCTTCACCAGTTTCCTGAGCAGCGACGGAGAAAAACCCGACCGCAATCGTGATGCCGAATTCGAGATTGACCCTGACGCCACCCGCGGCGAAATGATGCGCGCCTGGGAACAGGGCTGGAAACGTGTTTTCGATGCGGTCACCGCTCTCAAAGCGGAAGACCTGGAGCGCACCGTGACCATCCGCCGCGAACCTCACACGGTATTGCAAGCGCTGAATCGCGCGCTCACCCACCTGGCCCAACACACCAGCCAGATCGTATTTCTGGCCAAACATTTCAAGTCCACGCAGTGGTCGACGCTCAGCATTCCGCGCGGGCAGTCCGAACAGTTCAACGCGCGGATACGGGAGAAGACTGGCAAGATCCGTTAGCTTCTTCTACTCTCGCAGCCCGTTCCAGCGCTCTGAGATTACCAGCGAGTTGCCCGGGTTCTGCGGATCGTACTTCACTGAGGTTGGCAACCCCAGTCGGCAGCTGTGCAGATTGATCCAGTGCCGCAGTCGGGTCACATCTTGCGAGCACTGGTACTCGACGCCGGCGATTTCATATTGATAAAGGATGAGTTGCGTCAACCGCTCTCCTTCCGGCTCCATCTCCTGCACGTCGAGCACGTTCCCGTCGGTGATTCGGCCCACGCGATCGAGAAATTCGCGTCGCTCGCGTTCCTGGTCCGGCACCGTCTTCCTGCGCCGCCGCAAAGCCACCACTGCCAGCACGACCGCTAGCGCTCCGAGAGCAATCGAATACATGCGCAGAAAATCCATCACCGGAACTCCCCCGACTTTTCCTCTTCCAGCATAATGTCCCCCTGCCTCATCCGAAAATAGCACCGAAGTGAACTCCGCTTCCCGCGCGCGCGCCGCCGTGTAAAACTGTAAAGCTCAGGAGAACATCAACGTGTCCGAACCTGCTTGGCCGCAAATCGCCGTGCTCGGCGCCGGTGCGGTTGGCTGCTACTTTGGCGGCATGCTGGCGCGTGCCGGCGCACCCGTCACGTTCATCGGACGGCCCGCGTTTGTCGCCGCCGCCGCTGATGGTCTCGTGCTTGACACCCTCAAGTTTCAGGAGCGCGTTCCAGTCCGCGCCTCAGCTGACGTTTCCACCCTTCGCGAGGCAGCCATCGTCCTGCTCACGGTCAAAACTCTCGATACGGAGACTGCCGCCAAACAACTGGCACCGCACCTTGCCCCCGGCGCAACCCTCATCAGCTTGCAAAATGGCGTGGATAACGTCGAGCGCATCCGCGCCGCCACCGGCCTCGAAGCCATCGCGACAGTAGTGTATGTTGCGGCCGCAATGTCCGCACTCGCGCACGTCAAGCACTCGGGCCGCGGTGACCTGGTGGCTGGAATTTTTCCCCAGGGTGGTCCCGAGACCGGCGCCCGATGGCAACGGCTTCACGAGTTGGCAGACATTTTTCAGCGCGCGGAAGTTCCCTGCCGCGTTTCCGCCAACATCCAGGCTGAGCTCTGGACCAAGCTCATCATGAACTGCGCCTACAACGCCATTTCCGCGCTCAGCCTCGCCCGCTACGGCCGTGTCCTGCAGAACGCCGGCACGCGTGACCTCATGCGCCGCGTCACCGAAGAAGCCCTCGCCGTCGCTCGCGCTGCCGGCGTGGAATTACCCGCACCGCAGATGGTCGAGTCCGTCTACAAGCTCGGGGAAGCCATGCCCCAGGCGCTTTCCTCCACGGCCCAGGACCTCGCCCGCAGCAAGCGCACAGAAATGGACTCGCTCAACGGCTACCTCGTCCGCCGCGGCCAGGAACTCGGCGTGAACGTCCCCGTCAATCAAACGCTCTATTCTCTGATGAAACTCCGCGAGGACTCACTCGAAGGGAACTAATCTTTGATGACTCTCAGCGATTTCAAGCGATGGTTGTACCGTGGGCAGCGACCCAACTGGATCGCAAGGATTCTGAATCGAGCGTCGGCTGCTGTCGCCTCGTCAGGCGTCACGCCCAACTACCTGGTGACATTGGAAGTGGCCGGACGAAAGTCGGGGCGGACTGTCTCGCTGCCGGTGGTCATCGCCATCGTCGATGGGCAGCGGTACTTGGTGTCGATGCTCGGAGATAACGTGCACTGGGTCCAAAACGTACGTGCCGCCGGTGGAAGAGCGGTTCTCCGGAGCGGCGCCCGTGAGGAGATCCAACTCGAAGAGGTTCCCGCCGACCAGTGCGCACCCATCTTGAGGGCTTACCTGCAGCGAGCACCGGGAGCGCGACCTCACGTGCCCGTGAACAAAGATGCAGCGCTTGCGGAATTCCAAAGGGTCGCCGCGGCATTTCCGGTCTTCCGCGTTGTTTCTAACAAGACGGTGCAGCCGACACCGCCTTCCGGGCCGCGCGGCTGACCGGCGCGGTTCAAGCTCCTCGCTAGTGGCTAGAAGCTAACTAGCTATCAGTTCCACTCTCCCACCGCATTCCGTAGCACGCCGATTCCTTCCACGCTCACTTCCATCACGTCCCCGGCCACCACCGGCCCCACGCCCTCCGGCGTCCCGGTCGCGATCAGGTCTCCGGGCTCCAGCGTAATCACTTGCGTGATATACCGCATGACCACATCCAGCGGAAAAATGAAATCCCGCGTGTTCCCCTGCTGCCGCACCACTCCATTGACGCGCGTCTCCAGCGCCAACCCCGCCCACGGATCAACTTCGTCGGTCACCACCGGCCCCACCGGGCACGAGGTGTCGAAGCCTTTCCCGCGCGTCCACTGGCCGTCCTTATTCTGCAGGTCGCGTGCCGTAAAGTCGTTGATGCAGGTGTAGCCCAGAATGTAGGGCCGCACATCCTCATCCCCCTTCAGTCGCGAACACCGCCGCCCGATGACCACGCCCAGTTCCCCCTCATAATCAGTTCGCTCAGCAACGCTCGGCCGACGCACCATCCCTCCCGGACCCACCAGCGCGGAAGGCGGCTTCCAGAACAACAACGGCTCCTTCGGAACTTCGTTTCCCAGTTCCGCCGCGTGCGCCCGGTAGTTCCGCCCCACGCACACAATCTTCGACGGACTCACGGGAGCCAGCAGTTCCGCTTCCGCCAGTGCAACTGCGTCCATGCGCTTGCTGGCCAGACTCTCCAGATCGCCGTCCGCATCCTCGGGCAGCGTGAGCAATACACGTGTGATCATCTCGCGGCCGCCCACCGATTCCACCAATCCGTGGCGACTCTCCCCATCTTGACGAAACCGGCAATATTTCATAAGTAAGCTTTTTGGTCCTCAGCTTCTAGCTTTTGGCTTTTGGCTTTTGGCCTCTAGCTTCGAGCACTTGGCACTTAGCAATTAACAACACGCGCGCACGCTTCACTCTTGTCATTCTGAGCGCAGCGAAGAATCCCTTTCATGACCAGCAACTCGAAGCTCCAAATAGAATCCGTGCCCATCCGTGACCATCCGTGGCCAGAGCTTTCTCAGCGTCCTCCGCGGCCTTTCTCTGCGTTCTCTGCGTTTTAAGACTTGGCCTTTCTTCGCGCCCTTGCTCTGAAAGCTG
>JBGQDM010000126.1:0-8219 GCA_041495845.1 Terriglobia bacterium | reverse complement strand
TTGAAGTGGTAGATGAGCGCTTCCATCTCCGTCTTCATCTTTTCACGGTCGGGCAGGACCACCTTGGGCGAATCGGCTTTGACCGGCCCTTCGGGCATGCCCGCCAGCGCCTGGTTCACCATGCTGATGGACTCGCGCAGTTCGCGCACTCGCACCAGATAGCGCGCGTACACATCCCCTTCCGTCATGACCGGGACAGCAAACTTGAAATTCTCGTATCCCGTGTAGGGCATGTCGCGCCGCAGATCAATGTCCACCCCGCTGGCCCGCAGTGTGGGCCCGGTTGCTCCGAGGGCAATCGCATCTTCCGTCGTTAATTTGCCCACACCCTGCGTCCGTCCTTTCCAGATGGGATTGTTGGTCAGCAGGTTTTCGTATTCGTCCACCTTTTCCGGAAAACGGTCAGCAAATTTCTTGACGCGATCGAAGAATCCGAGAGGCGGCTCCAGTGCCAACCCGCCCACGCGGAAGTAGGACGTCATCATCCGCTGTCCGCTCACCAGCTCGAACAGGCGCAGGATATCTTCGCGCTCGCGGAAGCAGTACAGAAATACGGACATGGCGCCGATGTCGAGGGCGTGGGTGCCCAGCCAGACCAGGTGTGAGTTGATCCGGGTCAGTTCGTTCAGCATCACCCGCACCCATTGCGCTTTGGGTGGAATGTCCAGCCCCAGCAGCTTCTCCACCGCCAGCACGTAACACAGGTTGTTCGACATCGGGCACAGATAATCAATGCGGTCGGTGAGGGGCACCACCTGCTGATAGAACTTTGCTTCGCAGGTTTTCTCAATTCCGGTGTGCAGATAGCCGATGTCGGGCATCACCCGCACCACGGTCTCGCCGTCAATCTCCAGCACCAGGCGCAACACGCCATGCGTCGACGGATGCTGCGGCCCCATGTTGAGGATCATGGTGCGGTCCTGCGCCGGCTCGAGGACTGGGGTGGGGTTCAGGTGCGCCATCAGCGGTACCCCTCCACCGGATAGTCCTTGCGCAGCGGATGTCCTTCCCAATCTTCCGGCATCATGATCCTTCGCAGATACGGGTGCCCGTCGAAGCGAATCCCAAACAGGTCAAAGACTTCACGCTCGGGAAAATTCGCCGACGGCCACACCGAGGTGATCGAGGCCACGCTGGGACTGTCGGCTCCCAGCCGCACCTTCAGCCGGACCCGCTCTTTCTTTGGAATCGAGAGCAAATGGTAGACCACTTCAAACCGCGGTTCGGCTGGGAACCAGTCGACGCAGGTGATGTCCGCCAGGAAATTGAAAGGACAGTCCGGATTATCGCGCAGCAGCGTGCAGACTTGGCGAATGGTGCCGGCCTTTATCCACAGCGTCATTTCGCCGCGGTCGAACTTGACCCCTTCGAGCGCCTCCGGGTTGGCTGCCAGCACCCGTGCTACCGCCGGATGGTCCTTCAACTGCCCGACCTCAGTGATTGCCGGAGCCAGCGCCATCTAAACCTCACCCCTGCCCGTCGCGGTCTGGTTCCACTCGATTACGCCCTTCTTCCATATATAGAACAGACCAACCAGCACAATGACGATGTAGACCAGCATTTCGTAGAACCCGAACATCTTGAGTTCCCGCAACACCACCGCCCAGGGATAGAGGAATACGGCCTCAACATCGAACAGAATAAAGAGCATGGCCACCAGGTAAAAACGCACGGAAAAGCGTCCGCGAGCGTCCCCTACCGGCGTTACGCCGCATTCATAGGGCGACATCTTGGCCCGGGTTGGCCGCCGGTGGCCGATGATTGTGGAAAGGGTGACAATTGCCGCACCCACGCCGCACGCTGCCAGAAAATGCATCAGCAGGGGGAGGTAGCGTGCGAAATAATTGTCCGGCATAAATGAGTCGCCTATAATTCAGAGGACACAACAACAGCAAACGTTCTAGAGTATTTTTTCGCCCGGAGGGGTGTCAAGCAATTCGGGTGGAAAACCGCAAATTCTGTCTTTCCGAAGAGGAACGAAGGCCGCCAGGCACTCGCCACCAATGATTTTTGGCTTCAATACCGACGTAAAACACGGCGACACGGTCTACCACGTGCAGAGCGAGGCACGTCAAGGGGAACAGTTGCTGCAGACCCAGGTCTTTGTCCAGGGACGCTGCATCGGCAAACGCACCTCCAACTATTCCAGCCGCCTCGGCGAACAGGGTTTCGGCGACACCCAGATTGAACAACTGCTCCGCGACCAGCATCGCATCGTCCTCGAAGCCATCCGCAGCGACAGCATGAAAAGCGCCCTTGACCAACTGGAACCGGGAGCGCTGGCGGGTGTTCGCCCGCTCGATCTGGAGTGGGTCAACGCGTACAACGCCTATCCGGAGGCGGAACTGCTCATGAGTCTGCGCGTGACGGATGGGCAGGATGCCGCCGCTGGCGCCCGCCTCACCTCGCGCATCTCCCGTCCTCACCAGGATCCGCTTTACACCCAGGGCGTCACTGGAGGAGACGGCACGGTGGAGATGAAAATTCCAATGGACGACGCGCTCCTCGCGGAGACCTCCGTTCTCATTCAGGCCAACTATCAGGGTCGTACGACCACGCGCAAGTTCGAGTTGCGGCGCGTCGGCTAAGCCCGATCGGCGGAAACATCACCACCCATGCAAGTTCTGCTCAACGGCGCAGCGCGGGATCTTGACAGTGTGGTCACGCTGGCCGACCTCATTACGCAATTAAGCATGAAGCCTGACCGGGTCGCCGTGGAGCTCAATCGCAGCATCGTGCCTCGCGAACGCTGGGCCGCAACTGCGCTGCAGGAAGGCGACCGCCTCGAGATTGTTCACTTTGTCGGCGGCGGCTGCCCCTCCCGGTACTCTTCCAGTTAACCCTTCCCACAGCATTCCGCGCTTGACTCTCACTCCTTCCAGCCTAAAATGGCGGAAACATTTTTGTGGGTTCTTGTTTGAAACATTTAAGGCAGGAAATGAAACAACAGTTCAGCACGCGCGACGTCATGGCCCTGACCGGCATCACCGCCCGCCAGTTGCAATGGTGGGACGAGCAGGGCATTGTCGCGCCCCGGCATGAGGGCCATCGCCGCCTCTACTCGCTCGACGATCTGGCGGAAGTGGCCGTACTCTGCCAACTCCGGCGCAAGGGCTTTTCCCTGCAGCGCATGCGCAAGGTGATGCAGTTGCTGCAACGCGAATTCGGGAAGCGCCTCGCTCACACCGTCACCGCCGACTCGGAGTATCACCTGCTGACCGACGGCACTCACATTTATCTGGAGAAATCCCCGCAGCAAATCGTGGACATTTTGCGGCATGCCAAGCAGCCCATCCTGAGTGTGTGTCTTACGGATGCGGTGCGGCAGATTCGCGCCGAAATTCGCAAACGCAGCATCCCGGTAAACGCCGTGCGCCGGCAACGCGCACGCAAGCGGGCGTAATCCCAGGAGGCAGAACCATGGTCGGCGAACTCACCATCATCAGCGAGTGGATTCCGGAGCAGATGGAGCCGGGAAGCCTGTTTGTGCTGGAGAACGCGGGAGAAGTCGGCGAAAAGGACGACCCCTACTGGGGTGTGCTGTCGTGCCCTTCCTGCGGTACGCTCGGCCTGATTACCCGCAAGCAAACCGCGGGCCTCATCCCTGTGATCTGTGGTTCCGACCAGTGCCCGGCTCAATTCTTCATCCGCGAAGACGAAATTCTGGCTCGCAAACCCTGGTAGATCCTGGCCCGTTGTGGGGCGGACGCCCTCGCCCGCGAGCCGTGTGCAGCAGCGTGCACCCAAGAATTGTGATCCTGCCGAAGCGAAGGATACAGCCAGTGATATTCTCGGCGTTCTCCGCGCCCTCTGCGGTTTAGGATTTGGCGGCTCCCACCGCCACGGGGACCTGTTCCACAATCTCAATCCCAAACCCCTCGAGCCCCGCCACCTTGCGTGGATGGTTCGTCAGCAGGCGGATGCGTCGCAACTGTAAATCCGACAAAATCTGCGCCCCAATGCCAATATCGCGCTGCGTCTTGCGTTCGCTCTCGGGCAGCGCCGCCAACCGAGCCTCGCGATGGAACGAGAGTAGCGCCCGCTCCCCCATCCGTTCCACAGAAAAGCCCTTCGATGTCTGGTGCAGATAAATCAGTGCGCCGCGTCCGGCCTCCGCAATCATCTGCAGCGAGCCTTCGATCATCTGGTGGCAATTGCACGTGCTGGCCCCGAACACATCTCCCGCCAGACAGTGGGCATGCATGCGCACCAGCACGGGGTCGTCCGTGTTCAGGTCACCGCGCACCAGAGCCACGTGAGACTCACCGCCGTCCACTTCGCTTTCGTAGGCAATAAAGCGAAACTCGCCAAAGCGCGTACCCACGAGGGACTCGCCTAGGCGGCGCACGTGACGCTCGTGCTGCATGCGGTAGCGGATCAGTTCCGCCACCGTCAGCATCTTGAGGCTGTGCGTTCTACAGAACTCGATCAGGTCGGGTACGCGCGCCATGGTTCCGTCGTCGCGCATGATCTCGCAGATCACGCCGGCTGGCACCATGCCCGCCAGCCGCGCCAGGTCCACTGAGGCTTCCGTCTGCCCCGCCCGCACCAGCACGCCACCCTTGCGCGCGCGCAGGGGAAACACATGTCCCGGCCGCGCCAAGTCGTTCGGGCGCGTCTTCGGATCAATGGCGACGCGAATCGTCCGCGTGCGGTCATAGGCGGAGATGCCGGTGGTGACTCCGTCCACCGCATCCACCGCTTCGCAAAACGCAGTGCCAAACTGTGAAGTATTCTCCGCCGACATGGGTCCGATGCGCAGATGGTCGAGACGCTCTCCGGTCATCGCCAGGCAGATCAAGCCGCGGCCTTCGCGCGCCATGAAATTGATCGCGTCGGCCGAGACCTTTTCCGCCGCCAGCGTCAGATCGCCTTCATTCTCGCGGTCTTCGTCGTCCACCACCACGATCATCCGCCCGGCGCGGATCTCCTCCAGCGCTGTCGGTACGTCGGTAAATGCGGAGTTGTGGGTCATCCGAATAATTCTAGCAACATTCGCCGTGGCCATGCTGGTGTGGCGCGGGCGCCCTCGCCCGCGAGTCGAGGGAAGTGTCACCCACCAAGAGGGGAAAGCTCGTCTCTCGCCGACGCCAGAACTTCTCCGTTTCGGAGAAAATCCGTGAGCACCCGTGAAATCCGTGGCCAAAGGTCCCTCCGTGACCCGACTTCCTACGCGGGTTCTGCTCCGGCCCGTAACCGGCAAACCCACCGATACAACGGGTAGCTGGCCAGAAGCACAAGTACAGCGTAGAGGCTGTTGCGGGTATCGCCCGCGATTGCTGCTGCCGCGAAAGCCAATGATCCCACCACCGCCGCTCCCGACGTCCAGGGGTGGCCCCATGCCCGATAGGGACGCGCCGTCTCCGGTTCACGTTTGCGCAGCCAAAACACCGCGATGTAGGCCAGCGCATACTTGGCGACGAGGAAGAATGTGGTCAACGCGATCGCCCGGTCGAAGGAGCCGGAGGCAATCAGCACCACCGCGGCCACCCAGCTTAGAAATAAGGCCACGCTGGGCGTACCTCCTTGGTTGACACGTCTGGCGCTGGCGGAACTCCAACCGTCCTCGCTGAGGGCAAAGAGCACCCGGGACGAACACATCAGATTCACATTGAGCAGGCTGAGCAAGGAGACGATCATCAGCGCCCGCACCGCGATGCCTCCATATCCTCCAAAAAAGAGTTTGGTCAGTGCTCCCACCGCTAAGCTCTCTCCGGCGACGCCCGATACACCGAGAACACGCAGCAAGGCGACATTCACCAGGACATAAATCGCCGTGAGCAGGAGTACGCCTCCGATCATGGATCGGGGAACATCCCTGCCGGGGTTGCGAACCTCTTCCCCGAAATAGACCACGGTGTACCAGCCATCGTAGGTGTAAATCACCGCCTGTAGAACAAGCACGCAGGCGATGAAGAACGGCACCGTCGAAGGCGGCTGTGGATGTACCGGTTGCGCTAGCACCGCGGTTCGTGGGACCACGAGCGCCATCGCGATCAGGCCAAAGAAGACGAACGCCGTGACCGCGCTGGTCGTGTTCTGGAACCAGCTGCTCCAGCGAATACCATGCCATTGCAGCAACGCAAGTATCCCCAGAAGCAGGCAACCGGTGAGCGGGGCATGATTCGCGAGGGGTGGGAACAAATCCGCGGCATACTCCCCCATCAGAATGCTGACGGCCGCTGTGCTCCCCGCCAGGCTGAGCCAGTCAGTCCAGCCGATGACAAATCCGGCATAATCGCCAAAGGCGCGCTTTGCGAAAACATAGAGGCCACCGGAGCGCGGAACCATGGCGCCCAGCTCTGACAGCGCGAAGGCCCCCAGCAGCGAATAAGCCCCACCCGCCAGCCAGGCTCCAACGATAAGCCAGGCACTCGGAAGACGCGCGGCAATCTCCCCCGGTTCGCGCATGATGCCCGCGCCGATCGTGCCTCCCAGAGTGACAGCGAGTCCGAAGGTGAGCCCGAGAACGCGCAGCAAGTGGCCGGATTGATGCCCGATCTTTCCACCACGTGTGCTTGCTTCTGGAGGGAGGGGATGTGAGGCCGGCAAGTTGTGCAGAAGTTTGCTCCCGCATTCAGGGTTCGGGGTTGAGGCCGCAGCCACCATCCCCGTCGCGCGCCCGTGTTGGGCTTAACTTCACGCGCAGCGCCTCAAGACGCCAGGCACGATCCGCGCCTATTTCCGGCCCGGCTTGTCCTCGTGCTCGATCATCACGTGCGACCAGAATGTACCAGAGGACATGACATAGGGCATGGCGGTCGTGACTTGACCCTCTTCCGGCAAACCAATTTCTGCAGCGGTTTTGTAAGGGAAGTGGACGGATTGCCACGACTGGATCCCCCTGCCAACCGTGTTGGTGGCCGGTCGGTAGGCGGACATGGGGCCGAGCATGCGGTATCCCGCCGTGGGATGGTCCGGAACCACCAGCTTCTTGGCTCTTACTTCCGCGTCGATGGTGCGAAAGATCTCGTCCTGCTGCACGCCTTGCGCGTGCAGATCGCGTAGCCTGCGAACCACCGGCATGAAGGATTCGTGATAGCAACGCACATCGAACTCGACGCTGCCGGGACGAGATGCGGTGCACACCATCCCGTTCGAACCTTGACGCAGAGTCACGAGCGACCGGTCCGCAGCGTAGCCCAATACGGTTGCGTGCGGCCGCATGACGGCCGGCAAGGGCAAGACCGCCGCCGCGATCTGCTGGCTGGGAGGCGGCACCGGGGCTGATTGTTGGGCGATTGCGGCCATGGAAAATAGGACCGAGAATATTACCGCGATCCGCATTTCTCGCACTCTGTTACCTCCTCCGAATTTCTGAGCGGGTTGATTCAGTCGCACTGCGGTCGGCCAGGGGCATCTTCTGTCGAGCGCTACCCCTTGCGCCAGCCTGTTGCTCCCCCCGTGCAAGATCCCAGGCCTGGACTCCGAAGCACCGTGGCGCCTTTCTTGAATTCGGACCCTCGCATGAAGAAGCCATGGACAATAGCCCCTCCGGAGCACCAGATCGTGCAACAACTTACTACAGATGGTTGGTTGGGGAGAAACCGCTTGATTCGTCGAGGCGGTCCGAGGGAATTTGCGATGCTGGCGCGAGACGCGAGACGCATCTCATGATATAAGCATGCCCTAACACCGACGGACGTCACTCCGGCTCAACGTCGCTTTGGCGGCTTGGATAACGCAGATGAAGTTTCTGGCATTGGCCTTCTCGCTCCTGGCAGGTCTCAGTTTCTTGGCCGCCCCGGCAAAGCCGTCGGCCCTCATCGCTGGCTTGGGTCAGCATCACCATCTCATCTCGACGAAGAGTTCTGAGGCCCAACGCTTCTTCGATCAGGGACTCACGCTGGTGTACGCCTTCAACCACGAAGAAGCGGCTCGTGCCTTCCGGCGCGCGGCCGAGCTGGATCCCCAAGCGGCGATGCCGTTTTGGGGCATCGCGTTGGCATTAGGTCCATGCATCAATCTCGATGTAGATCCCCCTCACGATGATGACCGCGTTCTGGCATTTCGCCCGTGGATCCGCCGCCGCCGCGAAAGGCCAGATCGGGATAGCGGAAGTTGAGCGTAAGCATCTAGAAAGCGCGCGCCAACAAACGCCTGCCGATCTGGAGTTCAGCTTTTTTTTCAACAAAGCACAAACCTTCCTGGAGCTGGCGGCATGCATCCTGGATGCCCGGATCGCGACCGCAAACGGAGATCGCGGGCGCGCCATCGAG
>JBGQDM010000125.1:0-8238 GCA_041495845.1 Terriglobia bacterium | reverse complement strand
TCCGTGAGCGGCAGGAGGACGGCTTCGTCTACCGGCGTGGAAGAGCGCTGGGTGGCGGGGTCAAATTTGCGAATGGACTCGACTTCATCGCCGAAGAGTTCGAGGCGCAACGGGCGTTCGGCTTCCGGCGGGTAGATATCGAGGATGCCGCCGCGAAAGGCGTATTCGCCGGGCATCTCTACGATGTCGGCGGCCGTGTAGCCGACCGTGTTGAGGTGGCGGATGAGCGTTTCCGCGTCCACCGTTTCTCCGCGGCGAACGATACGCGCCAGGTCGGCGTAGTAGTCCGGCGGGCGCAGGCGGATCGCGGTGGAAGCAAGCGGCGCGATGACGACAGAAGCCGCGCCGGTCGCGATCTTCCAGAGGGCGGTGGCGCGCGCTTCCTGAATCTCCGGGTGGGGGGAGAGATTCTGAAAAGGCAACACGTCGCGATTGGAAACGCAGACTACGGCCTCTGGGGCCACTGCGCCGGTGAGTTCGCCGAGTGCCTGCACCACCGGAAGCAGTTCTTCCGCAGCATGATTATCGGCGACCACAACCAGCAACGGGCGGTCCGTGGCCCGTCGCCATAACACCAGCAACAGCGCCTTGGCCGCAGGAGTGAGTCCGGAGACACGCATGCCCCCCGTGCCCTCACGCAGGTGGGAGGCAACACGCAAAAAGCCGGGCAGAGTTTCCACGTCCGCGAAGAGTTCGCGGACGAAGGGGAGCAGCATGCAGGGCTATTTTAGCAGGGTGCGGAGAGGGGCTCCATCGGTGTCAGGCACGTTGGCGCGGCCGAGGCGGCCAATCTCAAGACAGCTTACCTTCGCGCCAACGGACGCGTCAGGCAGGTGGGCCCGCCGCCACCGTTGATGCAGAGTGCGCTGCCGGGAAAAACTCGCATGTCGAATCCAGCGCCGGCGAGTTTCTCATTGGTGCGCGCATTCTCCGCGAGGGCGAGCAGGCGGCCTTCACCGAGGGAGAGCACGTTGCAGGCGAGGGTTTCGCGTTCTTCATACTCGATCTCAACCATGCGGTAGCCTCGGGCGTGCAGGAGTTCGACCGTTTCCACCGCCAGCCAGGGCAAGTCGACGAGTACCGTGCGGTCGTCGAGCAGGCTCATCAGCGACATCAGGTGCAGGCAGGTGGAAGGCCCGGCGCTGTAGGGAAGGGGCGCGGGCAGGACTTCGATTCCGAGCGGCTTGAGCAGGGTGCGCATTTGGCTGATGCCGCTGCTGTTGGTGCGACAGCCGCGTCCGATCAGCAGTGTACGTGCGTCCAGCCATACCATGTCGCCGCCTTCAGCGGAGCCGGGGGCGTGCACTTCGCCCAGTACCGGAATTTTCTGGACGCGGTAGAACGTCGCGTGCGCGGAACCTTCCGCCACGCGGTTCGCTTTTCCCGGAACAAACGGAATTGCGCCAAAATCAGTGACGATCGAAGGATCGTGGGTGTAGACGGCATCCAGCGTCAGCTCGCCCGACGCCGGCAGGCGAACGACCTCAGCACCGGCGCTTTCCAGTTCGTGGCAAAGGGTTGCGTGTTGCTCACTGGCAACGGCAAACTCCGGCGCATGAAGGAAACCCAGTTCGCGCCAGGCTGCGGCGCGGCCCGAGTTCCAACCAGCGTTCTCCGGCGGGCACACCAGCACCCGCTCCAGCCGCCCGACCATGGTGTGTCCGCTGTAGTGGCTCAAGCGCGTCCCCGCGAGAATGCAATCTACCGGGGAAGTGGAGAGAAGGCAACTGCGAGTCAAGATCTGGCCAGCAAAAAGAAAGGACAGCTCGGAGCCCCGAAGCTGTCCTTACCCTCCCGGTTAGAAGGGCTGTCGATAAGCCAAAGGTAGAGAAGCCGTGTTGCGAGCAGATTGCGGACATATCAATATCCTGTGAATTCCGTGGTTTGGCGGCGGGCAACGGTCACATACAGGCGTGACGGCGCGCGCAGAAGCGGCCCAAACGGCTGCTATATTTAGCTTTGGCCGGAGGAGAAGCCCATGGCTCGCAAAGTGGAACAATCGCGCAAACTGCAGAAGCGCGCCGAAGCGTTGATTCCGGGCGGGGTCAATTCGCCGGTACGGGCGTTCCGCGCCGTAGGCGGGGATCCGCCTTTCATCGTGCGCGGGCAGGGCGCGCATCTGTGGGATGCGGACGGCAATGAATACATTGACTACATCGGCTCCTGGGGGCCGCAGATTCTTGGTCACGCCGCCCCGGATGTGGTGGAGGCAATCACGACTGCAGCCAGTAAGGGTACGAGTTTTGGAGCGTCCACGCCTAGCGAAGCCGACCTGGCGGAAGTTGTCATTTCCGCTTTTCCCCACATGGAAAAAGTGCGTTTCGTGAGTTCGGGGACGGAAGCGACGATGTCGGCCATCCGTCTGGCGCGCGCTTTTACCAAGCGCAAATATATTGTGAAATTTGAAGGCTGCTATCACGGTCACGCGGACGCGCTGCTGGTGAAGGCAGGTTCAGGATTGGCCACGCTGGGAATTCCCGGGTCGGCGGGCGTGCCGGAAGAGTTCACGCAATTCACGCTGGCGCTGCCCTTCAACGACACGGATGCCCTGGAAGAGGCATTCAAGAAGTTCCGTCACCAGATAGCGTGCGTCATTGTTGAGCCGGTGGTGGGCAACATGGGATGTGTGCCGCCCGCGCGCGGTTATCTGGAAGCGCTGCGTGCCATCACGCAGGCCGACCGCTCGCTGCTCATCTTCGATGAAGTAATGACCGGGTTCCGGCTGGCGTTTGGCGGGGCGCAGGAAATTTACGCTATCCGGCCAGACTTGACGACGATGGGCAAGATCATCGGCGGCGGGTTGCCGGTAGGCGGCTATGGTGGGCCGAGCGAAATCATGGATCTGGTGGCGCCGCTGGGGCCGATGTATCAGGCCGGAACGCTTTCCGGGAACCCGCTGGCCATGGCAGCGGGCCTGGCGACCCTGCGGCACCTGCGTGGGCATCGCGAAATCTACGCCCAACTGGATCGGTTAACCGACAAGCTGGTTACGGGGGTCGCCGCGGCTGCAAAGCGAGCCGGCGTTGCTCTCAGCGTGAACCGTGTCGGTTCCATGTTTACGTGGTTCTTTACCGCCAACGCGGTGACGGATTGGACCACCGCGGCCAAGGCCGATACCGAAGCCTTTGGGCGGTTTTTCCGCGTCATGCTGGACGGCGGAGTCTATCTGCCGCCGTCGCAGTTTGAAGCGGCGTTTCTTAGCGCGGCGCACACCGAAGCGGACATTGCGCGCACCATCGAGGTGGCCAAGAGTGCGCTGGCGGCGGTAAGTCAGCCCGTGCCCGCGCGTTAGATTGACGGAAACTTACTGCAGACGAAAGCGTTCGCGCATGGCGCGTTGCAAGCGCGGACGGTAGATCAGATCGAAGGCAAGGTCCTTGCCTGGGAACATAGCGAGGGCCGCGCGCCGGGCATTGGCAGCCATCTCCGAAGCTTCTTCAATGGTCAAGCTGGGATCCTGGCAGATCACAGAGAGAACCATGCTCATCATTAGCTGCAGGCGACGGAGCCGGCGGGACTCGTCGAGTGTTTCGCCCGCTTCGTTCTGCGCTCCCGATGGTTGCGGCAGTGACATGGATCCTCGCGCCCGCGTCTCCAAATTTAGTGACATGCCTCTGGTGATTGGATGACGCCGCCCCGGCTGGCGTTGCGGCCTGCCCGTGCCAAACTATTGTGCGAGGAAGACCACCAGCGCGCAAACGCCGGTGGTCTTTGTCCTTCCGGGTGCGGACGGGTTGCGATCAGTGCGCGGTCGTGGGATGTCCCTGCGGAAGCGCCATGTGCCCCGCCGGCAATTGCGGCGGACCCTGCGGTGCCTGCACCACGGGCATCGGCAACACGTTGGCCTGCGGTGCTTCGATTTGCATTGGCTGGTTCCAGTCGGAATACACGGCCGTCATGCCGCCGGTGCCCATGACTACGCGGCGGGGGAGCCGATCTTCGGTTCCCAGACACGCGCTATAGCTCATGCCACGGCCCGTGCCGCCGGGGTGCTGAAAGCTGACCAGCCAGTCCTGACAAAGATTCTTGTCCACCTGGGTCAGGGAACCCGCCGTTACGGTGATGGGGCTGCCCGGATTGTTGGCCATGGTGGCGATCACGGTGGCCATGTCACGGCCTTCGTTCATCATGGCCCAGGGTGCAGGAGCGCCGGCTTGGTCGCCGCACGGATAGACTCCCTGCGGCAAAGGTCCCTTGTACCACTGACCCTCTTTTTGCACGTAGGCGTCGGCGCCGATGCGGATCGTCTCCAGGGTGGTGTCGCCGATCTTGGTGACAATGCGCTCGCGATCCGGGCAGGCCACTTCCACCACGGTGTTCATCACTGCGCCCGGATGGGTGCGCAGGTCAATATTCATCCGCCAGCTCTTGGCCTGTTGTTTGGCTTCCAAAGACTTGCGCAGTTCTGTTTTGCCATCGGTAAAGTGGGTACGCAGAGAGGCGTACAATTTTGTCAGGGTACTGGGCTGCTGACTGCCGCTGGAGCAGGCGGCCAGGGCCAGCAAGGCCGGTACCAGTGCAAGGTTACGTAGGGTTTTCATGAATGCGACTCGTTTCTGTCCGGAACATCATAGGACGCTTCCGGAACCGTTACCACCCTTGCATGATACAAGGCGCCCGCACAGGTCAATGTGATCGCAATCACAAGGAGAAGATTATGACTGCCAAACTGGAATCCAGCGAAGACTTGGTGAAGGTGTTCGATGCCGAGCAGGAATCAGAAGCGCTGGTGGTGCACGGGTTGCTCGAGTCGGCCGGCATTGAGTCGCAACTGACCTCGCTCAACATCCAGCAAGATATCTTTCCGGGCGTCGGTGGCAGCATCATCCGGGTGCGTGCCGATCAGGCGGAAGAAGCGCGGAACCTGATTGAGGCCTATCGCGGTCAGCCGCTGGCCGACGCTGAGGCCGACGAACCTGAAACCACCGACCTTAAGGTCAGCGGAGAGCCGCCAACTGGGGTGTGACCGACTTCCCGTCCATATAGAAAGTGACGGCGCCGTCGAGATCGGTGCGGTAGGTAAGCACGCGGGCCTTTTCCAGCCGTTCCAGCACTTCTGCGCGTGGAAGCCCAAAAGAATTTCTCCAGCCGGCGGAGATGACCGCGTAGTGCGGATGTGCCGCAGCCAGCAGCACCGGCAAGGTGGAAGTCCGGCCGCCGTGGTGTGCGACCTTCAACAAATCTGCTTCTGGATGCAGCTCCGCCACACGGGTTTCGCTTTGGGCTTCAGCATCGCCTTCGAGCAGGGCCGAGGTTAGACCATAACTGACGTGCAGGACGAGCGAGTCGTTGTTTTGTGGCCGCCGGCTCTGCCAATCGCGCGGCGGGGCCAGCACGCGGAAGGCAGCGCCCCCGAAATCAAAAGCATCGCCCTCGGCACGGTGAACCACGATGACGTTCAGCGCCCGGGCTTCCTGCAGCAGACGTTGCAGGTCAGCACTGGGCGGTTCCACACTGAGCCAGAGTTCACGAGGATGAAAGTTGCGCAGCACTGCCGTCATCCCTGCCATGTGATCGGAGTGCGCATGGGTGAGCGCGACGGCATCCAGACGGCGAAATCCTCGCGACCAGAGATATGGGGAAACAACTTCCTCGCCAACGTCGAAGGCAGACAAATGAGGTCCGCCGGTGGGGCCGCCGGCATCGATCAGCAGCGCCTTCCCTAGCGGAGTGATAACCAGATGTGAGTCACCTTCGCCGACATCGAGCGTGGTGATTTCGAGTACACCCCGATGCAGGTGTGGAGGGTGCGGGCCCAGCGTGATCCAGAGGGAACTGGCGGTGAGCGCAGCGAGGCTGAGTGCCACGAAACTCCAACGGCGCCGCGCTGTGAAGAATACCAGCAACAGCGAGGCCAGGGCGGCGGCTGCAGCGAGTGTGTCCGGCGTGGGCACACGCAAGTCAGCGGCGTGCAGGCTGCCCACCCAGCGCACCGTTCCGGTAATGCCGGCGAGCGCCAGGCTGGCAATCAAAGCCGGGAGCCTGGCCAGCGTTGCGGACACGTAGCCCAGCCCCACCGCAGCCACGGCCGCCGGCATAAGCAGCCCCGTCAACGGAACAACCAACAGGTTGGACGGCAGCCCGAGAGTAACGCCGCGATGAAAGTAGAAGGCCATCGGCAAGGCCAGAGAGAGCTGCATGAGCGCTGAGAGGGCGACGAGTTCGACGGTGGCAAAGGCCGCCTGCAGCGAACCCGTAAGCAACACCCGCGCCGTGCTTGCCCAACGTTTCGGGGCCCGCTCCAGCAGCAAGCGCAGTTCGATGCGGAACTGGACCACGCGCGGCGCGAGCGCAAAGTCGTGGTCAGCGGAGTCAAGAAACGCCAGGCCGCGCCGGTACGGTGAAATCGTGCGCTCGAGCAGAGGCAATGCGGCCGCCCCAATCACCAGCACGCAGAGGAATGAGAGTTGCAGGCTGGGGCCCAGCAGGCTGCTGGGGTCAAGCAGGAGCAACAGCAAGCCGGCGGCACCGAGCGCATTCAGAATCGAGCGCTCGCGATAAAGAACGCGAGCGCCCAGATACACGGCCATCATCAGCGTGGCTCGCCAAATGGGAGCACCGACCTCGGTTACATAGGCATAGCCCAGGGTAAGTGCCAGAGTGAGCGCCGCAGCTGTGACTTCACTGGTGCGGAAGCGCCGCAATACCCAAAACACGGTGACCGCCAGAATGGCGACGTTGATGCCGGAAATTACCAGGATGTGGTACGTCCCGGAACGCTGAAAGTCGGCGCGGATGTCGGGATTAAGGAAGGCATCCTCGCCAATCACCATGGCTTCGATCAGCGCCGCCTGGTCGGGAGCCCACAGGGTGCCGATGCGGGTGACAATGCTGCGGTGAATGCGCACGCGCCAGGATTCGAAACGGCTGCCGGAAAAACCAGGGAGGCGCTCGACGCGGTCGGCGCGCACCGCAGCGGAAGCCGTCAGTCCCTGGCCGGCCATGTAGCCGGCGAGGTCGAAAGAGCCGGGATCGCGATAGTTGCGCGGCGGCCGCAGTTTCAGCGTGGAACGGATGCGCTCGCCGTATTGCAGGGGGGCGAACTCGGCTGCCCGCGCCGGGTCAAAAACGGTCAACTGCAGTTCCGCGCGCAAGGATTGCTCGATATTTTGCGAGCTGATGCTTTCCGTTTCCACGTGCACCCGCTGGCTCAAGGTTCCCCGGCCAGCATCGCGCACGGGGCGCTCGGCGGTGACGTGGGCGGTGATGGTGACCTCGCGCTCATCGGCGAGGAGCAAAAGGCGGGCGTGATCGGCGTTCGGCAGCGAACGCAAATGGGCTCCGATCGCACCGAGTGAAGCCAGTGCGCACAGCGCCAGACACCATGCTGTGCGGGTGCGTCGGCGAAGAAAATAAGCAGCCGCCGCGAGAAAAACCGATACCGCCGTCAGCCACCACAGGGCTGGCCGCCACATCTGCGTGCCCAGAAGAATCCCGGCCGCGTACGCCAAAGCAGCCCACAACAAGGGATGCCGCGCCGAGCGGCGCTCAGGGCCCGCCGCATTGGACTTGGCCGGCACGATGGTTGGTTGTGGTCAGCGCGCCAGTTCGATCACGCTTTCCAGATGGTAGGTCTGCGGAAATAAATCCACGACATGGGCCTGTGCCACGCGATAACCCGCCGCCAACAATGGCACCAAGTCGCGGGCCAGCGTGGCCGGATCACAGGAAACATAGGTGATGCGCGACGCACCCAGCCGGGTCAGGCTGCGGGTCACGCGATTCCCCAGACCGGTACGCGGGGGATCCACCACCACCAGGTCGGCTCGCAGTTTCCCCGCCGCTTCGTCGAGGTAAGTCTCAGTCGCAGCGCGGATCGCTTCGACGTTGGTGGGCGAATTGTAGCGTAGGTCGGCGTGGGAGGCGGGGCTACTTTCGACTGCAATCACTTTCCCGAAGTGGGAAGCCAGCGGCAGCGTGAACAGCCCGACTCCGGCGTACAGATCAAGCGCCGTCCCGCCCTGTTTGCCGGAAGTGACGAGATCAACCAGGGGCCCAAGCAGATGGCGATTCGACTGAAAAAAAGAACCAACGCTGACGCGATATTTGTGGGGGCCGATCGGCCATACCAATGCGCCAGGGCCGCTCAGGATGCGTGGCTTCGGTGGCGTGGCGCTCGCGGCTGCTCTTTTCCGTTCTGGCTCGGCGAGGGCGGCGACGCTGAGCGCCTCCGGAAACTTCGCCGTCAGGATCTCGGTGAACTGCGTCAACTCCTTCTCGCCGGATTTGCTCAGGGGC
>JBGQDM010000124.1:0-8254 GCA_041495845.1 Terriglobia bacterium | reverse complement strand
TGCACGAAGTCGGGAAATTTGAACGCGCGCGTGATGTGGTGTTCGTTTGCCACCTTCCACTGTGGCACCCGGCTGGCGAGGGCAGCGAGCGCTTCGCCTTTGAGTGGAGGGGTGCCGCCGCGACAAGGAACGCAGTTCTTGGTGGCGAGATCAGACATGGGTCAGTCCTGTCTCCGGCACATCCGCAACGAGGTGTTGCTGGCCAACGCCCTTAGAACGGAATGTCCTCGTCGGTGATGGGCCCGGAAGCGGAGGCCGGGGCGTGCTCGGGCTCCGGGGCACGCTGGTCAAAATTATTGCCGTCACTGGCGTGGCCGGCGCTGCTGCCGCCGCTCTCTCTCGCACCGTCCCGCCCACCCAGCAGAACAAGATCGTTGACCAATATCTCAGTCTTGTAACGCTTCTGCCCGCTTTCCTTGTCGTCCCACGAACTCGTGCGCAGCGTGCCTTCGATGTAGACGGTGCGACCCTTCTTAAGGTATTCGCCGGCAATCTCGGCAGTCCGCTGAAAAGCGACGATGTTGTGCCACTCGGTGTGATCCTTCCATTCGCCACTCTTGTCCTTTTGGCGGTCATTGGTGGCGAGTGAAAACTTGGCCACCGCGGTGCCGCTGGGGGTGTACTTTACCTCGGGATCTTTGCCCAGGTTGCCGATCAGAATCACTTTGTTCACGCTCTTTGCCATACATGCTCCTTCGCAGTGGGCAGGTCAATACAACTCTGCCGGTGAATGTTTCTCAGGGAGCCGCTCGGGGCCGGAAGCCAAATATATCAGAAAGCGGCAGGACGAACAGGGTGGCTCAGACGCGGAACCAGTGGTAGAGCATCAGGTAAATGACCACGCCGGTAACGGAGACGTAGAGCCAAAGAGGAAAGGTCCAGCGGGCGAGGGCGCGGTGGCGGACGAAGTCAGCGCGCAGGCCGCGGCGCAGCGTGATGAGCACCAGCGGTACGATGGCGGCGGCCAGGATGGTGTGCGAAATTAGGATGCTGAAATAAACCGCGCGCGGCCAGCCCTGCGCCTGGAAATGCACGCTTCCGGCGTGTGCGTGGTAGTAGAGGTAGGAAATCAGAAACAACGTTGAAGTGACGAAGGCGGAAATCATGACGGCACGATGGGCATGGCGGCGTCCGCGCGCAATCAAGACGCGGCCCGTGACCAGCAGAATCGCGCTGGCGCCATTCAGCGTGGCGTTCAACGTGGGCAGGAAGGGTGCGGACATCAGGCGGCGGGTTTGGTGCTGCGGCGGTTGGCCATCAGAAACGCGATCGCGAACATGAACGCCGAGAAGAGCACGAGCGTGGCCAGCGACGCGCCCAGTGGAAACGCCTCGGTCGTCTGCGGATCGAGCAGGCCGCGCAGGGCCTCAACGCCGTAGGTCAGCGGGTTCACCCGCATCAGGAAGCGAATCCACCACGACGCGCCCGACAGCGGGAAAAGCGCTCCTGACAGGAGCCACATCGGGATCAGGAAAAGGTTGATGATGGCGTGAAACGCGGCCGTGGAATCCATGGGCCAGGCGATGGCAAAGCCGAGCGCGGTGAGGGCGAAGGCAACCAGAAACACGGTGAGCACGATCAGCGGCAAGGCCGCTAGGCTGAGATGGATGCCCGCCGCGGGAGCAAAACACAAAAAGATCAGCCCCTGCGCCGTGGCCAAAGTGGTGCCGCCGAGCACCTTGCCGAGCACAATCGCCGAGCGCGATACCGGAGCCACCAGCACGGAGAGGAGAAATCCCTCCTTGCGGTCTTCAATCACCGACATCATGGCGAAAATCGAAGTGAAGAGCACGATCATGATGAGCGTGCCGGGATAGAAATATTCGAGATAGTGCTGCTGTCCCGCGGCTGTGCCCGAGCGGAACGACGTCCCAAAACCGGAGCCCAGCACCAGCCAAAAGAGCAACGGGGAAGCGATGACACCCATCACCCGCGTACGCTGCCGGTAGAAGCGCACAATTTCGCGTAGCCACAGCGTGTAAGCGGGCAGCGCGATGGCTGAGCTGCGCGGTGCGGGGGCGGTGAGCGTGCTGCTTGGGGAAGCCACGATTATTTCTGTTCTCCCTGGGTTTCGTTCGCTTCGTTCCAGAAGCGGTGGCCGGTGCGGTGGATGAAGACGTCTTCGAGCGTGGGCTTGCTGACGGAAACGGAATCAATTTCACCGGGGAATGCTTCCACCAAATCGGTGATGAAGCGATGGCCGTGCTCCATTTCGAGGCGGACGTGACGTTCATCGAGCGCCGCTGCCTCTACATGGAAGCGCTGGTGCAGCCGGACGGCCAGTGACTGCGCGTCGGCGACTTCCAGCAGCACCACGTCACCGCCAATTTCATGTTTCAGGTCGTTGGGTGTGCCCAGCGCCACCAGTTTGCCCTGGTTCAGGATGGCCAGCCGGTCGCAGTGCTCCGCTTCTTCCATCAAATGCGTGGTCACAAGCACGGTGACGTGCTCTTCGTCCCGGAGCAAACGCAAGTACTGCCACAGGTCGCGGCGAGCGCCGGGATCAAGACCGGTGGTGGGCTCGTCGAGCAGCAGCACCGACGGATGATGGAGCAGGCCCTTGCCGAGTTCGACGCGGCGTTGCATGCCGCCGGAAAATGTTTCCACCAATTCGCGGGCGCGGTCGGCAAGGCCGACGCGGCCGAGGATTTCCGTGATCCGCTGCTTCAGAGGGCGTCCGCGTAGTCCGTAAAGATGGCCTTGATGCATCAGGTTTTCCGCGGCGGTCAGCTTGCCGTCCACACTCTCCGCTTGGAAAACGACGCCGATGTGGCGGCGAACTTCGTTGGCGTCCACGGCGGGATCGAAGCCTTGAATCAAAGCGCGCCCGGCGGTGGGCAGCATCAGCGTGGAGAGGATGCGAAACAGTGTCGTCTTGCCGCTGCCATTCGGACCGAGCAAGCCGAAGAGCTCCGCGGGATGCACGTCGAAGGAGACCCCGTCGAGTGCGGTGCGGTCGCCGTAGCGGTGCACCACTTCGCGCAGGGAAATGGCGCTGACCGTGCCAGCGGCCGGAAGCGGAATCTCAGTAATCGCAACTGGACGAAAAGCCACGAGCATCCTAACTACGAGCGGAGTCCATCATCATGAGTACGAACAGGAGCGGCAAGTAGATGACCGATGCCTGCAGGAGTTGACGGGCCCGCTGCCGGGAAACAGCATGGGCTGGAGAGAGGCGCAACTGCGCCAGGCGCCAGCCGGAGAAAAGCAGCGCGGTGCTGAGCAGCAGAGCGCCGGCCACATAGATGCGTCCGGACATGCCCAGAAACGCGGGCAGAAGGCTGACGGGAATCAAACCCAGCGAATAGGCGAGGATGCGGCTCAGGGTGGAGCGGCCGTCGGGCTCCACTACGGGCAGCATGCGGATGCCGCCGGCGGCGTAGTCCTCGCGGTACAGCCAGGCAATGGAAAAAAAGTGGGGAAACTGCCACAGGAAAACGATGGCAAACAGCACCAGGGTCTCCCACTCCAGGCGGCCGCGTGCGGCGGCGTAGCCGAGTACGCCGGGCATGGCGCCAGGAAACGCGCCGACGAATGTGCATACCGGCGAAACCTGCTTCAGCGGTGTGTAAAGGATGAGATAGACCGTGGCGGTGGTGAAGGAGAGCACACCGGTGAGCCAATTGAGCGTGAGGGCGAGAAACAAAGCGCCGCCGGCGGTGAGCAGGATTCCGGCGATAGAGGCATGCAGCAAACTCATGCGACCGGCGGGCAGAGGCCGAAGGGCGGTGCGGCGCATGGTGCTGTCTACGTCGTGCTCCATCACTTCGTTGAGCGCGGCGGTGCCACTGGCCACCAGCCCGATCCCCAACAACGCCGCCAGCAGTTGCCATGACCACGAGGAAACGCCCTGTTTGAGGCAGCCAAAGTAAAAGCCGCACCACGCCGTCATGACTACCAGAGTGGTGACGCGCAGCTTGACCAGTTCCGCGTAGTCGCGGAGAAGTCCGGCCAGGCGGGAATGGATCGACGTCGCCAGCGAAAGGGTGCGGCTCATGCGGCCACCGGCTTCTGATGGGTACGCGGTGTCATTTCCGTCATGGCCACGGGGACGTAACGCCACACCTGGATGGCAAGAATCACCGCGGCGGCCAGCAGCAGTGCACCCACCGCCACATGGGTTACGGTGGAAACCACCATGGCCGGTTCCAGATGGGCCGCATCGTGTCCCCACATGATGCGGGTGGCGAAGGCGGCAAAGCCGAGGCAGAGTTGCGCCACCATCAGACCCAGCATGGCGATGGCGGGACGCCGCACTTCATTCACTTCCGAGTATTGTGCCAACGCGCGCACCGCAGTCCAGGTGAGGATGGCAGCCACGACGCCGGCATGCAGCACGTGCGGCCACCAACTCATCCCGCGATGGCGATACATGCCGCCGAGAACCAGTTGCACATAGAGCGCTGCGATGGACAGCAGGGTCAGCGTAACCAGGCTGGGACGGCGCATATCGAGCTGGAGGCGGGGTAATTCCTGGATGCTGGTTCGCGCGGAAAATACCGCGAGCAACGCGGCAATGCAGAAAAAAGTTTGCGCCAGCACCGCATGTGCGGTGGAGATGGCCGGCGGCAGCAACGCCAGCACGGTAATTCCGCCCAGCATTCCCTGCAAGATCACTGTAGCCAGCGCCAGCAACGCCAAACGTCGCATCCAGAGGCGGCGTTCGACGGCCAGAGTCCAGATGGTGATCGCGATGGTGAGTGCCCCGACGAACTCGGCCAGCATGCGATGGCCGTGTTCAAACTGAACACCGCCCACCATGCGCGGCATCTTGTAGAGCGAACCGAAGGAAGTAGGCCAGTCGGGCACGGAGAGCCCCGCATCTTTGCTGGTGACCAGAGCGCCGGCCACGATGAGCAGCAAAGTGATGGCAGCCGTGAACACGGCAAACCAGTGGTACGCGCGGTGGTACGGCATCTCCAACGATTTCAATGTGCACTCCCGGCTTCCGGCGACAAGGCCCGCCAGACCCCTCTGCCAGCGGACAGAATGCGAAGGCCACGCCCCGCGAAACTCACCATTGTAGCAGAGCGATTTCCGCCCCTCACGCCGTTTTCTGCAGCGCCGCGATCACCGCGTCAGCAAACTCAGAAGTGCTGGCGGTGCCCCCGACGTCACGCGTGGTTTTGGTTTTCCTCGTGTATACGGTTTCCAGCGCCGCGTTAATGGCATCCGCGGCAGCCCGCTCTCCCAGGTATTCCAGCATGAGCACGCCGGAGCGCAGCAGCGCAGTGGGATTGGCCAGATTTTTCCCGGCAATGTCAGGTGCGGAACCATGCACCGCCTCGAACAGGGCACAGTCATCGCCGAAATTTGCTCCCGGCACCAGCCCCAGGCCGCCGACAAAGGCCGCGCACAAATCGGACACGATGTCGCCGTAGAGGTTTTCCATCAGCAGCACATCGTACTGATAGGGGTTCATCACCAGCTGCATGCAGGTGTTGTCCACAATGTGCTCGGCGTAGGTGATTTCCGGATACTCCTTGGCAATGGCGCGGGAGCAGCGCAGGAAGAGGCCGTCGGAGAGCTTCATGATGTTGGCCTTATGAATGGCGTGGATCCGCTTCCGGTGGAAGCGTCGCGCATACTGAAAGGCGTAACGCGAAATGCGCGTGGAAGCTTTTTCGGTGATGATCTTCAGACTCTCGACCACGCCCGGCACGACCTCATGCTCGATGCCGGAGTAGAGGCCCTCGGTGTTCTCGCGAAAAATGATCAAATCCACATTCGGGTAGCGCGTGTCGACTCCGGGAAGATTACGGATGGGACGAAAGTTGGCGTAGAGCTCAAAACGTTGGCGCAACTCCACGTTGACGCTGGCGAACCCGCCTCCGATGGGCGTGGTCACCGGGCCTTTCAACGCCACCCGCGTGCGTTCAATGGATTCGATGAGTTCTTTGGGAAGGTATTCGCCTGACTTGGTGTGCGCGTCCGCGCCCGCCAGGAAAGGTTCCCACTCAAACTTAATGCCGGTTGCTTCGAGAATGCGGACGGCGGCGGCGGAGACTTCCGGACCGATCCCGTCGCCGGCAATGAGTGTGACTTTATAGGCCATGGAGAGTGACCCTTCCTTCGCTGGTTTAGTTCTTAGCGCCGGGTTTGGTGGGCGCTGGTTCTTTCGTCTTGAGCAAGTCTTTGAGTTCGGCCATGAACTCCTGCACGTCCTTGAAATCAAGGTAGACGGAGGCAAAGCGGACGTACGCAACTTTGTCCAGTTTGCGCAGGCGGTTCATGATCAATTCGCCGAGTTCGCTGGTCCGCCGTTCGCGCTCCGCCGAGTCAATGACAAACGTCTCCGCGTCGTTCACGATCTGTTCCAGGCGGGAGATGGAGACGGGGCGCTTTTCACAGGCGCGCAGCAGGCCGTTGAGCACTTTCTGGCGGTCAAAGCGTTCCCGGCGACCGTCTTTCTTCACCACCATATAAGGGATTTCATCAATGCGCTCGTAGGTGGTGAAGCGCTTGTTGCACTTCAGACACTCGCGTCGGCGGCGGATCGCGTCGGCCTCTTTGCTCTCGCGCGAGTCCACGACTTTGTCATTGAGAAATCCGCAAAAGGGACACTTCATAGGCGAAGCAGCGCATCGGGGCGCACAGCAAGCCCGCTTTTTCGCTGAAAAGCGATTGTATCAGGCAGTTCCGCTATCCGGCGGCAGAGAGGACAGGACCGCTTCGCCCGCGCGCGCACTTTCCGCGGAGAGCCGCCGAAGAGAAAGATGCTCCTGATGAGCCAGGAGCAATCCGAGCGGCACCACGGCCATGAAAGTCACCAGCCAGAGCAGCATGCCGCAACTCACTGCCAGTTCCCGCGGCACTTCAAACACGTGGTAAAGCGCGGCGATGGTAGCCAACTGCGACCCGCCTCCTACCGCGGGCAGCTGCAGGATCGAACCCACCATGCTCGAACCCATCAGCAGCAGCACGCCGGGAGTGGTCATGTACTGGAGCGGGGTGCCCACATAGGAATGCGTGACTTCGCGGTAGGCGATGGCGATGGTGTACCACATGGCGATGGAAACGACGGAAATCATGAGAAACGCCAGTGGGTTCTGGATCGTATTCAAGCCCAGACCGAACTCGCGCACTTTGGAAGCAACGGTCCGGGCCAAGGTGGCGCTGAGGGCAGAAAGTCTGCGCTCCAGCCAGTTGGCCACGCCATGCGCATAGCGGGCCACCAGTACTGTGGTCAAGGTCATGGCGGCCACGATGGCGACCAGAAAATACCCAGCCTCACGGAAGCGGGAGTAGAAGGTGAACTCGCGCGCTTCCGCCATGAAAAAGATGGCCGCCACCATGAGCACGGTGAAGGCGCCAAGATCAAAAATACGCTCCACCGTCCACACCGCGATCTGCGAGGAGAAGGGCAAATTCTCCCGCCGGGCGATCAGGTAAGGGCGGATGAATTCGCCCGGGCGGCCCAGCAAGGCGAGTCCGGTGAAGCCAATGATGGTAGGGCGGAGGAGATTGAGCCACGAAGTCTGCTTCGCGGGGCGCAGAAAGAGTTGCCAGCGAACTGAGCGCAACGCGTAGGCCAGGTAAATGAGGGCGATGGCGTGGACGATATGAATTTTTCTAGACTGCTGCGTTTGTTCCCAGAAAGTCGTCCAGTCGAAGCCCCGCCAGGTTCGCACCTGCATGTAAACCAGCAAGGCGAGAACGGCGATGACGACGAGGGTGGTGATCAGGCGGCGTCGGTCCATGCGGAGCGAAGCGATCAGGCCACAGTGGAGAAGGCCCTGAGCCAAGGTATAGGAGTGTCTGGCAGGGGTCAATCAAAGAAGGAGGTGTTTCACCTTCCGTTCACACAAAACACAGCGGACCAGTTACTGCGAGACGGCGGGGTTGGTTTCGCTTTGGTGCGCGGATTTGGTTTCGTCACTACGCCTTTCTTGCGGTTGTAACTGCGAATCACCTGACTCACATAGGCGCGGGTTTCGCGATACGGCGGTACGCCCTGATGCAGTTCTACCGTTTGCGGGCCGGCGTTATAGGCGGCCAGCGCTTTAGCGGCGTCAAAGTGGTAGCGCTCCAGCAGGATCCGCAAGTATTTTGTTCCGCCCTCCACATTGGCAGTGGGATCGAACGCGTTTTGCACCCCCAGCTGGGCAGCCGTTTGCGGCATCAGCTGCATCAATCCCTGCGCGCCCTTGCGAGAAACGGCGCGGGCGTTGAAGCCGCTTTCCGCCGCCACCACGCTGGTGACAAAGTCCGGGTCCAGGCGATAACGGGCGCTGGCTCGCGCAATCACTTCGGA
>JBGQDM010000123.1:0-8260 GCA_041495845.1 Terriglobia bacterium | reverse complement strand
GATGGTGGTGGGCAGACCCAAGCGCTGCCCTGATCATGGTGCCAATCATTGTGAAAGAAGGCGTCGATGGATGGCGCGGAAAAGCGTGCGATGATTGCCCCTAATTGCAAATCAACCCGCTCCCGTTCAGGATGACCACTCTCTGTTTCTTTCCATCCACTCCTAGACGTTGATGACGGCGCACAATTCCTTGACCGCCGCTGCGCTCTTGTCCAGTGCGACCTTCTCTTCCGCCGTCAACTTGATTTCGATCACCTGCTCCACGCCCTTCGAGCCCAGCTTGGCGGGGACTCCGACGTAGAGGCCCGTAATGCCGTATTCGCCTTCCAGGTACACGGCGCAGGGCAGGATTTTCTTCTTGTCTTTGAGGATGGCCTCGGCCATTTCCACCGCGGCGGCGGAAGGGGCGTAGTAGGCGCTGCCGGTCTTGAGATATTTCACGATCTCGGCGCCGCCGTCACGCGTGCGTTGCACAATCTGCGCCAGGCGGTCCGGGGCGATGAGTTCGGTGATGGGAATCCCCGCCACCGTGGAATAGCGTGGGAGCGGCACCATGGTGTCCCCGTGTCCGCCCAGCACGAATGCGGTCACGTTTTCCACGCTCACCTTAAGTTCCTCGGCGATGAAGGTCCGAAACCGCGCCGAATCCAACACGCCTGCCATGCCGATGACCCGGTTGCGCGAAAATCCGCTGAGCTTATAGGCGGTCTGCGCCATCGCATCCAGTGGGTTGGAAACGATGATCAGAATGCAGTTGGGCGAGTACTTGACCACTTCACCCACCACCGCCTTCATGATGTTGTAGTTCGTGTTGAGCAGGTCATCGCGACTCATGCCCGGCTTGCGGGGAATGCCGGCGGTGATGATCACAATGTCGGAGTTCGCCGTGTCTTTGTAGTCGTTGGTGCCAAGCACGTGAGAATCGCGCTTCTCAATGGGCATGGCCTCGAGCAGATCAAGACCCTTGCCCTGGGGTACGCCTTCGAGAATGTCAATCAATACCACGTCGGCCAATTCTTTCGACGCCACCCAGTGCGCCGCCGTCGCGCCCACATTTCCCGAACCAACAATCGATATTTTCTTTCGCATATGAGTCCTCTTGGATGATGGTTTACGTTGCGCTCAGCATGACAAATTAATCTGCTGCTACACCCACTTCCATGTTGGCAATGATGTGGGTGCCGAACTCACTCGTCTTTACTTTGGTGGCGCCTTCCATCTGCCGTTCAAAATCATAGGTCACTTTTTTCTGCATGATGGTGCGCTCCAGTCCCTGCTCCACCAAGTCGGCGGCCTCGTTCCAGCCCATGTGTCGAAACATCATGACGCCGGAGAGGATGAGGGATCCGGGATTGATCACGTCCTTGTCGGCATATTTCGGCGCCGTGCCGTGCGTGGCTTCGAAGATGGCATAGCCGTCGCCGATGTTGGCGCCGGGCGCGATCCCGAGTCCGCCCACCTGGGCGGCGCAGGCGTCGGAAATGTAGTCGCCGTTCAGGTTGGGCGTGGCCAGCACTGAATACTCATCAGGCCGCGTGACCACCTGCTGGAAGATCGAGTCAGCGATGCGGTCATTGATCATGAGCTTGGTTTTCCACGCGCCCTTGCCGTGTGTGCCGTAAATAAAATCAAGCACTTGTTTGACTTCCGCGCACACCTCTTTGCGGAACGACTCCGGAGCAAATTCCATGCCCGGTTCAACCAGTTGGGCGTTCTGTTCAACCGTCAGGTTCGGGTTCTTGTCCTTGTTGTCGAGAATCCAACTCTCGCGTTCGGTCACCACCCGGGCGCGAAATTCCTCGACCGCCAGCTCGTATCCCCATTTACGAAAGGCGCCTTCGGTGAATTTCTGAATGTTGCCCTTATGCACCAGCGTGACCACCCTGAGCTTCTTCTCCAGGGCATGCTGGATGGCCATGCGCACCAGCCGCTTGGTGCCGGTGATGGAAATCGGTTTGATGCCGATGCCGGAATCGAGGCGCACCTGCTTCTTGCTGCCCTTCAGCATCTCCTTGTTGAGGAATTCGATGAGGCGGGCGGCTTCGGGCGTGCCCTGTTCCCACTCGATGCCCGCGTACACGTCCTCCGTGTTCTCGCGGAAGATGACGATGTCCATGCGCTCGGGATGGCGCACCGGGGAGGGCGTGCCCTGGTAATAGCGGACCGGGCGCACGCAGCAGTACAGGTCGAGCAGTTGCCGCAGGGTAACGTTGAGCGAGCGGATGCCGCCGCCGACCGGTGTGGTCAACGGCCCTTTGATGGCGACACGAAATTCGCGGATGGCGTCCACGGTTTCGTCGGGCAGCCAAGTGTCGAAGCGGGACTTCGCTTTTTCTCCGGCAAACACTTCATACCAGGCCACCGCGCGCTTGCCGCCATAAGCCTTCTCCACCGCTGCATCGAAGACGCGCTGCGACGCCTTCCAGATGTCGCGGCCGGTGCCGTCGCCTTCAATGAAAGGAATGATGGGGCGGTTAGGCACTGAATACTTGCCTGCCGCGTAGGTAATGCGCTCACCCTGCGCGGGCACGGGGACACCGTTGTAAGACGCAGACATAAGAATTCCTCCAGCAGCTTGAACAAACCAATCATTATAGAGAATCCGCCAGGAGTGCGCTGTGCGCCAACTCACCAGGGGCAGTGGCGGCGAGCCGGCAGGCCATGTTTACAATGTGAAGGTGTATCCCAAAATCCTGCGAAGCCTTGCGCTGGCAGCGCTCCTGACCGTGGCGCGAGTCGCTGCACAAACCTCAGCCCCGCCTGCGTCGGCGGAGTTGCCTTCCGCGCCGGAGCCGGTGAAGGCCGCTGCACACGCCTTCTGGGACCACGACAACAAGATCCTCTTCACCGGCGTGGCGGCATTTCGTGGACTGGATTTTGCCTCCACTCGCAATATGCGGGCTCGCGGCCGTGACGAAATTCTGCTCAACAACGAGACCGTGGACAACTTGCCGACATTTGCCGCGATTGAAGTTGCGGGCATCGCGGTTTCGGTCGGACTCTCGTACTGGATGCATCGTACGGGACACCACCGCATCGAGCGCTGGATCTCCGTCGGCCACATCAGTGCCGCGGCTTTTGGAACCGGCCGGAACTACTTACTGGCTACGAAACATCGAAACCCGACGGCGCCGTAACCTGTCATGCTGGGCGCAGCGACGCATCGGAGCAACTGTCAGCGACTTCAGCGCTTCTGCCCGAAATACTTCCGCACTCCGATCACGTTGTAGCGTCCCCAGGGTCCGTTGGGGCCGAGATCAGCCTCGCCCAAACTGCGGTCGCGCGCCCCAAAGCGTCCGAACTGGAAATGCTGGGTCACGCGGAACTGGAAACCGCGTCCCAGATCGAAGCCGAAGCCCCAGGATTTTTCCCAGCCAATGGCGTCGAGCGACCCGGTGTAGAGGTGCTGAGGTACGTTTTTGCCGAAGAGGAAGCGGGGCTCGCCGAAGAAAAACAGGCGTCGCGCCGGGCCGCGCAGGATGGGATGAATCTCGGCATAGCCGGAAAGCATGTAACGGGCGAAGAGATTGCAGGGCGCGTCCTTGCCGCCAAAGTCGCCGGCATTGGAGCGGCAGAGGTTAGGATCAATTTCATTGTGCGGCGGCGCAAAGTCGAACTGCGCATAGCCCCACGCCATTTCGCGCGGCGAAAACCAGTGTTGCGATTCGGCTCGGACGTTGCCATCATCGGCCCACGCCACAGCAGCCAGCAGACAGATTGCCAGACAGAGCAGTTGCTTCATTGTGTCTCCTGAGAAAAGAAATGCGGCCCGGCTCGCGAGGAGCAGGGCCGCAAATTGTATCCCAGGGCGCGTGTGCGGGGCCGCAGATTCGATCTCACCACACCCGGCAGCGGTTCTCCCGCACCATGGGTTGTCGTGCCGGGCAGTGAAACGCCTGCTGGAACTCGGGCAAATTGGCCACCACGCCGTTGGCGCGGTAACGCTCGGGCGCGTGCGGATTGGTTGCCGCCAGCATGCGCGCCTGCTCGGGACGGGTCGCGGAACACCAGCCCTGCCCGTAGGCGATGAAGAACCTCTGTTCCGGAGTGAAGCCTTCGATCGGCTCCAGCTTCTGCCCCTTGGTCGCTTCCTGCCACGCCATGTGCGCGAGACGTAAGCCACCCAGATCGGCCAGGTTTTCTCCCAGAGTCAGCTCGCCGTTGACTTTGACGTCATCCACCGCGTTGAACTGAGAGAACTGGTCAACGACGCAGCGGGCCCGCTTGTCGAATTCTTTGGCGTCCTGCTCGCTCCACCAGTCGCGCTGGTTGCCCTCGGCGTCGAACTGCCGGCCTTCGTCGTCAAAGCCGTGCGTTAGTTCGTGCCCAATGATGCCGCCGGCGTCGCCATAGTTCACAGCGTCGTCCATGCTCTTGTCGAAAAAGGGCGGCTGCAGAATGCCGGCAGGAAAGTTGATGTCGTTCATCTGGCCGTTGTAGTAAGCGTTCACCGTCGCCGGAGTGATGAGCCACTCGGCCCGGTCGACGGGGCGCCCAATCTTGTTGAGCTGGCGGTGAAACTCAAACGCGGCGGCCCGCTGCACATTGCCCAGCGCATCGTCTGGACGCACCTCGACGGGCCCGTAGTCGCGCCAAGTGTCGGGGTAGCCGATCTTATTGCGGACAGCGTGCAGCTTGGTCAGCGCTTGCGCCTTGGTTGCCGGAGACATCCAGTCGAGTTGCTGAATGTCGCGCTCCATGGCCGCTTCGATGGCCTTGGTCATGTTCAGCGTGCGCGTTTTCCCTTCAGCGCCAAAGGTTTTTTCCACGAACGCCTGACTGAGCGCCTGCCCGAGGTCACGATCAACATAGCGAACGCAACGCTTCCAGCGGGGTTCCAATTCCTGTTGCCCCCGCAGAGTTTTTCCGAAGAACTCAAAATCAGCATTGACAAGATTGGCCGGCAAATAACGCGCGCTGGCGTGCACCAGATGCCAGCGCAAGTAGGTTTTCCAGGCGTCAAGCGGCTCCGTCTTGAGCGCCACTTCCAGCGCTTTGAGGAACTCGGGGACGACGATGTTGAGCGCGGCCACTCGTCCAACTCCAACGCCTTCGAGGTAGCGGTCCCAATCGAACGACGGCGTCAGAGCTGCGACTTCCACGCGCCACATTTTGTGATAGAGCTTCTTGGGATCGCGTCGTTCCACGCGGGTGAGCGACGCTCGCGCCAGAGCAGTTTCCATGCGCATGACCGTCTGCGCGTTGGCCGCTGCGGCCTCCGGTGTGTCGCCGAGGAGTTCAAACATGCGGCGCACGTGGGCCAGGTAGCCGGCGCGAATCTCCACCGACTTGGCGTCGTCCTTGGTGTAGTAGTCGCGGTCGGGGAGACCGATGCCGCCTTGGTCGGCTTCCGCCAGGTACTGCGAAGAGTCGGCAAAGTCCTGGTCGGCGCCGAAGGAAAACACCGTACTGGTGGGAAGTGGGGTCAGCACATCGCGAGCATGAAAGTGCGCCAGATATCCCGCCAAATCATGCACTGACTTCAGCGCCGCAATCTCTTGCAGGTCCTTCTCCAGCACCTGCGTGCCCGCCTTCTCGATCGCGCCTTCATCCAGGCAGGCTCCGTAGTAGTCGCCAATCTTCTGCTGCACCGCGTCCCGCTTGCTGCCGCCCTTGGCCGCATCTTCCAGGACTTGCCGCAGGATGAGGGAATTTCGCAGTTGTAGTTTGGAGTCCACGCCCCAACTCGACTGGTCGGGCGGAATCGGATTTTGCTTCAGCCAGCCGCCGCAGGTGTACTGGAAGAAATCCACACAAGGATCGGCGCCGCGGTCGAGAGAGGACACACCGAGGCCGGGATCGAAAGCGATCTGGTCTTCGAGTTTCGGCAGCGGCTTGGTCTGAGCGCAGAGCACAGAAGAGAGAAAGAGGAGGCAAAGCAACCAGCAATTACGCATACATGTCCTTCATGTCCTTCGCACAGCCGGTCAGAATAGCATGCGTCCGGTTGGCCGAGAGCGGGTTGTCCGTCGGCCATTCCACGCCAGTTACTTTCGATAGGGGCGGTGCAGTGGCCGTCGTTTCTATAATCCCAGCAGGTCCAGCTCCGAATTCACTGATGACAAGAACCTCTCCAGCCGCGAGGAAGTCGACTGCCCGCAGTCTGTGGCTCCATCATCCTGCGCTGGATCTGATCGTGGGCTGCGGCGCGTGGTCGGCGCCGCTGATTGGGCTGGCGTACTTCACCGGTTCCCTCACCCGGCTCTGGCCTGTAATTTTCTACGGTCTGGCGCTTTTCTTTAACTATCCGCACTACATGGCGACCATCTATCGCGCCTTTCACCGGGCCGACGATTTCTCGAAGTACCGCCTGTTTACCTTGCACATCACGGGCGTATTGCTGGCGACGACGGTGCTGGCGCACTTCTATTCCAACGCGCTGCCGTGGATCTTCACGCTCTACCTCACGTGGAGTCCGTGGCACTACAGCGGCCAAAACTACGGCGTGATGATGATGTTTGCGCGCCGCGCCGGAGCCGACCCGGACCGCGAGACGCGGCAGGCGCTGCATCTGTCGTTTGTATTTTCGTATGCGGTGTTGCTGGTTACCCTGCACGCCGGCGCTTCCTCCGATTGGCTGTTTCTTTCGGCGGGCATTCCCGAACGGGTGAGCCTGGCGGCGCGCCTGGTGCTGGCCATCGCGTGGCTCTTTCTGAGCGTCACCGGTTTTCGGCGGCTGGCGCAACAGACGGGATGGCGTCCGCTTGCGCCGGCAGTCTGTCTGCTCTCGACGCAGTTTCTCTGGTTTGTCCTGCCCAGCCTGCTCTCCGCCGCGTGGGGCCTGCGGGTTCCGCAAAGCCGTTACAGCACCGGCGTGCTGGCCGTGATGCATGCCGCACAATATCTCTGGATCACCAGCTACTATGCCCGCCGCGAGGCGCAAGCCACGAGCCAGACGGCGTGGCGCCCGACCGCCTATTTCGCCGTGCTGGTGGCTGGCGGCATTGCGCTGTTCCTGCCCGGGCCGTGGCTGGCCAGTCGAGTCTTTCATTTCGACTTCACCACCAGCTTTCTTATCTTCACCGCGCTGGTGAACTTGCACCACTTCATTCTTGACGGCGCCATCTGGAAGTTGCGAGATGGGCGGATCGCGGCCTTGCTGCTGAATTCGAAACAGACGGCTCTCGCTGCCACCGGTTCCGTCGGCGGTGGTTTGGCGAACGGACTGCGCTGGTTCGCCGCGGACGCGCCCGCGCCCCGGCGTCTACGCTGGGCGGCGCTGGGCAGTTTGCTGCTGCTGGGCGGAATCGACCAGACGCGTTATTTTCTGGCCGCGCAGAGTGAAAACCTCGGCGCCTTGCGGCGCGCGGCCGTGATCAACCCATTTGACAGTTCGTTGCAGATGCGGCTGGCCCGCCGCGCCGGGGTGGAACAGCAACCGGCAGTGGCCGTGGCCGCATGGCAGAAGGCAGCGGCCCTCAGCCCTCACGATCCGGCGCCGCGGGCAGGACTGCTTCAGCAGTGGGTGGGTGCAGGAAACTTCGAACAGGCATACGCGCTGGCGGTGCAGCTCCTGAAGAGTTCGCCGAACGATGCCAACCTGCTCATCAATCACGGAATTCTGGCGGCCAAGCTTGGCCACGGCGCTGAGGCGATCGCCAGTTGGCAAAAGGCGCTTGCCAGCGATCCGCAACTGAACGAGGCGCACCTCTATCTTGCCAACCAACTGGAAGCGCAAGGTCAGCCGGAGGCCGCAGTCGCACGCTACACGATTTTTCTGGATCGCATGGCGAAGCGTCGCGACGCTCCGTCGGCGACCATTCTGGGCGCGTTGCTGCGCTTGGCGCATTGCCAGGAGCGCCTGCATCGCAACGACGACGCGCTGCGGTCTTACGGGCTGGCACGCGAACTGGCCGCTCGCTCCGGCGAACTTCGGATTCAAAGCGTTGCCGCTGTCTTTGAAGCCGATCTCCTGGCGCAAAACAATCGGGCTCGCGAAGCCCTGCCGCTCTACCAGAACGCTCTCCGCCTGGATGCGGCCACCCATGATGCCCGCATCGAAGGCGCCGATTGGTACAACTACGGCCTGTTCCTGCGGGACCACAAATTTCCGGTGGAACTCGCCTATGCCGCTTTGCTGCGCTCGCGGCAACTGCTCGGAGAGACCCAAGACGCTCCCGAAATCAAAACGCTCTCCGCCGATCTTCGCTCCGTCGAAAAACGCCTGCCGCCGCATACCGCTACCATCCGGTACAACCTGCAACCGGTGCTGGAAGAAGCTTTGTCATTCAAGCGCTGATCGCGCCCCGCGCCAACAAAG
>JBGQDM010000122.1:0-8380 GCA_041495845.1 Terriglobia bacterium | reverse complement strand
GTCACGCTCCGTCCAGTGGTGGTGTTGCTGCGCGGCGATCATCAGATGAACGAGGCCAAACTGGCGGCGGCGGTGAGCGGTCGGGAAACCCGCCCCATGCAGGAAGAAGAAATCCGTGAGCTCTTCCACTCGCCCGCCGGATATCTCGGACCGTTAGGCGTGGACTGGGCGCGGAGCATGGACGACACGGCAAAACCAGCTCTGCTCCTGGACCAGGCCCTAGCAGGCCGCAAGAACCTGATTGCCGGCGCCAATCGCGAAGACTACCACGTAAAGAATCTCACCCCCGGAGTGACTTTCCACGCCACGACCGCCGCCGACCTGCGCAGCGTGGAGGCGGGCGATCTCTGTGCCACCTGCGGTGCCCCGCTGGCTATGGACCGCGCGATTGAAGTCGGCCACATCTTCAAGCTCGGCTACAAGTATTCGGAGTCCATGGGCGCGCGCGTACTCGACCACAACGGCAAAGAAGTGGCGCCCATCATGGGCTGCTACGGCATCGGCATCGAGCGCATCCTGACCGCGGCCGTGGAGCAGGCTAACGACAAAGACGGTTTTTGGCTGCCCCCGCAGATCGCGCCGTTCGAGATCGTGGTCACCCCCACCAACGTGAAGGAGGAGAGCCTGATGAAGGCTGCCCTTGACATCATGAGCCAGTTGGAGGCGCGCCGGTTTGACGTAATCCTGGACGACCGCGACGAGCGCCCCGGAGTGAAGTTTAAAGATGCGGACCTGGTGGGCATCCCCTACCGCGTGACCGTTGGCAAGAAGGTTACCGAAGGTATGGTGGAGGTCGCCGAACGCTCGACACGCAAAGTGGAGGATGTTAGCATCGGCGCCATCGGGGATCATTTCGCACCATTGCTCCGGCCGGCTGGTTAGGGATTTCCGCTGTCGGGCAAAGGATTGAACCGCTCATGCAAAATTTGAAATTGGTGTTTGCAGTTTTCCTGCTGGTTGCCACCGCCTATCTCTGCTGGGCGCTGATCCCACCCTACTTTGCCAACTATCAGTTGAACGATGTCATTGAAAACGAAGCCCGCCTCGGCACCTACAGCACCAGGACGGATGACGATATTCGCAACGAGATCTTCAAGAAGGCGCAGGACCTGGAAATCCCCATCAGCCGGGAAGAGATCAAAGTATTGCGGGGAACCAATCAGCTTGGCCAGGGTACCGGTGGCGTTACGATTTCAGTGGATTACACCGTACATGTGAATGTTCCCGGATATCCGCTGGACCTGAAATTTCACTCCGGCAGCAAGAACAAGTCCATCTACTGATCCGGTTCCCGGCGTGGTCTCCTGAGGTACAATACTGGGCAGGATTCTCCGGCCGAAAAATCTCGCTCTGGGAACGGAACTGAGGAAACGATTGCGCTTCCTTGTGCGTCTGAATCCGTAGATTGCCTCCGCCCATTCAACGTGGCCATCAAGCTCAAGCTTCCGCAGTTCAAAAGCAAGCGCGGTTCAGTCTCCGGGCTGCTCCCCCATGACCCCTTGCTGCGCTTTGCCATGTTGTTTTTTCTAGCAGTGGGCACCGCCGTGACTGCCACGTTTGCGTTCTTTTGGGTTCACTACGACCGGGTGATCGAAGCGCGTTTCCGCGGAGCGGCATTCAGCAACTCAGCGCGCATTTATGCCCGCCCGGCGGTGGTCCGCGTGGGAGAGAAGCTGGAGCCTCGCGAAGTGGCAGTGGCTCTGCGCCGGGCCGGCTACGGCGAGACGTCTTCCGACATTGGCACCTATCACTCCGGCTCCAACAGCGTCCAGATCACTCCAGGACCACAGTCGTATCACGCCCCCGAAAAGGCAACGATTTTCTTTCGCGATGGTCAGGTAGAGCGCATTGCGGGACCTGCGGGCGAACTCGAAGCCTATGAACTGGAGCCGGTGCTGGTCTCGTCGCTGTTCGATTCCGGACAACGCTCCAAGCGGCAACTGGTCCGCTATGCCGACATCCCCAAAGTGATGGTCGACGCGGTGCTGGCCATTGAGGACCGCCGCTTCTTCCAGCACGGCGGCGTGAACTACCTGCGGCTGCTGGAAGCGGCCTGGATTGATGTTACCCATTCCGGACACCGGCAGGGCGGATCCACCATTACCATGCAGCTCTCGCGTGCTTTCTTTCTCACTCCGGAAAAGACGGCCAAACGCAAACTGACGGAGATGTTGATCGCCGTCGAGTTGGAAAAGAAATTCAATAAAGAGCAGATTTTCGAGCTCTATGCCAACCGGGTGGACATGGGACAGCGCGGCTCGTTCACCATCAGCGGAATTGCCGAAGGGGCGCGCGCCTACTTCAACAAGGACCTCAAGGACGTCAGCCTGCCGGAAGCAGCGTTGCTGGCTGGGCTGATTCAAGCTCCGAGCGCGCTCTCGCCCTACCGGCATCCGGAGCGAGCGCTGGAGCGGCGCAACCTGGTGATCGAGTCGATGGTGGAAACCCATGCCATCCCCCGCGCTGAGGCGGAGAAAGCCAAAGCCACCCCCCTGAAGCTGGCGCCCCCCAACGTGGAGGCCAGCGACGCTCCTTATTTCGTCGACCTGGTGCGCGAAACGCTGCTCACGAAATACGCTGATCACGACCTCAACGAGCAGGCCCTGCACATCTACACCACGATTGATCCCGACCTGCAGAAGGCCGCCGCTCAGGCGGTAGAGGAAGGCATCAAGCTGGTGGACGAGCAGGTCACCAAGCAACGCACGCGCCGGGTGAAAAATGCCAAGGGGAAATTTGAAAATCAAGTCCTGCCCGGCCCGCAGGCCCAAGTGGCGATGGTGGTGCTCGATCCGCACTCCGGCGACGTGCTGGCGCTGGTCGGCGGACGCAATTACGCCGCCAGTCAGCTGAACCATGCCGTGGCTAAACGGCCTACAGGTTCCATCTTCAAGCCGTTTGTCTTTGCCGCAGCGGTGAATACGGCGGTCACCGGCGATGCCAACGTGCTCACCCCGGTCAGCATGATCGAAGATTCCCCGACCACCTTTGCCTACGGCGATCAGATCTACGAACCCCGCAATTACAAAGAGGAATACCACGGTCAGGTCACGGCGCGTTACGCGCTGGCCATGTCGCTGAACAATGCCACCGTGAAGCTGGCGGAAACCGTGGGCTACGACAAAGTGGCGGACCTGGCCCGCGCCGCGGGCATTGCCTCGGTCAAGGCCACACCGGCCATCGCACTGGGATCTTACGACGCCACGCCGCTGGAGATGGCAGCCGCGTACACCGTTTTCACCAACGGTGGCGTGCGCACCTCTCCGGTCATGATCCACTCCATCCGCAACAACCAGGGCGACGTGGTGGAGAATTTCACGCCGGAGAAAAAACCCGTACTCGATCCCCGTGTGGCCGCGGTCATCACCAACATGATGGAAGGGGCGATGAACTCGGGGACCGCGTCCGCCGTGCGCAACCGGGGATTTACCGCGCCTGGCGCCGGGAAAACCGGCAGTTCCCACGACGGCTGGTTCGCGGGCTACACCACAAACCTGCTGTGTATTGTGTGGGTGGGATACGACGACTACAGTGATCTCCACCTCAGCGGCGCGCAGACCGCCGCACCCATCTGGGCGGAATTCATGAAGCGGGCCTTGGCACTGCCGCAATATCAGAACTTCACCAACTTTGCTCAGCCCCCCGGCGTGGTTGATGTTCAGCTCGACAAGAACAGCAACCGCCTCTCCACGCCCACCTGTCCGGACGTGTACTACGCCGCATTCATCGAAGGCACTGAACCCAAGGAAACCTGTGATCAGACTGGTCAGCCGGGTTTCTTTTCCCGCATTTTCGGAAACTCGCACGACACCGCCCTGCCGCCGCCGGGAGCCAGCCCGGGCGCCCCGAGCGCGCCAAAGAAGAAGGGCTTCTTCGGAAAACTTTTTGGCGGCTTCAAAGACGACAAGTCCGGAACTCCGCCGTCCAACCCACCGGCAGATCCGAACCGTCCGCCGCAATAGTCTGCGTTACACTGCCTGCTGAGGTCCGTTCCCATGAACCGCTGGTTGGCTAATGCTGTGGTGGCCGTCACGCTGTTGGGTAGCTCATCTGCGCTCTGGGCGCAAGATCTCTCCGCCCAAGTGCAGGTGGGCCCCCCGCCGCTCCACCGCACGGCCGTCCCCGCCCCCAATCTGTCCGCTGAGGACCTGGAAAAAACCGGTGATGCGCTGCGCATGGAGAAAAATTATCTCGACGCGCTGGACTACTACCGCGCCGCGCTGGCCAAACAGCCCTCGGGCGCGGTCTACAACAAGATCGGCATCATCGAGCTCACCCTGCAGCGCTACAGTGACGCCAAAAAGAGCTTTGGACGCGCCGTAAAGATCGATCGCCAGAACGCCGACTTTGTCAACAATCTCGGCGTCTCCTACTATTTTCAGAAAGACTATCGCCGCGCTGTAAAGCTCTACAGCCGGGCCATCGAGTTGCGCAACGATTCGGCGTCCTTCTACAGCAACCTCGGCACCGTTTATTTCACGCGGCAGGAATACGACAAAGCGGCCACCGCATACGGCAATGCCCTGCAGCTGGATCCCGAAGTCTTCGAGCGCACCTCGTCTTTTGGCATTTCGGCGCAAATGTCGTCGCCGCAGGACCGCGCCCGCTATTTCTATGTGGTGGCGCGGCTCTATGCCCATCAAGGAAAAACTGAGCGCGCGCTGGAATATCTGCGCAAGGCCATGGAAGAAGGCTACAAAGACATTAACCGGGTCTTCCAAGAAAAAGAGTTTGCCGAACTGCGTAAGGATCCGCGCTTTACCGTGCTGATGGCGTCGCGACCCCTCGCGATCACGCAGTAATTTGCACAGCGGAATGCCCGCCCTGTCGCTGAAGAACGCGACCAAGACGGGGCGCCCGAAGGATTTCGGTGCGGTGATGAGCACGCGGTCACGCTACTAATGTCGTAACCCTCGAACATCAACGGAGCGGGCTGCGCTCTGAAATGTACTCGTTCAGCACACGCTTCCACACGCCCTGCGCCTTAAGAATGTACTCCGTGGCATCGCGCGCCGCGCCGTCGCCGCCAGCATGTGGCGTGACGTAGTGGGCTTCCCGTTTGACCTCGGCCCGGGCGTTAGCGGTGGCAATCGCCAGCCCGCACACCCGCATCACGGGCAGATCAATCACGTCGTCGCCGACAAAAGCAGCTTGCTCTCGCTTCAGGCCTTCCTTCCGCAGAATCTCATCCAGCGCCGAACGCTTGTCGTGGGCGCCCTGATGAACATGGTCAATTTTCAAATCGCGCGCGCGCAGCGCCACGGTTTCGGAGGTGCGTTTGGTGATCAGGCCCGTCTTGATTCCAGCCAGCCGCAGGAACGAAATGGCAGTGCCGTCATGCGCGTGGAAACCCTTGGCTTCGATCAGCGTCTGGCTCAGCAGACCAAAGCCGCCCTGCCCGCCGGGCTCAGCAACATGCTCCTGCGAACCGGACCGCGTGCCGGCCGGAGTCGGGAAAATCCATATCTTGCCATCGGTGAGGACGCCGTCTACATCGAAAAGCAACAGCTTGATCTTCTTCGCGCGCAGTTTGGACATTGACCAGATTTTAGCAGCCGCCAGCTTGCAAGTGCTTTCAGCTCTCAGCTTTCAGTGACTTCTCATCCCGCAAGCTACGAGCTGAAACTGCGAGCTGATAGCGGACAGATGAAAGCTACTTGCGCCCAATCCAGAACACCGGAAACTGGTGGCCCAGCTTTTCGAAGTCACGATCTGAAGTCACCAGTACTGCCTGACGCAGTATGGCCAACGCCGCCGCCAGACAATCCACGTAGGGAATGTGGTGGACGGCTTTGACTTCGCCGGCCCGGAGCGCGTGCCGCGAATCCACGGGAACAATCTCCACCGGCAAGCGCGACAGGCGCGCCATCGTCCCTCGCGCCTTTTCTTCTCCGCGCTGCCGCCACAGGAGATAAAAGACCTCTCCCCAGTTGGCGGTTGAAACCAGAAGCAAAACCTGCTGCCGCAGCGCCTGCTGCAGCAAGTGCTCCACCTTCTTCGATCCCGGGCCAGCCTCCACAAAGTCGAGCAATGCGTTGGCGTCCAGGACATAAGCCCGGATCACTTTTCCATCCGGTGCTGGCGTTCACGCGCTTTGACCAGCGACGTTCCGCCCTTGGCAGAGCCGCGCAAACTCCGGATGAAGCCCTCGGTGACCGGCTCGAGCACGAGGCGGTTCTCCTCGCGATGGATGCCGAGCCGCGTGCCTTCCATGATCCCTAGCTCTCGCCTCAGATTTTCAGGAATTACAAAAGCTCCCGCGGCGCTGACCCACGCCGTTTCCGAGCCAAGCTCACCTTCGCCCAATACTGGATGTGTGGTTTCGCGGACTCTCCCTCCCACTGTCGCGGCATCCCCATGGGTTCGCTTGGCGTAAACCGCGTCGTACCAATCCACCACCGGCTGGTATTGCGTGGGCAACTCGTTCTTCTCGGGACGGATCTTTCCACCCTGCCGGCTGGCGTGAAACGGATCACCTTCACAAAACAGACGCCGCCGTCCGCGCCCGGTCTCGAAGAGCATTCGATAACGCCCCGGGTTGGGAGACTTGTTGGCCACGCAGTGCTTGGAGGCATACACCTGAAGCCCGGGCCGAAAACCGTTGACCAGATTCTCTGCTAACACCTTCTCGATGATCTCCTGCACCGCGAAGTCCGGCGCTTGCTTACTCTGCCGATGCAACAGCGCAGTGGCCAGCCAAATGGAGTCCGCGATGATCATTTGACTAATATACACTCACTCACTCCTTCTTTCAAATCTTCCCACAGAAGCGAACGTTTTGCGAAAGTCGGTTCTCCGGTTAGAATCTGGAAATGTCTTCTCCGGCCACCTCTCTGGCGTGGGCCCATCCCCTGGTGCGGGAGTGGTTCGAGCGGCGGTTGGGACAGCCTACCGAGCCGCAACAGCAGGGCTGGCCGCACATTCTTGCCGGCCACAATACTTTGATTTCCGCGCCTACCGGCTCGGGCAAGACACTGGCAGCGTTTCTCGCTTGCATTGATCAACTGATCCGCCAGGCGCTCGCTGGAGATCTGCGCGACCAGACCCAGGTGCTCTACGTCTCACCGCTCAAGGCGCTGGGCAACGATATTCAGAAAAACCTGGAAGTTCCGCTGGGCGAAATCCTGCAGCTCGCCGCCGAGCGCGGCCTGCTCATGCCGGAAATCCGCACCGCGGTGCGCACCGGCGACACGCCCGCGTCCGAGCGTCGTGCCATGTTGCGCCGCCCGCCGCACATTCTCGTGACTACGCCCGAATCGCTCTACATCCTGCTGACCGCGGAAAAGAGCCGCCACATCTTGCGCCACGTGGAAACGGTGATTGTGGACGAAATCCACGCGCTGGCGGATGACAAGCGCGGCGCTCATCTCAGCCTTTCCCTAGAACGCTTGGAAGCGTTGATCGGGCGCGCACCTGTCCGCATCGGCCTTTCCGCCACGCAGAAGCCGATCGAAGAAGTGGCGCAGTTTCTGGTGGGCAGTGGCCGCCGGCCACCGGCATTGGTTGACATCGGCCACCGGCGCCAACTCGACCTTGCGGTCGAGGTGCCCGGCAGCCCGCTCGGCCCCATCAGTTCCAATGCGCACTGGGACGAAATCTACGCCCGGCTGGCGGAACTGGCGGAAGAACACCGCTCTACACTGATCTTCGTCAATACACGACGGTTGGCGGAGCGCGTGGCGCATCGCCTGGCCGAGCGCATGGGCGCGGAGGCGGTGGCGGCACACCACGGCAGCTTGTCCCGCAAACTGCGACTGGCCGCTGAGAAAAAACTCAAGGACGGTCAAGTCAAGGCGTTGGTGGCCACGGCGTCGCTTGAGCTCGGCATTGACATCGGCACCGTTGACCTCGTCTGCCAGATTGGGACGCCGCGCTCCATCGCGGTCGCGTTGCAACGCGTGGGCCGCTCTGGCCACTGGTTGGGAGCGATTCCCAAAGGACGCCTGTTCGCCACCACCCGTGACGATCTCATCGAGTGTGCGGCGCTGGTCCGCGCCATCCGCCACGGCGAACTCGACCGCCTGCACATTCCTGACGCCCCGCTCGACATCCTGGCGCAGCAGATTGTCGCTACCTGCGCTTCGGCGGATCATGCTTCGGCGGATCATGGAAGCGCACCGGCCGCTGCGGCCGGGATGGATGGCACGGAAGATACCGCCAGCTGGAACGAAGACGATCTTTACGCGCTCGTGCGTGGCGCCTATCCGTATCGCGAACTCTCCCGCCAGACTTTCGAAGCGATTTTGGAAATGCTGACCGAAGGAATCGCCGCCCGCCGCGGCCGCTATGGGGCGTATCTGCACCGCGACAAAGTGAACCACAGATTGCGCGCGCGCCGTGGCAGCCGCCTGGCCGCCATCACCAGCGGCGGTGCGATTCC
>JBGQDM010000121.1:0-8397 GCA_041495845.1 Terriglobia bacterium | reverse complement strand
CTCCGGCTTCATCTGCCGCTTGTCTTCCTTGCTCAAGGGCGCGTCCACTTCCAGCAAACCCTCGGGCAATCGCATGCGCACCTGGCGACCCGCTACGTCGAGCGCTTCCAAAAACTCCTGCGCCAGCGGCAGCAGGTGTTCCCTGCTCTTGCCCCGCACCACCAGCAGCGGCGCTTCCCCGGCGCCGAACTGTACGCCAGTCACTTTGCCGATCTCGCGACCGCGATCGCACACCGTGCAACCGACCAAATCGCTCACGTACACGCCGCCCGGTTCGATAACCACGCGCTCGGCCAGCGAGACCTGCAGTTCGCATCCCGCCAGCGTGCCCGCGTCGTCGATCGAGTCCACGCCGGCAAACTTCAAAACCATGCGGCCCTTGTGCGGCCACACATCTTCAATCTGCAACTCGCGCCGCTTGCCATCCGCCGCCAGCGCCTGCAGCTTCAGCCCCGCTACAAATCTTTCCGGAAAGCTGGTGTGCAGTTCCACCGCAACTTCGCCACGCCGCCCTTGCGGCTTGAGCACGCGTGCGATGGTGATGAACTCGCTGCTTATTCCAGAATCTCCAGATCGTAATCGCGGTCCTCGACCGTGCCCACGGCGTCGAGCAGCGTGCGCAGGGCTTTGGCGGTGCGTCCATGCCGCCCGATCACTTTGCCCATGTCGGTCTCGGCGACTTCAAGCTCGAGGACGGTCACCCCGTCTTCGGCAAAGGACTCGACCCGCACCTGGTCGGGCGCATCCACCAGCCCGCGCGCAATCTGCTCGATCAGCGCCCGTGCATTCGTGTGCGCTTCGCTCATGCCAGTCTCCTCCAGCGTGGAATCGTAGCGGCGGGTTAAGCTGCGGGAGCGGCGACCGCGGCGGCGGGGGCATGCTGCACAATCTTGCCCACCCGTTCCGACAGTTTGGCGCCCTTCGACACCCAGTGGTCCACCCGGTCGCGCTTCAGTTCGATGGAAGGCGGATCGGTGCGCGGGTTGTAGGTACCCACCACCTCCACCGGACGGCCGTTGCGAGCCCGATCCTTTTCAATCACGACAATGCGGTAATACGGTTGTTTGCGCGCACCGAAGCGCGCCAGACGGATCATTAGCACAAAAGCAGTATCCTTCGTTACCGGAGGTCCCGGCGAGGTTGAGACAAACTCTTATTATGCCGTAGCTTGCGGGAGGTTGCAAGGGGCGGCTAGCTTCTAGCTCTTAGGCTGAGAGCTGAAGGAGAATTTCCGCTGGTTCCGGGCGTTCGCTGTAGTCGGGATTGGCCGAGGCGTAGACAACCGTGGTGTCGCGGTCGAGGATGTAGGTAGCCGGAATCGGCAGCTCCCAGCTCTGGTCGCCGTTAGTGTTGGGCAGGTTGATGAACACCCGACGATAGATTTCCTCCTGCTCCGGCGTGACGCGATAGACAAGGCCAAACTTCCGCGCCACCTGATTGCCCGCGTCGCTGAGCAGCGGGAAGCGCAGTTGGTGCTGGTCGCGCATGAAGTAAGTGTGCTTCACAGTCTGCGGGGAGATGGCCACGAGCGCAGCGCCCTGTCTCTCGAAATCCGACAGGAATTCGTTGAGCGCTTCCATCTGACCGCAGCAGAATGGGTCCCAGCGGCCGCGAAAGAAGGAGACGACGAGGCGGCCCCGCTCCAGAAGTTGTGCGGACGACACTGGCTTGCCATCATGGTCGGGAAGTTCAAACGCGGGCGCGGTCGCTCCCGGCTGCATCGAGCGCTCTACCATGCCCGACTGGCGCAATTGCTCGATCGCGCGCGCGTGCACCGCCAGCGTGGCCGCTGGCACCAACTTCTCAATCAGCGCCTTGCGTTCGGCAAACTGCTCGCGCAGGGGGCGACGGTCGTGCGTGGGCAGAGATTCCTCGAGGGAGCGCCATTTCATGACGACAAGTCTACAGGCGCTGGTCGCGTCAGGCTACGCGGCTGAAGCCTATGATTTCGGCTTCTCGGCGGCTTTCTTTTGCTCGCGCTGCGCCTCTTCCGTCCACGGAGGCGTGATGCCGTTCATCCGGGCGTAAGCAATGGACTGGCCGAGATGTTCGGACATGTGGCGCATCATGAAGAGCAGAATCCCGCGCTGCGTATTCTTGCCGCCGAACCAGTCGAGCTGTTTGTCCAGATCAGCGTCCGGCATTTTGGCCACCGCCTGGCGCACGTGCTCGAAAGAATCTTTCAGCGTGCTGATGACCTTGGCCTTGTCGGTGGTGGACTTGTCGAAGCCCTGCGCCTTGAATCCATCCGGCGGCGGCGTGCCAATCAGTTTGGGCAGATTGTAGTTGGCGGCTGCCACATGCAGAAAAACTTCGCTGACCGACCGTACCCCTTCCCCGGGTCGCCAGGTGTACTTCTCGGCAGGCAGAGCTTCGGCCAGGCTGAAAAACTTGTCCTGCTCCACTTTCATTTCCGTCAGAAACTCAGCGCGCGGGCCGGATGTGGGAGCGGCTTGCGCACACGCGGGAATCGACGGAGCACACACCATCGCCAAGGCAACGCACAGCACCAGAAATGCGCCGGAAAACTTTTTCACAGGACACCTCACGAGTGATTCTTGCGAAACCCAACAAATTCGGAGTTTACACGTCCGCGTGTTTGGCGGGGGAGGCAAATTCGGCTTCGACAGAGGAAATCTCTGCCCAACAGAACAACACGCCGCAACTGTTTCGTGTCTTTCCGTCCTACATTCCTGGCATTTTCATGCCCGCGAGGCGGCGCGCAAAACTTCCTTTACCCATCTGTTTGAACATCTTTTTCATTTGCGCATACTGGCGGAGCAGGTTGTTCACTTCCTGTACGGTGGTGCCGGAGCCGCGAGCGATGCGCTTGCGCCGGTTGCCGTTGATGACCTCGTGATGGTCGCGCTCATAGACGGTCATGGAGTTGATGATGGCCTCCACGCGGGTGATTTGTTTTTCGTCCACGTTGCCCGCCGCCTTTTGCATGCCGGCGAACGGGCCCACGCTGGGCAGCATGCCGATCAGGCTCTGCAGTGAGCCCATCTTTTTCACCTGGCGCAACTGTTCGCGGAAATCTCCCAGGCTGAAACCGTCGCCGCTGAGCGCTTTGGTGGCGAGTTCCGTGGCTTTCTGTTTGTCAATTTTCTGGTCGGCTTTTTCGATGAGTGAGAGGATGTCGCCCATGCCGAGGATGCGGCCGACGATGCGGTCGGGATGGAACGGTTCCAGCGCGTCGTATTTTTCGCCGACACCAATGAACTTGATGGGCTGACCGGTAACGCTGCGGATGGAGAGCGCCGCGCCGCCACGCGCGTCACCATCCATTTTGGTGAGCACTACGCCCGTGAGTGCCAGTTTCTTGTGGAACTCGGCGGCGGAGTTGACTGCGTCCTGTCCGGTCATGGCGTCGGCGACGAAGAGAATTTCCTGCGGATTGAGCAGCTTCTTGAGTAACTGCATTTCGTCCATCAGTTGCTCGTCAATGTGCAGGCGGCCGGCGGTGTCCACAATGAGCACGTCGCAGCCGGTGTTGAAGGCCTCGCGGCGCGCTTCTTTCGCCAGCCGTTCGACGGTGGCGGTGTTCGATTCCGTAACTTCGCCTTCGTAGATGTGCGCCTGGATGGCTTGCGCCACAATTTTCAATTGCTCGCGCGCTGCTGGACGGTACACGTCCACGGAAACCAGCAGCGGGTGATGGCCCCCGTTCTTGAACCAGTTGGCCAGCTTGCCGGAAGTGGTGGTCTTGCCGGAGCCTTGCAGGCCAGCCATGAGCACGACCGTCGGCGGCTGCGAGGCGAACTTGATGCGCGCGGTATCGCGGCCCAGAATCTCCACCAGTTCGTCGCGCATGATCTTGATGACCTGCTCGCCGGGGGCGAGCGCGGTGGCCACTTGTTGTCCGACGGCCTTCACCTGGATCTGGTCAATCAGCTGCTTGACCACTTTCAAGTTGACGTCGGCTTCCAGCAGGGCGAGGCGGATCTCACGCAGGGCTTCCTGCATGTTCTCTTCGTTGAGCGTGCCCTGTCCGCGCAGATTCTTGAAGGCACGTTGCAGCTTTTCAGTTAAGTTCTCAAACATGGGGCTGTGAGCATTTTAGCAGTGCAAGGTGCGCCGGACCTGCACTGAGGACTGAAAGCTGATAGCTGATAGCTGATAGCTGACTGCTCCTAGCTGAGCGCTTCCTTCGCCGCGATCAAGGTGTTGCAGTGGATCGTAACCGTGTCCTCTAGCTGGCGGGCGTATCCGCCGGCGAGTGTGATCATCACCGGGATGTTGCGGGCACGGGCCACGCGGAAGACAAACTCATCGCGGCGTTTTAGGCCGTCGATGGTCAGCGCCAGGCCGCCGAGCTGGTCGTCGCGATAGGGATCAGCGCCGGCGATGTAACAGATGAGTTCCGGCGAAAAATTGCGCAGGCCGGAGCTAAGCGCATTGTCGAGCCAGGCGAGATAGTCTTCGTCGCCAATGTCATCCGGCAGGTCCACATCAATCGAGGATGGCGGCTTCCACACCGGGTAGTTGTTGTGCTGGTGGAGGGAGATGGTAAAGACGTCGCCATCGTGGGCGTGGCGGACCTGCGCCTGGGCTTTGGGCGCGGTCAGGGGCACAGTCGCGGAAGGCAATGGTCTCGTCGGGGTGCGCGCTCCCGCAAAAATCGAGGCGGTGCCGTTGCCCTGGTGCACGTCGCAGTCCACCGTCATGACGCGACGAAGCTTGCCATCGCGTTGCAGGCGTCGGATGGCTACGGCGACATCATGAATCATGCAGAAACCCTCGCCGTGGTCGGGGAAGGCGTGATGGAAGCCGCCGCCGATGTTGAAGCCGATGCCGTCGTCGAGAGCTTTTTGCGCGGCGAGAATGGAACCGCCTGCCGCCAGCCAGAAAGCGCGAACGAGCTCCGGCGAGTACGGAATTTCCATCTGCATTTCTTCCGGAGGCGAAAGCGTGCCGGTTTTCAACTTGTGCACGTAGGCGGGTGTATGGACCAGGAGCACGTCATCATCGCTGGCAGGTTGGGGTTCGAGGAAGTCGGCCGCCTCGGCTGCGCCGGTGGCGAGGAGATGTTCGTAGACTCGCCGGTATTTCTCCGCCGGGAAGACATGCGTCCCGATGGGCAGGTAGTAGTCGGGGCTGTAGACAATTTTGAACGGCAGCATGGTCTGGTTGCGGCGAACGAGCCGGGCTTGCGTCCTGCAGCGTTTTTCATGATACGCGGGAAACGGCGGCCTTTGCGCTTTCCACTTTCCGATCTCGTCATCTTTTACTAGTATGGGTGCGACAATCTGCACTCCATCCGCAGCACAGGGAGAAGCGATGATCCGCTTGAAGGTAAACGGAACCGAGACGACATTTGACGGCGATCCCGAGATGCCGTTGTTGTGGTACCTGCGGGATGGGCTGGGGCTGACAGGCACGAAGTATGGTTGCGGCGCGTCGTTATGCGGCGCCTGCACCGTGCACCAGAACGGCAAGGCAGTGCGCTCCTGCAGCACGCCGATGAAAGAACTTAGCGGGGCGGAGATTACCACCATCGAAGGCGTGCCCGCGGTGCACCCGGTGCAGAAAGCATGGATGGAGATCAAAGTTCCGCAATGTGGCTACTGCCAGACTGGCCAGATCATGCAGGCCATCTCATTGCTGAAGGAAAGCAAGCAGCCGAGCGACGCGCAGATCGACACAGCCATGTCTGGAAACATCTGCCGTTGCGGCACCTACCAGCGGATTCGGGCGGCCATCCACCAGGCCGCGAAGGAGATGGCATGAAGATCATCAGCAACCTGAGCCGTCGCGGATTCCTGCAGGGCACGTTGGCCAGCGGAGTGTTCGTGCTGGGCGTTCAACTTGTTCCCGAAGCCCTGTGGGCTGCGGAAGATGAAGTAGCGGCGGGGCTGCAACCGATGTTGTGGATGTCCATGGCTGCCGATGGGACCATCACCATTGTTGCGCACCGCTCGGAGATGGGATGCGGCAGCCGCACGGCTTTGCCGCTGGTGCTGGCGGATGAGCTGGGCGCCGATTGGAAACGCGTGAAAGTCGAGCAAGCGCTTGGCGATCCACGCTATGGTGACCAGGACACGGACGGCTCGCACTCGGTGCGCGACGGCTTCGAGTTGATGCGGGAGACAGGCGCTGCTGGCCGCTTGATGCTGATTCGCGCCGCGGCTGCCCAGTGGAACGTACCGCCGGCGGAATGCACGGTCAGCGAGGCCCACTTCGTCACGCATCATGGATCCGGTCGCAAACTCGGATTCGGCGAACTGGCCGCCGCAGCTGCGAACCAGCCGGTTCCGAAGCGCGAAGAATTGAAGCTGAACCCGCGCTCTGCCTGGCGTTATATCGGCAAGGAAAATACCGGCCTGTACGATCTCCCCGAAATTGTGACGGGCAAAGCGACGTTTGGCATGGACGCAAAAGTTGATGGCATGGTCTACGCGTCGATTGAGCATCCTCCGGTGCTCGGCGGCACGATCAAGTCCTACGACGACAAGGAAACTCTGAAAGTTGCCGGCGTGGCGCAGACGGTCGCGCTTGACACCTTCAAGCCGCCGCACCAGTTCCAACCGCTCGGCGGGGTGGCGGTGATCGCGAATCACACATGGGCGGCATTCCAAGGGCGCAGCAAGCTGAAAATCAACTGGGACAATGGTTCCCACGCCGTCTACAACAGTGACACCTACCGCAAGACACTGGCCGAAACTTCGCGACAGCCGGGAAAAGTCTTCCGCAACATCGGCGACGTGGACGCCGCCTTCGCCAAGGGCGGAAAAATCGTGGAGGCTGATTACTATGCGCCGCATCTGGCGCACGCATCGATGGAACCGCCCGTGGCCGTGGCCGATTTTCGCGATGGCAAGGTCACCTGCTGGGCTCCAACGCAGAACCCTCAGGAAGTCCAGAATACAGTTTCCTCGGTTTTGGGAATCAAGAAGGAAGACGTGACCTGCCATGTCACGCTGCTGGGCGGAGGGTTCGGACGCAAATCAAAGCCCGACCAGGTGGCGGAAGCGGCTGTGCTTTCCAAGAAACTGGGCAAGCCGGTGAAGGTGGTGTGGACTCGCGAAGATGATATCCGCTTCGACTTCTACCACTCTGTCGCCGCCATGTATCTGAAAGCGGCGCTGGGTGCCGACGGCAAACCGACAGCGTGGCTGCAGCGCTCGACCTTCCCGCCCATCGACTCCACCTTTACCGAGGGGTCGCGGTATGGCGACGGCGAAATGGATCTGGGTTGGGCCGATGTGCCGTTCAGCATTCCCAATCACCGGGCGGAAAATGGTCCGGCAGATTTCCATGTGCGCATTGGCTGGTTGCGCAGCGTGGCCAACGTGTATCACGCGTTTGCGGTGCAATCGTTTGCGGGCGAACTGGCGCATGCCGCGGGAAAAGATCAGGTGCAATACCTGCTGAGCCTGGTGGGTCCGGACCGCAAGATCGATTTTACGGGCAGCCAGTTCAAGAACTATGGCGCCAGCACCGATCAGTATCCCTACGACACCGCGCGTTTGCGCCGCGTGATTGAGATGGCCGCAGAAAAATCCGGCTGGGGGAAACGCCCGCTGGGAAAAGGCCGCGGGCTGGGCATTGCGGCACACCGCAGCTTTTTAACTTATGTGGCTACGGTGGTCGAAGTGGAAGTGGACAGCCGGGGTCAGGTACAGATCCCGCACGTGTGGACGGCGGTGGATGCCGGCACCGTGGTCAGCCCGGATAACGTGCGCAACCAGTTCGAGGGAGCGGCCGTCTTCGGCACGAGCCTGGCTTTATTCAGCGAGATCACGGCGACGAACGGAGTCATCAATCAGAGCAATTTCGGCGACTATCGGGTCACGCGGATGAACCGCGCTCCCCGACACGTCGATGTGCAGATTGTGGCCAGTGAGGCGCCGCCCGCGGGAGTGGGTGAACCGGGCGTACCGCCCTTCGCGCCCGCGCTGTATAACGCCGTTTTTGCCGCCACGGGGAAACGCGTGCGGGAGATGCCGTTGTCGAAGGCGAAGCTGGTGTAGGCGGCGAACGAAGCGGTGCCTTGGACGTCCGCTATTTTCTCTTTGCGGGCGGCACGACCACCGGCCGGCGAACCGGCACCAGCGCGCCCTTCGAAGGGTCGGCGGCTGCAGTCGCACGGATCAGCACTTCTTTCTGGATGTACTGCACAAATTCCTGGATCTGCCGCTGCATTTCCTCCATGCGTTCGCGCATCTGGAGAATGATGGCCATGCCGGCAATGTTGACGCCAAGATCACGCGCCAGCGAAAGAACGAATTCGAGCCGCTGTAGGTCCTCGTCGGTGTAAAGACGTGTGTTGCCTTCGGTGCGCGAGGGTTTCAGCAGGCCTTCGCGCTCGTAGAGCCGCAGCGTCTGGGGGTGAATGCCGTACATTTCGGCGACCGCCGAAATCATGTACGCGCCTTTGGATTTGCGCTTGGTCAT
>JBGQDM010000120.1:0-8462 GCA_041495845.1 Terriglobia bacterium | reverse complement strand
CACGTAATACGACTCGGTAGATTCGCCGCTCTCGGTCGTGGTAATACTGCGGCCCTTCATCACCACACCATTCGGAAAGGTCGGCAGCGCCTGATAGGCCGCTTGTTCGCTCGAATACGGCCCGCCCAGCGACTGCCGGATTTCCAGCATGGCCGTCGACTGCATGATCTCTTTCACCCGCCCGGGATCATCCACCCCAGGAAGCTGCACGAGAATCTGATATTGGCCGAGGCCGTGTTCCTGAATAATGGGTTCGCTGACGCCGAGCTTGTCAATGCGGTTGCGGATGGTCTCGATCGCCTGCTCCACCGCCCGCTTCTTTAGCGCCTCGGCCTGCGCCGACTTCATGACCAGCGTCCAGGAATTGTCTGCGCCCGGCACAGCGTCAAACTCGGGTAACCGGTCGGTGATGAGAGCACGCAGGTCCGGGATGGCCTCGGGCGGCACACCTTTGAGCACGATTCTGTCTGGAGCGTTCTGCGGATCGGGTTTGCTGAGATCGGCATAGCTGATCTTGCGGGCGCGCAGGTCTTCTTTCATGCGCTCGATGGCTCGATCGGCATCGGCGCCCACCGCTTCGTTCACCACCACCTGCAAAATCAGGTGGGTGCCGCCCTTCAAGTCCAAGCCCAGGTGGACACGGCCCTGCATGGCCGCTACCAGCCCGCTCCCGCTCCACGTCTGCGGCACGCCCACTATCCCGTACAGGAAGAAAAGCAGAAGGCCGACGATCAGTCCGAGTTTCCAGGTGAAATTCTTGTTCATGACGTCTCTAGAATTGCGCTGCTCACTTCTCGTCCGCCGTGGTCACCGTGACCACCGAGGAACGCATGACTTCCAGCTTCAAATTGTCCGGAGCGACGCGCACGATGAGGGCGTCTTCCTTGATGGACATGATGGTCCCGCGAATGCCGCCGCCGGTCACAATGCGGTCGCCCGTCTTGAGCGCCCCCAGCATCTCCTGCCACTTCTTCTGGCGGCTCTGCTGCGGCCGGATCAGCAGGAAATAAAAAACGGCAAAAATCAGTACCAGCGGCCACAACATGACCCAGGTCGACCCGGACCCCTGCTGCCACGCCAGGGCGGCGGCAACGGTGCTCTGCTTCATCCATAACCACGGCTCGGGGCTCATGGGATCGGGGGCTTGCCCGCACGGCACTGCGGGCTAACGGGTTCCTTTGGGCTGGATCTTCCTTCAGCTAGGGTACGCACCGGGAATGCTAAGCTTTCCTTCGGGGCTGGAGACCAGAAAGAAACCGGGGCATATCCCCAAGTGATATAGATTGCCGCAAGCTGACCATCGTGTCAAGGTAGAAGCTCAGATTGTGGATGCTGTTCAAGACCTGCGCCAACAACTCGTTGGCGGCATACAGATGGCGCAGGTAGGCCCGCGAATACCGCCGGCAGACTCGGCAAGAGCAACTCGGATCGAGTGGGCCCTCGTCCTGGGCGTAGCGCGCCTGCTTGATGGACACCTCACCCGCCGAGGTGTACAGCAGGCCGTGGCGAGCGGCGCGCGTGGGCAGCACGCAGTCCATCATGTCAATGCCCAGAGCTGCGTATTCCACAATTTCCTCCGGCCGGCCCACCCCCATGAGGTAACGCGGCTTGTCTTTGGGCAAATACTCGAGCGTGGCCTCAACCACCTCACGCGTGAGCGTGCGCGGCTCGCCCACGCTCAGCCCGCCAATGGCATAACCCGGAAACCCAATTTCCACTGTTCGTTGCGCCGACTCCTTGCGCAGTGCCAAATCCATCCCCCCCTGCACGATGCCAAACAACGCCTGCGTAGACTGCGCCTGCGGATCTTCATCTTTTCCCCACGGCACTTCCCGCTGGTGCGCTTCGAAATATCGTTTGCTGCGCTCCGCCCAGCGCAGGGTCAACTCCATGGATTCGCGCGCACGGCGTGCATCCGCGGGGTATTCCGTGCACTCGTCAAACGCCATGATGATGTCCGCACCCAACGCGATCTGCACTTCCATCGACTTTTCCGGGCTGAAAAAATGGGAGGCGCCGTCCAGGTGCGAGCGGAACGTCACCCCCTCCTCGCTGACCTGGCGCAGGTCATTCAGGCTGAACACTTGAAACCCGCCGGAATCCGTGAGCATCGCCCGCGGCCAGGCCATGAACCGGTGCAGGCCGCCAAGCTGGCGAATCAGCTCGCTTCCCGGCCGAAGATAAAGATGATAGGTGTTGGCGAGGATGATCTCTGCGCCCAGTTCCTCGAGAATCTCCTGCGGCACCGCTTTGACTGTGGCGACCGTGCCCACGGGCATGAACACCGGCGATTCGATGGCGCCATGGGGCGTAATCAGGCGTCCGCGGCGGGCCGCGCCGGATGTGGCGGCAATGCGGAATTCAAAAGACACACCGCGATTCTAACTTCCTTTCACCTTTGTGAGGCCACGGATCACACGGATTTTCACGGATCAATTCAAGACAAGATGAATTGAGGTAAATCCGTGCCCGCTTGCGCCATCTGTGGCCTTGGGGTTTGGCTCCATGGTTTTTCTTCCAGCGGCGGCGAATGGCGGCGGTTTCCATAGATCAATCAAGAAAAAACAAATCTGTGGCTCATCCGAGTGATCCGTTGCCAAATAGCCTTCGTGTACCTTTGCGCCCTTTGTGGTTAAAGCTTTCTCCGCGTTCTCTGCGCCTCCTCCGCGCCCTCTGCGTTTTGAGATTTGCGCCTCTCCTCCCATCATCCTGTGCTGCGAACGCCTCGCCTGAATCCGTGCTCATCCGTGTAATCCGTGGCCATGATCCTTATGGCTTTTCGGCACCCGCGCACTAGAATCTTCCCGTGCTGATGCAGCGGCTGGAATTCATTCCGGAACGGGACTCTGATCTCTTCGCTGCGCTGCCGGCGGCGCCGGCAGTATTCCTGCTGCGCGGAGGGGATGCGGATTCCGAGCCCTACATCAGCAAGACGGCGAACCTGAGGCGACGCCTGCAGCGGCTCCTGAGCGCGCCCGCCGAGCGCACCCGTCGCCTCAATTTGCGTCAGCGCGTGCGCTGGATCGAATACTCGCCCACCGGCTCAGACTTCGAGTCCGGACTTTTGCTTTACCGATTGCTGCGCCTGTCGTTCCCGAAGACTTACGCTGCGCGCCTGCGTTTTCGCCCAGCGCCGCTGGTCAAGCTGCATCTGGAAAACGATTATCCCCGGGCCACCATCACCACGCGGCTCGGCCGGGCGCGCAGCCGTTCCCTCTACTACGGGCCCTTTGCCACGCGCACCGCAGCGGAAAAGTTTCTCAATGACTCTCTCGATTTCTTCAAGATGCGGCGCTGCGTCGAAGACCTTCATCCGGACCCGAAATTTCCGGGCTGCGTCTATTCGGAAATGAAAATGTGCCTGGCCCCGTGCTTCAAGGGCTGCACCGATGATGAATATCGCAACGAAGTCGCGCGGGTGCAGTCCTATCTCGAGAGCGGCGGTGAGTCGCTGGTGCGTGAGATTGCGCAGGCGCGTGACGCTGCCTCGGCCAATCTCGAGTTCGAGTCGGCCGCGGCACTCCACACGCGTTTCGAAAAGCTTAAGCCGGTGACCGGTCTGTTGCCGGAATTGGTGCGGCGGCTGGACCAGTTGAGTGGGCTGATTGTGCAGACGTCGGCGGAGCCGGGCTGCGTAACCTTGTTTCGCCTGCAGGCGGCACAACTTTCAGCGCCGCTGCATTTCCCCATTCAGGCGGCCGAGCATGCGAAATCTCAATCCATGGAAGCACGCGTGCAAGCCTGCCTGCTTGCGGCACCCGCGGTAAAACCTCTCAGCGCGATGGAAACCATGGAGCATCTGGCGTTTCTAAAACGCTGGTACTACCGCTCCACGCGAAGGGGAGAGATTTTTTTGGCGGATGCGAAAAGCCAGCTTCCCTTACGCCGCATCGTGCGTGGCATTGGGCGGGTATTCCGCGGGGAAAACCCGGAAGCGATGCTCGCCAACCCCTTCACCACGGAGGCGCAGGGGCGAGTGGGGGACCCAAAGCAATAGCCACGGATTTCATAGAAGGGCACCGATCAATCCAGAAAAGAAATGCGCTTCCAGGAAAATCCGTGTTCATCCGCGCAAATCTGTGGCGAAGCTCTTGCCGATGGGCCCGATCAGATGTCCAGGTTCTTCACGTCGAGCGCGTTTTCTTCAATGAACTTGCGGCGCGCTTCCACGTCTTCGCCCATCAGCGTGGTGAAGATGGTTTCGCACTCGGCGAGGTCTTCCAACTTCACCGAGAGCAACGTGCGCGTCTCGGGATTCATGGTTGTCTCCCACAGTTGTTCGGCGGTCATTTCGCCCAAGCCCTTGTAGCGCTGCACGATGTAGTCTTTGCGGCCTTCGGCCAGCACATAATCAAGCAGCTCACGCGGCGTGGATTTCTCCACCGCTTCGCGTTCGGCGGTGGCGCGCTTGGTCTTGCCGGTTTTTTTCTCCGCCTTTTCCACTTCGGCGCGTTCGGCGTCGCTTAACTCTTCGCCACCATTGGCAGCGCTCGCCGTCTTGCTCGTGTGCTCAACCACGAACGGCGGCTCCAGGTTGTCTTCAATCAGCTTGAATTTGGACAGCATCTGCCGGCACGCGGCGCTGGAAGCCAGTTCCCAATTGATGACGTGTTCCGCACCTTGATGGTTGACGAAGACGGCTTCCCACAGGTTGTGCTCTTCGTCGAAACGGGTGTCCACGCTCTTGAAGGCGCATTCCTTTTGCAGGCGCTTCAGTTCTTTTTCCAGCTTCTCGATTTTCTTTGGCGGCGTCTGCTTGTCGCCTTCAAAATCGGCGCGCTTGGCAAAATCGAGTCTTGGCAACAGCGACGTGACCCGGTCGTCGCGCAACCGCTTGCCCACTTTGTCAAAGAAACCCAGGTACTCGTTGAGCACGGTCATGAAGCGGGCCAGGCTGGCTCCGTCAATCTTGGCGGCGCCTTCGCCGTAGCGGATGACCAGGCCATCGGCGGCGCGCTTCACCATCACCTTCACAAACTCGCGGTCGTCTTTGATGTATTGCTGCGACTTGCCCTTCTTGATGGAGTAGAGCGGCGGCTGGGCGATGTAAATGTTGCCCCGCTTGATCAGGTCCTGCATGTGGCGGAAGAAAAACGTGAGTAGCAGGGTGCGGATGTGCGAACCATCCACGTCGGCGTCGGTCATCAGAATAATCTTGCCGTAGCGCAACTTGGCGGGATCGAAATCTTCCTTGGAAATCCCCGTGCCCAGCGCGGTGATCATGGCACGAATTTCTTCGTGCGCCAGCATCTTGTCGTAGCGCGCCTTTTCGACGTTGAGAATTTTTCCCTTCAGCGGCAGGATGGCCTGAAAGCGCCGGTCGCGGCCTTGTTTGGCGGTGCCGCCGGCGGATTCGCCTTCGACCAAGAACAGTTCGCAGCGTTCCGGCATGCGCTCGGAACAGTCGGCCAGCTTGCCGGGCAGGCCGCCGCCATCCAGCGCGCCTTTGCGCCGGGTCAGATCGCGCGCCTTGCGGGCCGCTTCCCGTGCTCGCGCCGCGTCTACCGCTTTGTTGATGATTTTGCGGGCGACGGTAGTGTTCTGCTCGAAAAATGCGCCCAGCTTCTCGTTGACGAACGCCTGTACGATGCCGGCGATATCGGAGTTGAGCTTGCCTTTGGTCTGCCCTTCAAACTGCGGCTGCGACAGCTTCACGCTGATCACCGCTACCAGTCCTTCGCGGACATCGTCGCCGGTCAGGTTTTCCTTGACGTCTTTGAACAGGCCCATCTGCTGTCCGGCGTAGTTGATGGTGCGGGTGAGCGAAGTGCGGAACCCGGAAAGGTGCGAGCCGCCGTCCACCGTGTTGATGTTGTTGGCGAAACTGAAAACGCTTTCCGAGTACCCGTCGTTGTACTGCAGTCCGATCTCCATGCCCACAGCGTCGCGCTCCGCTTCCATGTAGATGGGCTTCTCGTGCAGCGTCTGCTTGCCCCGGTTCAGATGCTTGATGAACTCGGCAATGCCGCCGGTGTACTTGAACTCCGTGTGCTTGGCTTCCCCGCTCTTCGAGTCCGTGGCGCGCTCGTCGGTGAGGTTGATGAGCAGGCCCTTGTTCAGGAAGGCCAGTTCGCGCAAGCGCTGCGCCAGCGTGTCGTAGTTGTATTCGGTGGCGGTAAAGATGCTGCGGTCGGGCAGGAAGTGCACTTTGGTGCCGCGTTTTTTGGTCGGCCCCGCCTTCTTCAGTTTGCTGGTAGGTTCACCCGCGGAATAGGTCTGCTCCCAGGTAAAGCCGTCGCGCCAGATTTCGAGTTCCAGTTCTTCACTGAGCGCGTTCACGCAGGAAACACCCACGCCGTGCAGGCCGCCGGAAACTTTATAGCTGGAGGAATCGAACTTGCCGCCGGCGTGCAGTTTGGTCATCACCACCTGCGCCGCGGAAACTTTCTCGCCGTCAATATCCATCGCGTCCACGGGAATGCCGCGGCCGTTGTCGATCACGGTGATGGAGTTGTCGAGATGGATGGTGACTTCGACTTTGTCGGCGAAACCAGCCAACGCTTCGTCCACCGAGTTGTCCACCACTTCGTAGACGAGATGGTGCAGTCCAAGTTCGCCGGTAGAGCCGATGTACATGGCCGGGCGCTTGCGCACCGCTTCCATGCCGCCGAGAACTTTGATGGAATCGGCGTTGTAATCGCCGTTACCACCGTTGATGGTGGTCACTTTTCCGTTTTTGCTTTTCGGTTCAGTCAGGGTGGCAGCAACGCTTTCTTTGGTGGCCATGCAGTCCGTGGGAGACGCCGAATTTTTGTGCCGGGAGTCGCTGTTCTGGAGCCGCCCGTGGTCACTTCAAATGATTGAAATTAGACCTATTTAGGGCTGAATCTCTGAATAAAATTATAGCACACCAACACCCGTTCTTGAGGCCCGGCACGGAGTGTAAATCGTGGTGCGGGAAGGGCTTAGAAACCGGGTGTTTCAAGGGGCAGTTTCCACCCGCAGAATGTCATGACCGGCGTAGGTAATGCGCGCGCGCACGCCTTCCTGAATGAATCCTCGGTTCCATTTCGTGTTGAACGTGGCTGATCCCCACCCACCGTCGTACTCAAAATAAACTGCCTGCACGGTAAAACTCTCGATCGGTTCGCCCGCCGGGGCCACGCGTGAGAATCCCGTGACCACGCCTTCAGCCACCAGGCAGCGGCCGGACCGCAACGCGTCGGCGGCGCGATGGTACTCGCGGTATTTGAAAATAAAAAAAATAATTGCGATGGCAACGCCGATGGTGCCAACCCACTGGAAGATGCGGCCGTAAAGTTGGGCACCCTCCTTGCGGGAGCGACGCACTTGGTCGCCCACCACCAAGTACACAATGGCAAACGCCAGCATCAGAACCGGGATCCACCACTGCATTCCGGCCTGCGTCACGTCGAAGACGGTGCGATAACCAGCGCTCATGGCGAAACGTTACCAACCTGGCTGGACATCCACCGCTTGAGCGCATTAAAGACCAAAACTGCGTTGGGAGCAAGAGGCCGCTGTGGATTCTTGATCGTGCTCAGTGGCTCTTGGCCGGCGTGAAAATCAGGTTCGCGATCAGTTGCTCCACTTCCTCTGCGTTGGCGCCGAGAAAAGTGAAAGAAATGACGGAACCGTTCGCGATCATCACCAGCGTGGCCTGGTAGACCGGCACGCCCGACTCTTTCTTGAAGTCCCCGCGCGCCAGATGCCGCCTCCCTAGCACGAAGTCGTAAGGTTCCTCGACGACTTTGAAACCCTTGGCGGTGGTCACTTCCGTCAGCGGAGTGAAATAGTCGACTGCATCTTTCAGTCCGGGATAGCTGGCCACGGGTTCAGCAGCAATCAGGATCGTAGAGTTGACGGAATCGCCTTTGGCATCGGGCGGGCGTTCGAAAGCGGCCAGCAGCACCGTGCCGGGCGCGCTCGCCTCCGACATTTCTTTGGTCCGCAACACCCAGCCGTAGGGAACTTTACAAGTGAATCCGAGAATGGCGTGACGGAAGAGGCGGGTGGCTTCGTCGTAGGTGCCGGCGGCGGGGGCTTGTGGGAACGCGAGCGTGACGGTGAATACGAAGATCAGGGTTGTGGCTGCGAGCCGCGGCATGAGTTTCAGTTTACTGGAAGTCCGCCCGCGCGGGTCCGCTGAAGACTGCGCGTCGCGCCGAATTAAGACAGGTTCAGTTGGTAGATCACGCTGATCTGTGTCTCCACTTCCACCGGATTCCCCGCGAGCAAGTACGGTTTGTACTTCCACTGGCGAACGGCGTTGACGGCGGAAGGGACCAGCTCCCGCGGCCCGCCTATGGCTTCGAGGTCAACCACGTCACCGGTCTTGCTGATGATCGCGCGCAACAAAACTGTGCCCTGAATTCGGGCAGCGCGCGCATCATCGGGGTATTTCGGCGGCACCTTACGGAGATTGAGCCCCTGGGAAACGCCTTGCGCCACGCGAACTCGCAGAGGGCGTCCAGGGACAGGTTGCACCGGCGGAGGCGCCT
>JBGQDM010000119.1:0-9087 GCA_041495845.1 Terriglobia bacterium | reverse complement strand
CCGGCATCGGTCCGCCACCTTCATCCGCGGCCAGGGACCTTCGTCGAAAGCCCTCCTCGCCGCCGCCACCGCCAGATCCACGTCGCGACTGTCGGCTTCGGCCACCCGGCAAATCACTTCCTCGGTGGCGGGGTTCACCGTCTCAAAATACTTGCCACTCAAGGGCTGCGTCGGCCGGCCGTCAATGTAGAGCTGCAGGTCCCGCAATTTGCTGATCTCCGGCGCCTCGAATTGAACTGCGTGGGTCATCGTGATTTCGTCGCCAGGCCAAGCGTCGGCCAACTCGATCCCAACGGGGCCATTAACGTCCCGCTACACTTCTCTTCTTGGGATTTCGAGAAGGATCCTGTTGCGCAAGATTTACTTCCGCCACCTGGTTGATCTCTCTGGGGATCCAGGTCGGGTGCCGCTCCCAGATCAGGGGATCGTGTCCAGGAATGATTCGCTTCGTCTCGCCCTGAACCACGTTCCGCAGCGTGCGATAGGTGTAAATCTGGTTGAATGCATTCCCTTGATGGTAGCCAGGAGGCCAGTTGGCCTCGACGTTGGAGTACCAGTAGACGGTGTCACCGACGATGGCGTACGGACCATTCCGCGTGCGCACCCAAAACCACTGCGTGCCAAACGTGTGCGAGTCCTTGGCGAGATGGGCGGTAATGCCGGGCAAAACCTCAACATCCCCGTGAATGAATCTGAGCCTTCCGTCAACGATTCCGCTGGACGCACGCACCAGATCGTCGGGATCAAAAGAAGAAAAGATCCAGGACGTTTCTTCCTTCTCGCCGAGTTCGCGGGCCAGACTCACTGCCTGCACCCAGCCCACGTATTCGTCCAGTTGCACGTACAGTTTGGCGTTCGGAAACGCTTCGAAATTTCCCATGTGGTCGAAATGCATGTGCGTGACCAGGATGGTTTCCACGTCTGCGGGAGAGTACCCCACGCGCTCGAGCACGGTGCTGGGATCTTCCCATCCCGAGAACGCGTAGCGTTGCAACCATTTTTTCTGCTTGAAGCCGCAGTCCACCAGCGCGACATGCTTTTTCCCGCCCACCTCCCCGCCCACCAACAGCGTGTAAAGCATGGGAATTTTCAGCATGCCCTTATTGCTGAACAGCCCGGCCCCGCCAAAGAAGTCGTACGGCATGTCCGCCTGGCAGTACGCCATCGACCAGATGGAATAGTCCGTATCCCGGGCCGGGGACACCAGAGCCGTGGGCAGCGTGGTTTTCATGTCGCTCAGCATGAGTTGGTGGTTTCCGTGCGCCTCGTTATTAGTGACGTGCCAGTGATGTCTCCATGTCTCCGCGTCACCCTAGAAAGACAACCTCAAAGCAAACTGGATCTGGCGTGGATTAAAGATGGCGCGTGGCGTACCGTACGCCGGGTTGAAGGAACCGTCGCGAAAGGTGCCCGGAGTGCCTGCCGGATTGAAATCCGGCTGGCCGCTAACCGTGTTGCAGCAGCCGTACACCGTGTTGAAGAAGCGTACGTTGACCGTGTTGACGAGGTTGAAGGCTTCGGCGATCCCCTGCAGTTCGAATCTCTCCCCGAGCTTGAAGCTGCGTGAGACGCGCAGGTCCACACTCTGGAAACTATCACCCTTGAAGGTGTTGCGCCCTTCAACGCCGATGCGGTCGTTGTTCGTGAACCCGTCGCCGTTGGTGTCGAGGCCGGCAAACTTGGTGAAGTAGTGCGGCGACTCCATGGAGACGATGGTGGAGAGCTGCCAGTCGTTGACCAGGAAATGTTTCTTGGTCGGTCCGGTAAAGGTGGCGTTGGCCACGAAGCGGTGCGCCGCATGGTCCGCCGAGAGCGCTTTCTCGGAGTGGAAGTCAAACGTGTTCTGCGGAATCAGCACAAAGCTGGGATTGGGGCCGTCGTCCAGGCTCTTTGACCAGGTGTAGCTGAGGCCATAGGAAACGTGGTGCGACATGCGCTTGTTGAGGGTGACCAGCAGACCGTCGAACTCCGAGTACCAGCGCGAATCCGCCTCGAAATAGACGAAATTGCCGCTGGCTGGGGCGAACTGCTCTTTGCAACCGGTTCCACCCTGGGCGTCATGCAGACCGCAAATCGCGCCGTTCGGCGCCTGGTTGATGTTGTAGAAGCTGCCCAGATGGACCCCGTGCGTGCGCAGATAACTAATGTTGAGCACGTGGTCCTTCATGGGCTCAAACTCAAGCGACAAGCTGTGTTGAATGCCGTAGGGCAGTTTGTGGTTCTGGGTGAAGCGCACAATGCTGACCGGACCGGTGAAGGTGAACGGAACGGTGTCGTCATAGGTCGCAAAATCGGGGTAGGTGCCGTTGGTGACCAGCTGGTCAAAGGCCTGCTGGAACCCGCCGCCGGGGCCACCGTTGCTGGCAAAGCCATAGAGTTGGGTCACCGAGTTCAGGCCGTTCTCTTCCGGGCGGAACGTGTTGTTGCCGCCGCAGGAAGGCTTCTGGCAGGCCAGCAGTGGCGCTGGAATAATGCCGTGGAACAGGCCGATGCCGCCGCGAACCACGAAGTTGCGCGACGTCCCCAGACTGTAGGCCACACCCAATCGCGGGTCGACGCCGTGCTGTGTGTTCAACACCCGGCTCGGCCAGGTCTCCCAATCCGATCGCACCCCAAGGTTCACCGTCATGTGCGAGGTTGCGCGCCAGTTGTCCTGCACGAAGACGCCGCTGTAGGTGTGGTCCAGCGAGCCCACCGCGCCGTTGCGTACGGAAGCAGGGTAGTGGTTCAGCTGGTAGACACCGGTGCCTTCAAGAATGCTTGGCTCCTTGAAGCCCGAGGATGCCTGAAAACGCTCAAAGAAAATCACCGCCGGGGTGTGATCAAACAGATTGGAACCGCCGCAAAACGGCGCATCGGTGGCCTTGATGCAAACAAATACGGACTCAAACGGGTAGAAGAGGGGGAAGGACTCGGTGGTGCGAACAAAGTTGTAGGTCCCGCCGAAGGTGAGGGTGTGTTTACCAAAATTCTTGGTCACGTTGTCCACAATTTCGAAGCGCTTCTCGCGGTAGAAGTCCGGGTTGCCGCGGTTCAACCCGATGGCGAACTGGTTGGCCACTTCGATATGGGGCTGCGAAGTCTCGGTGGGAAAGTCGTAGGTGCGGTTGGCAAACTGCAGGCGCAACTCATTCACCAGGCTGGATGAGAGCGTGGTCGAGAGATTGCCCACAATCGAGTGGTCTTTGGAGTCGTTGCTCTTGAAGCCCGAAGGCAGATCGAAGCCATCGTTCAGCGGCGAGTAATGGCTTAGCTTGCCGTGGTTGAAAAAGTAACGTACGAACAGGTTGTTCTTCTGGTTGATGGTGTGGTCTAACCGGAGCAGCACATTGTCATAGTCCGTGTTGCGGATTACGTTCAGGTTTTCCAGCGGAAACCCGATTCCCGCCTTGAACGCATTGATGTCGTCAATGCGGTTCAGAATGATCGAGTTGTAGTACGGCGACTCGCGACGGCGCTGGCCTTCGTAGTTGCCAAACAGAAAGGTCTTGTTTTTCACCACCGGCCCGCCCAGCGTGAAGCCGTACTGGTTCTGCTGCAGCCGGTTCAGTTTCTTACCGGTCACCGGGTCGGACGAGGCGAGGAGGCTGCCTGCATCCAGCTTGTCGTTGCGGAAGTATTCATAGACTGACCCGTGCAACTTGTTGGTGCCGCTCTTGGTGATGATGTTGACAATGCCGCCGACAGCGCGCCCGAACTCTGTGCTGTAGCTGCTGTTCACTACGCGGAATTCGCGCACCGCTTCCTGCGACGGAGTGTACTTTTGCACTCCCGAAGCCGTCGAAATATTGTCCGCGCCATCCACCGCGATGAAGTTGTAATGGATGTTCTGGCCGGCGAAGGAAAGCTTGGTCACGGGCTCGATGATCACGTCCGTACTGCCGGAGGTGGTGTCGCCGATCTTCACGCCGGGAGCGAGCAGCGCAAAGTCAATAAACTGGCGGCCGTTCACCGGCAGGTTCTCAATCTTCTGCGTGTCAATCACCGAGCTGACCATGGTGCGCGTCGGCTCTGCCACTTCGCCAACGTCTTGCACCGTGACCTGCAGATCCACGGCCCCAACTTCCAAGCCGAAGTCGAGATTGGCAATCGCGCCCACGGCCAGGGTCAACTTCTTGGCCGATTTCTTGAAGCCGGCTTTTTCGGTGGTCACCGTGTATTCGCCAACCGGCAGCAGGCTGATCTGATAGTCGCCGGCCGCGTTCGAGGTAGCGGAGCGGGAAACCTGCGTGGCGGCGTTGACGGCTGTAACCACTGCGCCGGGGATCACGGCCCCGCTGGTGTCAAAGACCTTGCCCTGGACGGTGGCGGTGACCTGCGCGCTGGCGGTCGTAACCAGGGCGAACAGCATGGCCGCTACGGCCAAGCCCAGCCCAAGTGTGGGGACGAAACGGGGTGTGCCACTGCTGCGTTGCTTCATAAAGTCTTGCCTCCCTGCTGCCCTACCTTCAAAATTTGTGTATGCCTCAATGTTGCAGAAAATCGATGCCTCAGAAAATCGTTCCTGCCCGGATTTGAATACGCCTCAGGTAACCCGCAAACGCCGGGCTGCTTCGCGTTCCATGACAAAGGCCAATCTCGTTTCTGAGTCTTCCAAATGCTGCGTCAATAGAGCGGCGCAAGCCTTGAGCTTGTGCTGGGACAACAACTGCACAATCTTGCTGTGCACCGGCACCAGGGCGGCCGGATCGTCGTGCACGCGATCGACCAGCACCATGCCCATGCGCAACTCGCCAATCACCTTCTGGTGAATCACTTCCAGCCGCTGGTTGCCCAGGAAACGGATGAGGAGGCCGTGAAAGTGGAAATCCGTGGCCACGGCGCGCACCCAGTCGCGGGCGCGCACCGCCTGCTCGTAGTCGTCCACCGCTGTTTTCAGGGCGCGCAACGTCTCCGGTGCCGGAGTGCGCGCGGCCATGACGGCGTGAATCTCCAGCATGCGGCGCAAGTGATAGATTTCGCGAACATCGTCGCGCGAGAGTTGGGCCACCGCCAGGCTGCGATGGAGGTTGCGCCGCAGCAAACCCTCCAGCGCCAGAATGCGCACCGCTTCCCGCATGGTGTTGCGGGAGACGCCCAGCGCGGAAGCCAGTTGCACTTCCTGCAGCGCGGTTCCAGGCCGCAACTCGCCGGTCAGGATGCGCTGCCGCACCACGGCGGCAACCTGGTCGGCCACACTGACCCGGTGAATCTGTCCCTGTTCCATCCATCCCAACCGGAAACCGCCGGAATGATGCACCTCGTCCTCTCACTTTGTCAAGTGTTGAAAAGTTGATCAGGATGGGTTACCGCGCCCTGCCTTCTTTGCTCCTCGCGCCCAAGATTGTTTCATTACCCCGGTAATCGCCCCGCGGCTGCGCGAACGCGGAAGAGACCCATGGTGTCGATGAATCCCAGGTAGCCAATCGATTTTGGAGTGGGGAGACACCATGAAACCTGTTTTATCCAAATTTCTGCCGCGGGATCGCCGAGGGCAGCGGCTCTTTCTCATTACGATGGCTGCGCTTCTTCTTTCCTGCCCCACCAGTGCCCTCGCTCAGGGGCTGAACTGGGAAGGCCAGACCGGGGCTCTCATCACTCCATTTGCCTATCACGCCCCGTCATCGTCCAAGGGGTTTGGTCGACCGGTGCTTGCATTCCACGATATAAACGGCGGACCCATTCTTGGTAACGACTTTCAGGCTTCCGTGACCGTGGGCATCCTGAAGAGGGTGGAAGTCGGCTATACGCGCTCGTTGAACGCGGCGGGAAGCACGTTCGGGCTGAGCCCACTATTTACCGATGAATTCAATACTTTTCACGGCAAGGTGAATTTTCTCCCCGAAAATTCCCGGAAGATTCCATTCGTCCCCGCCATGGCGATAGGATTTCTGGTGAGGAGCCAACTGCGGCGCCTGGGTGGCGTTCTACAGGGTAAGGACACCACTAACGGCGACTTTTATCTCGTTGGCACCAAAACCATTACCGAGTTGAAGCCTTTGCCGATTGTGCTCAATCTCGGGGTCAAGGTCACCAATGCTTCGATTCTGGGCATCGCCGGGAATGCCCCGTATTGGCAGGGGAGGATGTTTGGAGCTGTCGCCGTTGTCGTAAGAGGACCGGATCGCAGCAAACTGGTTTTGGGTTCGGAGTTTGTCCGGCAACCTCGTTCCATCGAAAACGTGCCCGGAGCGATCGTGCCCACGATGGTCGCTTACTTCGTGCGGGTCCTGCCGCGCGGCGAGAAGCCTTTCAATCTGGACTTTGGCCTGGTCCAGGCTGCCGGAAAAATCCTGCCCGGGGTTGATCTCAAGGCAAAAGCCCAACTTGCCCTGGGGATTTCTTATCGCCTGTAACGCTGCCACCAACCGCCACCCGTGGCCACGCTCACGAGCTATTCATGAGACATGCAGCGCTGCCGCGTTGTTTCTGTCATGGTGCGGCTTCACGACGATCTCCACGTCTTGATTCAGGGCGACGAGAAAACGCAGAAGGCGTTCCACGGAAAACTGCCGGAACTCACCGTGCAGCATCTTGGATATATCGGGTTGGCGGACACCGAACAGATCGGCAGCTTCTGTCTGTTTCAGACCGCGTTTTTTCATGAGAGTGTCGATCTTGTGTACAAGCTGCGCCTTCACCAAATGCTCTTCCGCATTCGGCACGCCGATATCCTTGAACACATTGCCATCCCCGGTCTCGTAGTCCTTCTGCTTCACGGCTTCATCCGCTCACCGTCCGCCAGCCTCTACCCTCTCGCCGTCGCCAGATACCCCAGCACCGCCACATAGTGGCATGCGCTTCCGCTCATCACGAAGAGATGCCAGATGGCGTGGCTGAAGGGCAGCCGGCGCCAGGCGAAGAAAACAATTCCGGTGGTATAAAACAGCGCGCCCGCTACCAGCCAGCGCATTTCGCCCGCTGGAACGCTTGCCAACATTGGCTTGAACGCGATTAAGCAGAGCCATCCCATGGCCAGGTAGCCCAGCGTGGAGAGAATCGGAAACCGGTCGGCGAACCAGAGCTTGAACAAAATGCCCAACAACGCCAGCCCCCAGACCACGCCAAAGAGCGACCATCCCCAACTGCCGCGCAGGTTGAGCAGCACCACCGGCGTGTACGTGCCTGCGATCAGCAGGTAGATGCAACAATGGTCCACCCGCAGGAATACCCGCTTCCAGCGCGGGGAAACTAGGGAGTGATACACAGTGGAGGAGGCATAGACGGCAATCAGGCTGGCCCCATAAATGGCGCAACTGGCAACCGTGAGCGCGCTACCGTAGAGCACCGCCACCACGATCAGCACCACAAAACCGGCCAGACTCAGCGCCAGACCCGCACCGTGGGTCAGGCTGTTCGCGATCTCCTCTGGATGCAAGGGCCCTGCCTTTCCTGGCTTCCCATCCGAACCGGTCGACGTTCCGCCATTTTGGGTAGAATATAAGTTTACCCGGTTCCCGGTCACAATCTTATGATTCATTTTCCCGTTCCTGAAGCGCTGACGTTTGATGACGTTCTCCTGGTTCCCGGCCGGTCCGATGTCATTCCGGCGCAAGTGAACACGCAGACGCAGCTCACCCGCAACATCACGCTCAACATCCCGATTGTGAGCGCGGCCATGGACACGGTCACCGAGTCGCGCATGGCCATTGCGCTCGCCCAGCAGGGCGGCCTGGGGATTGTCCACCGCAATCTTGGCATCGAGCGCCAGGCCGATGAAGTCGACAAAGTAAAACGCTCCGAGAGCGGCATGATTGTAGACCCGGTCACCATGTCGCCCGACGAACGCGTGGCTGACGCGGTCGAGGTCATGCGCAAGTACAAAATTTCCGGCGTGCCCATCACCAAGAACAAAAAGCTGGTGGGAATTCTCACCAACCGCGACCTTCGTTTCGAGACCCGGCTCGATATTCCCATCCATCAGGTGATGACCAAGGAAAAACTGATCACGGTACCGGTGGGCACGACGCTAGCTGAAGCGGAACAGATCCTGCACGAGCACCGGGTAGAAAAATTGCTAGTAGTGGATGACCAGTACAACCTGCGCGGACTGATTACGGTCAAGGACATTCAAAAGAAACTGAAATATCCGAATGCCGCCAAAGATTCGCACGGACGCCTGCGCGTCGGCGCCGCCATCGGCGCCACCGGTGATTTCCTCGAGCGGGCGCAGGAACTGGCGCGGGCCAAGGTAGATTTGCTCGCCATTGACAGTGCGCACGGCCATTCCACGCGCGTGATTGAAGCCATCAAAGCGGTCAAGGCAAAACTGCCCGAAGTGGACCTGATCGCCGGCAATGTGGCCACGTTTGACGGCGCCTGCGAACTGGTGCGGGCGGGCGCGGACGCCATCAAAGTAGGTGTCGGCCCAGGTTCGATTTGCACCACGCGCATTGTCACCGGAGCCGGCGTGCCTCAGATCACCGCCATCGCCGAAGCCCGCCGCGCCACCAAGGATGGCGAGATTCCCATCGTCGCCGATGGCGGCATCAAGTATTCCGGCGACATCAGCAAAGCCCTGGCCGCCGGCGCCAACGCCGTGATGATCGGCTCGCTCTTTGCCGGCACCGATGAAAGCCCCGGCGAAACCATTCTCTTCCAGGGACGGCCTTTCAAGTCCTATCGCGGCATGGGCTCGCTGGGCGCGATGGCCGCAGGATCAAGCGAACGTTACTTTCAGGCCCTCAACACCGATGCGTCCGTCGCCATCAACGTGATCGAGGATGGCGAAAACCGTCTCGCCAAACTGGTGCCGGAAGGCATCGAGGGCCGCGTCCCTTACCGTGGATCGATGCAGATGATTGTCTACCAGATGGTGGGCGGTCTGCGTTCCGGCATGGGCTACTGCGGCTGCGCCACGATTCAGGAAATGCAGCAGAAAGCGCGCTTCGTGCGCATCAGTTCTGCCGGCCTGCGTGAAAGCCACGTCCACGACGTCATCATCACCCGCGAAGCCCCCAATTACGGACAGGAATAAACGAGCGCCGGTGACCGTCACCTCGCAAGCTCCGCTCCTGGCTCCTGCCCCGCGCCGCGAAGCCGCGCAGGCCTGGGTGGCCGCCGGCCTGTGGCTGGCGCTGATCGCGGTGGAATCCACTGGGCAGTTGT
>JBGQDM010000118.1:0-9363 GCA_041495845.1 Terriglobia bacterium | reverse complement strand
CGGCGGCAGAACATTTGTTTCCAGCTGCTGTCTTTGTCGTCGGTTGTGCGCTGGCAATGCGTTCATACGGAAAGCGTAACGGGTGAAATTTCTTGCACGCTGCGGTCGCAGATCCGGAGGGCGCGATGACAACGGCTGGCGAACGTCAGGTTGTGCGTCGCAATCAGCGAAGTCAATCCGTGCTCGCGGTGCAGGCGTGCAATCAGGTCGAAAACAGCGTCGGCGGTGCGATTGTCGAGATCGCCGGTAGGCTCATCGGCCAGCAAAATCTTGGGCTGGGTGATGAGGGCGCGGGCCAACGCGACGCGCTGCTGTTCGCCACCGGAAAGCTCTCCGGAGCGGTGTTGAGCGCGCGCCTCCAGACCCACTTGCCGCAACCAGCCAGCGGCTTCCGTTTCCGCTTGCCGGCGAGGCATACCACGAATCAGCAGAGGCATGGCCGCATTTTCCAGGGCGGTGAACTCCGGCAGCAAATAATGGAACTGCCAGAGGTAGCCGAGTTCGGTGTTGCGAAACTCGGCGGCCGCATCGCCGGAGAGCGCGTTGAGATCGCGACCGGCACAGCGGACGATTCCCCGCGAGGGGCGGTCGAGCGCGCCCAGAATGTGCAGCAGCGTACTCTTGCCGGCTCCACTCTCGCCCACCAGCGCAACCATCTGGCCCGGGCTGACGACAAAAGACAGGTTGTCAAAGAGCCGCAACTCGGATTCGCCCGAGCGGAAGACCTTGCTCAGGTCTTCAACACTGATCATGACTTCCTGATCCATTGGATGCATCGCGAGGGGCCGCGGTTCATCCTCCGGAAGGGCCAGTCCGTGCAACCTTCCATCTCGCGGCGACAGCATCATTAAAGCACGGACGCCGTCAGCGCGGTGGAACGCATGGACTGGCTTTCTTTGCTCACTCTATACCCCTCGGTGACTGACGCAACGTGACGCTGGTCACTTAACGTGGCTTTTGGACTACCGGCGCAGATGGTGGTGGGCCAGGGCTTAGGGCTGGAGAGGTCTATTCGTAACGCAAGGCTTCGGCGGGAAGGATACGAGCGGCTGAAGCGGAGGGGTAGAGAGTAGCGAGAAAGGAAATGCCGACGGCCACCACAGCCACCACCAGTCCATCCATGAAGCGCGGGGCGAAGGGAACGTAATCAATGGAATACACCTCGGCGGTGAGCGCAATCAGCCGGTAGTGACCGGCGGTGAAAGCCAGGGTGTAGCCGAGGACGAGGCCGAGCGCGGTGCCGACAGCGCCCACGAGCACACCCTGCAAAATGAAGATGCGGCGCACCTGTGACTGCTTCGCACCCATGGACATGAGCACGGCGATGTCGCGCGTCTTCTCCATCACCATCATCGTCAACGAAATCAAAATGTTTAGGGCGGCGACGAAAACAATCAGACCGATAGTAATGAAGGTAACAATGCGTTCCAGGCGGAGGGCGCGGAACAGCGCCTGGTTCTGCTCCATCCAGTTGGTGGACATGAACCCCTTGCCGGCCGCGGCTTCGAGCTGGCCCGCGATTTCACGGGCGCGGTAGATGTCGTCAAGTTTGAACTCGAGCACAGAGACCACGTTACCCAGTCCAAACAGTTGTTGCGCGTCGGCCAGGCGCACGAAACCCCAGGAAGCGTCGTAATCGTAAAAGCCGGAATCGAAGATGCCGGTAACACGAAAACGGATGTATTTCGGGACCATGCCAAAGGGTGTGAGTTCCCCTTGCGGGCTGGTGACCAGAACGACGGAGCCGACGGTGGCGCCGAGTTCCGTGGCCATATCTTTGCCGAGCACAACCGGTGGCAGAGCGGCAACGCGGTCTTGCACGGCGCGGAGGGAGTCCGGGGAAGAGTCGGCAGGCGTGGTCGGCGCCGGTGATTCGCTTTCCAGTTCGCTGGCCGAGCCGGACTTGACGGATTGCAGCATGTCGCTGACGCGACGTTCCTCCGCGGGAATGATGCCTTTCAGCACCGCGCCGCGAGCGCGAGGTCCCCGCGAGATGAGAACTTGTTCGTAGATGGCGGGCGCAGCCGCGACCACGTGCGGCTGGCCGGCGAGCCGGTCGAGCAGCGGGCGGAAATCACGGATGCCGTCGCTCTGCACCCGCAGCAGATTGACGTGGGAAATCGAACCGAGCAGACGGTCTTGCAAGTCCTGGCGGAAGCCGTTATTGATGGCCAGCGCAATGATGAGCGAAGCAACACCGGCGGCAACCCCGAGCACCGAGATCACGGTGACTAGGCCGACAACAGCCTGGCGGCGTTTGGCTCGAAGATAGCGAGCGGCGATGAAGAGTTCAAAGGGCATGGAGCTTTCAGCTATCAGCTCTCAGCTTTCAGTTAAAGCCAGGCCGATTATAGAAGAAGAAGTTGGCTGGGCCGGTCATCGCCATCTCGGGACGATGGCGGGAACACTGGCGCGGTACTCCCGATAGCTCGCGCCAAAGCGTTCTTCGAGTTCGTTGTCTTCCATGCGCATCATGAGCGCGCCCGTGACCATGACGAAACCCGTAAGCGCATAACAGACAGTGAGGCCGCTGCCCAGGCTCCATGCCACCATTTCGAGCAGGTGGGCGAGATAAATGGGATGACGAACTCGAGCCCGAATGCCGCTGGTAGCCAGGTGCTGGTCAGGTTGCGAGAGGAGTTCGGAAAGGCCCCCGATCTGCTTGCGCGAGAAATCTTTCGAGGAGAGGAAGTAGAGCAAGATACCGAGAGCGAAAAAGGCAGCGGCGGGAATCCAGGCGAAGGGAGCGTCATAGAGACGAGTAGTGCGCCACGGGCGGGTGACCGCAGCGGACGCGATCCACAGGGCGACCCAAGCGGGAACGAGAACAAAGTATGGGTTGCGGCGACGGGCGCGCCAGGTTTTGGCAAAGGGATGAATCATCAGCCAGAAGGCGGGGATGGTGGCGTAGACGGCGCAGGCGAGCCAGGCGAGAAGGAGCATGAGTGAGGAGAGTTTACGCTGATGGCCGTTCCACAGAACTGTCATCCTGAGCGAAGCGAAGGACCTCTGCAATTTGCCGGGGAGCGCTGAACTCTTCGCTCTTACCCGGGCTCACCAACGCCTCTCCACTACCGCGCGCGCAAGACAGTTTTGGCGGAGGCAAGGTTGTCGTAGCGGTCGTAAACGCGGACAACGATGACGTGCTCAATCGGGCCCTCAGCGGCGGGCGTTTTCTTTGCCGTTCGCGTGGAGGCGGTCGCCGTTGCGGGCATTTCCGCGAGGGGCAACTGGAAGTCATAACTTTCCGTCCTCGCGTCGGAAAGCTGTCCCGTGGGCTCGACAAACTGCCAGTCGCCGGCGTCCAGTGAAGCTTCGGCGCGTTTGATGGGGGAGAAAGAATCAGTGGCGCTGAAGCGAACGCGGAGGCGGCCGCTCTCAAGGGTCCCGCTGAGGCCTGCGATCACCGGCGGGGTGGAATCAATTTCGAAGTGGGAGCTTTCTTTTTCGTTGCCGAGGTCCTGTCCCGGTGGATGGGAGGGCGTGTCGGAAGCGACTACCTTCATGGTGTAGCCGCCGTCGGGCAGCAGGCTGGCATCGAGTGAATAAAACCTGTCCGTGAGATTGTCCTTCAGCAAGAGCCAGCGGGACTCGCCGTCGCCGCGGTAATAAAGTGAGTAGACGAGTTGATCGTCGTTATCGTCGTGGGCCGACCATTTCACGCTCAGGGCATCGGGGTCGCGCACCGTGGGTACCGGCGGCTCGTAGCGCGGCTGTTGCGGATTTGAACCGGTGGTGCTGAGCGTGACTTCGGGGCCGACCGGGCGCGGCGAAGATTGGTAGCGCACTCCGAGCGCGACATTGACTTCGTCAATTTGCGGCGCGACGTTGCGCAGGAGGTAGTTGACGGCCACGCTTTCCACGCGCGGCGCGGTCGAGCCAGCGTGGAGAACGGCTCTCCACTGCAGGAAGCGGGCCGGCGGAGCGGGGATGGGTGCGCCGTGCGCGAGGTCCACGCGCTGCCACGAGCTCCAGTTGCGGTCGGGATTGTCCACGTTGCCGCTGCGTACAAGCACATCAACATTTCCGGCGCCGCGGAATTCAAGACGGCCCCAGTGGGAAAAGAGGCGGGCGTCGAAGACGTCGCTATCGAAGGAACCTTCATTTTCCGGCGCGGGGCCCAGCAGAAACAATTTGCCAAGATTGCTGGTGGCGGCGAAGAGGCTGCCGTTGCGGCCGCGGACGAGAGCGGTGATCTGGGACGCGGGTGCGCGCAGGAGTTCGCTGTAGTCGTCTTCGCCGCGGCTGGCGCCGGTGATGGCGAGCAGGCGGCCGCGATTGCCCGTACCTGCGAGCAGCCTTCCGCCGCCATCAAAGGCGAGGGTGTAGATCAACTCGTCGCGTGAAGTCCATACCTTAAGCGGGGCGCCGTCGGTGGCGATGCGATAAATGTCCGAGCCGGTGCTGGCGCCGAATGCCGGGAAGGGAAACGGTCCGGTGAAAGGGGTTTGTGGAAAGCCAGGGTTGCCGGAAGCGATCGGCTGCGGCGCGGAAGTCACGCCGGGAGTGATCGGCGTGAACGTGGGTGTCTGCCCCGGGGTTGCCGGAGGGCTGGGACGTTTGTCGCCGACAGCAGCAGCGTAGATGTTGCCGTCGCCGTCCAGAGCGAGCGCGGTGATTTCCTTGCGCGCGGTACTGAAGAGTACAAACGCCTCACCTTGGGGTGAAATGCGGTAGATGAGGCCGCTGCCATCGGAGCCCGCGATCAGATTGCCGTTGCCGTCCACCACCAGGCTGCGGATGTGGGCTTCATCACTCTGAAAGAGGCGCGAGTGATTGCCCTGGGGCGTGACGCGGAAAATTTCGCCGTGGTCGCCCGTAGCGACGAAAAGATTTCCTCCAGCATCGAGCGCGAGGCCCCAAATGTACTTGGTTACCGGATCGAAGAAGACGGACGACGTCCAGGCGGGATCAGTGGAAACGCTGTTCGCTCCGGCTGAAGACACAGGCGCGGCCGCGCCCGGTTTGCGTTCGATCTTGTACACCTTGCCATCCGGAGCCGTAGCAGCGTAGAGAACGCCCTTGGCTGCGGCGATGGACTGCACTTGCAATTCGCGGGCTTCAAAAATGACGGAGGCTTTGCCGTCGGCCGTGACGCGATAGACACGAGCGGGACTGCCCGCAGCCGCAAAGACGGCGCCGTTTTCATCCGCGGCGAGCGACCAGATGTAAGTCGAAGGAGTGGCGGCGAGATCTTTCCAGGCTGGGGCTAACTCGAGTCCGCCGGTGCTGCGTAGAGCGACGCCGTGAGCGGTGCCTTTGCTGAAGTCGTCGAAGCGGGATTGTTCCCAGGTGCGAGTGCCTTCGGCGGCGGCGAAGAGCGAGGACACAACCAAGAGGGCAAGGAAAAAAGCAGCGCGGCAATTCATGATGAGAGCGTGCACCTCAGTGCGAATGGAAGATGGTGGCATTTACTTGATGTTGATGGTCAGGACTTGCGCGCCGGTGATCACCGAGTCGAATTCCGAGGAAGCTTCATTGACGGCGGATTCGGCCAGCACCACCATCTCCTGCGTGCTGCGCATGCCGTCGAGAACATTCATGACCGAGAGCGGGACGGCGGGCAGGACTTTGTCGCCGATGATGGCTTCGGGATCGGCCTGGAGCAAGGAAACATAAAGGCGATTATTGCTGTGTTCGCGGTTGAGTAACGCGATGGTGGAAGCAAGATCAAGGCGGCGGGAGAACGCGGCTGGACCGCGACGCAACCGGTCGAGCGTGTCGCCGTCGCTGACCAGAACGCGAAACATCCCTTTGGCTGCGGAGGCGGGGATGTGGACCGGAATGCGGCGGACGATGCGTTCCCCGCGGTAGGGGCGGAGAACGGCCTCAATGGTGAGATCGTCGCCTGGGCGAACCTCGTTGAGTTCTGCTCGGGCGTTTTCGAGTACTGCCCAGCGGCGTTCGCGGACGAGATCGAAATCCAGGTTGACGGAGCGGATTTGCGGAACGCTGTAAGGATTTTCGAAGATGCGGCCAAAGCGGTCGCCGATGCCCAGGGCGGCCTGCAGCGCGCCCGGCTGCCCCGATTCGGTGGGCGAAAACACGTTCTTCAAGTTCACCTGCGGATAGCCGTCAACGTCAATCCTGCCGCGCATCCGGTAAGTGATTTCCTCACCGTACTCATTGAGGCCGTGCAGCGCGTTGAATACCGTAACCATCAACGCAATGGGGCTGATGCGCGGGTTGTTCAGGACTTCGTAGTGAAACTCCTTTTCGCCGGTGGCGCTGTGTACGTTGAGCGTCACCGGGATCATATGCGCGTCTTTTCCGAAGACGCCGAGGATGCCAGCGTGACGGTCCTGAACAAAGGTGCCCGCATTTTCCGTGGTGTTGACGATCTTGAACGCGTTGGCGGGCGAAGCCAGAGTGACCAGGACTTCCGCCTTGTTCATCGGCAGGTCGACACTGCCAAACTGCATGAGCGGGTGGCCGCATGCGAGCAGGCGTTCGGCGTCGGCGTAGGTGACGGTGCAGGCGGCGCTGATGTCCATGTCACCACGAACCAGAACGGCGCTGACTGTGGTGCCTGCAACCAGCGGTTCGGGCTGCTTGCCGCCGCTGAAGGAACCCGCCCCCATCACTGGGACGACGCCCGCGCCGGCAAACTGCGGCGCGAACTGGCGGACCGCAGCTTCGCTAAAGCCGGTGAAGACGAGTGGGGTCTCGATCGGAGTCAGAACATTGGTGAACCCGGAATTGTTGGCGGACGCCGTCTCTGGAGTGGATGCACGCGAAGCGGTGACGACGGTGCTGCCTGGGGTGCTGGTCGATGAGGCAGGCGCGTCCGACGCAGGAGTGCGGTCGAGCGCGTTAATCTCCAGCATCTCGCCAATGGGGGTAACGCCGGCAATGGGCTCTTTGGAAAATTCACCAATGCGGAAAGCCAGCGCTCCAGCCAACTTGCCATCAAAATAAACGGGGCTGCCGCTCATGCCGGCCACCACGCCGGTATATTCAACTTTGGGTCCGTGGAGCCGGACGAGGATGACGTCGCTCTTGGGGCCATTCACGTTGTGCATGACGCCGAGGACTTCAACCTCCATGGCTTCCGGCTGGCGACCCTGGAATACCGTATAGGCAACGCCGCGCATGCCAGCATGAATCTCAGCTAGCGGAATCGTTGCCACGGGGGTTTGGGCCGGAAGGGAAGCGCAGAGATGTAGGATGGCAGCGAGCAGCAGGGCGAGTGGCTTCATGGGATGCGCTGGTTCTCCCGAGATCGCGATCCGCGCGAACGGCTGGCTGCCGGGGAGCACTTGCGCCAAAACATCCACCAGGCGCGGAATCTGCATCTATACTAGCATATGGTGATGAGGGAGTTTTGGCATGAAGTCGTCTGCTTTCAACGGTTTTAGAAATCGTGGGTGGTGGTTGGCGGCGCTCCTTTGCGGCCTTCTCACTGCTGCGGCCGCATCGCTACCGGCGCAGCAGCCGCCCACCGCAGCGCCGGAAAAAAAGGCCGAGCAGCAACCACAGCAGGAAGCTCCGCCTGAAGCCGGTGGCGCCAACCAACAGGTCGGGCCTTACGTGGTGCCTAAGAAGAAAGATGAGGCGCCGCCGCCCCCGCCGCCCAAGCCGAAGAAAATTGAGGGCATGCCCGACTATTCCATCCGGGTCGACGTCCCGCTGGTCAATCTTGATGTGCTGGTGACGACCAAGGACGGGCAGTTCATTCCCGGGTTGAAAAAAGAGAATTTCCGCATCTCAGAAGACGGCGCGCCGCAGATCGTGAGCAATTTCAACGTGTCGGAAGCGCCCATCACGGCGGCGATGCTGATCGAGTACGCTTCCACCAACTACAACTACATGTATGAAGCGCTGAACGCGTCCTACAACTTTGCCAGCGGGTTGAAGAAAGAAGATTACGTGGCGGTGGTGTCGTATGACATGCGGCCACACATCTTGGTGGACTTTACCCAGGACAAGCGCGCGGTACTGGGAGCGATTGATACGCTGCGCATCCCCGGGTTCCAGGAACGGAATCTGTTCGACGCGCTCTATGACACGCTCGACCGCCTGGACGGGACGGAAGGCCACAAATACGTGATCCTGATTTCCACCGGTCGCGACACCTTCAGCAAACTGAACTTTGACCAGATATTGAAGAAAGTCAAGGCGGTGAAGGACATCACGATCTATGCGGTGAGCATCGGGCGGGCGCGGCGCGAGTGGCTGGATAACCACGGGTACACCGGCGCGATCACCAACCTGGACAATCTGCAGGCGGACAATCAGATGAACACGTTTGCGCGGCTGACCGGTGGGCGCGCCTATTTCCCGCGCTTCCAGGCGGAGCTGCGCGAGATCTTCGGCGACATTGCGCAATCGATCCGGAATCAGTACACGATTGCGTACAAACCGACGAACGCCAAGCTGGACGGTACCTACCGCAAGCTGAAGGTGGATGTGGTGGCGCCGGACGGCGGCCCCCTGAAAGTGAAAGACCAGAAGGGGCATGATGTAAAGTTTGTCGTTTATGCCCGCGAGGGATATACGGCGAAACACGTGGTCGAGTAAGGCGCCAAACGGAGTGGCTCGAGTCGGGTTAGAATAGCGCCTTGCCCGGCATGATCGAGAGCGCAGACCAACCGGAGAATAAGGGCAGCAGGCACCCCTTGCTGCGCCTTCTGCGCTATGTGCTGCCCTACTGGTGGCGGATGCTGGTGTCGGTGCTGCTGCTGGCGTCGGTGGGGCTGCTGGACGCCTTTCGTGTTCTTCTCATCGGCCCGATCTTTGACAAAGTCCTGTACCCGGGCGAGGCCACCCACACCATCCCGCTGTTTCGCATCCCGGGGAGCACCCAAGCGTTCCATCTCGAACGCATTGTTCCCTCCCATTTCCAGAATGTGTGGACCGTGGTGGCGTTTGCCATGGTGGCGGCGACGGTGCTGAAGGGTGTCTGCGACTTTGCCGGAACCTACCTGGTGAACTATGCCGGGTTCGGGCTGATCAAAGACCTGCGCGACGATCTCTATGAAGCCATGCTGCGGCGTTCCGCGGCATTTTTTCAGCGCCACGCCACCGGCACTCTGCTCTCCACCTTGATCAGCGACGTGGAGCGGGTGCAAACAGCGCTTTCCAGCGTGCTGGCGGAATTCTTGCAGCAAGTCTTTACCCTGCTCTTCACCGCCGTCGTCGTGGTGCTGCTCGGCGGACGGCTGGCCTGGGTCCTGGTGTTGTTCATACCCTTCATTCTGTATTCGGTGCGGCGAATCGGAAGGCGGGTGCGGACCACCGCCCGGCGCGGGCAGGACAAACTGGCGGACATTCAGAATATTCTGCACGAGACCATCACCGGAAACCGGATTGTGAAGGCGTTCGGCATGGAGCGCTGGGAGATTGCGCGCTACCGCGAGGCGG
>JBGQDM010000117.1:0-9433 GCA_041495845.1 Terriglobia bacterium | reverse complement strand
GGTGATGATGGCGGCAATCTGCCCGGGATGGTTCTGAATGGCGCGCTCCAAAGCCGGCAGATCGTTCCACGGAACCACGATGGTGTCATCCAGAGCGTGGCGATTCAGGCCCGAACTGTCGGCGATCTTTACCGGATCGCTACGCAGTCCAGCGGCGTCTGGCGGCAGTGGATTCGAGGCCACCAGGACATCGTCGTACCAGCCATGGTAGTGGCCTTCGAACTTTAGGATCTTCGGTCTGCCGGTGTAGCCGCGAGCCAGGCGAACCACCGCCATCATGGCTTCGGTTCCGGTATTGGCAAAGCGGACAATCTCAGCGTTGGGCACAATTTGCTGCAGCATTTCCGCCACTTCAATTTCAATTTCGGTGGCGGTGGCGAAATGAGCGCCCGTGGCTGCGCCTTCCGCGATGGCCTGGACGACGTCCGGGTCCGCATGTCCCAGGGGCAGTGCGCCGAAACCCATCATCCAGTCGATGTATTCGTTCCCGTCCACGTCGTAGAGGCGGGATCCCTGCCCCCGTTGCATGAAGATTGGATATGCGCCGTAGTTCGCCGGCCCACGGGAGTTGGAACTTCCGCCTTCTACCAGCACCCCATTCGTCCGCTGATACAGCCGCTTTGACTGCTCGGTGCAGAACGCCGTCATGCTTTTTTTCAAGCTTCCTCCTCAAGCCCCAGGCGCGCCAGAGTATCAGGATTGGGGGCGAGTTTCCGCGGCCATGCGAAGCAGCGGCGGAGATACATGCCCGAGTCTAGCACTGCGAAAAGGAGGCAGGACAAGCTCGGACGGCCGGGTCAGGAGCCTTCGCTGGCCAGTTGCAGCACTTTGTCCTTGGAGCCGAAGATATGGTCGTACATGAGCTGCCGGGCACGTTGCGGGTCGCGATCCTTGATGGCGCGCAGAATTCCGCTGTGCTCATCGACGGGCAATTCGCCGTAATAACCAATATCGATGGCGGCGTACATGATGCGCTCCATCTGGCAACGCGCGTGTTCTACCGCACGCACCAGCAAGTTGTTGCGGCTGAGCCGGGCAATCCCCACATGGAATTCCGTGTCGGCCACAATGAAGCGTTCGTAGCTGGCCCGATCGTCGACGGCGTAACTCGCCCCCGCGATCAGGCTGAGGCGCGCCAATAAATCAGGCCCCAGAGTCTTGCTGGCTGCCAGTTCGGCTGACGCGCACTCCACCGCCAGGCGGAACTCATAAATCTCATTCAGTTGCTGCAGCGTAATGTGGCTGACGAAATAGCCGCGGTTGCGCACGATGCGCAACAGATGTTCTTGCTGCAGCTGCACGGCCGCTTCGCGTACCGGGGTGCGACTGCTCTTATACATTCTTGCCAGGAGATTCTCGGTGAGCGCCTCTCCCGGTGGATGAACACCCTTGACAATGTCCCGCTTCAGGGCGCGGTAGACGCGCTGACCGAGGGAGTCGGTAACGACCGGAGTGGGCCTGGCTCTCGTCTTGCGGAGGCGGCCGACGCGAGCTGATTTTGTCAGTGCCACAGCATCCTCTCTTCTGGCTGGCCCATTGTTGCCCAATCTCTGGGCGCCGTCAACCCTGGCATACAATATGTATGCAACAATCATTCTACTTGACATGCAGGATGACAGAGCGGTATTTTGTGCAGCCAGGAAGCTGATTCCTCTTCCCGCTGCGCGGCGCCCGATCACCCCGCCGGGGTACCGCGGTTCAACCCAGACTGATGGGGTGCGAATCGAGCCCAGTAAGGCAAGCTCATGCTGACGACAGATCAAGTGCGCGAAATCCGCTCCCGCTTCCCCATTCTGGGGAAGAAGATTTACCTCAACAGTTGCTCCCAGGGGGCCCTTTCGGATGCGGTGGAGGACGGCGTTCGTGAATACATGGCCAGTTGGCACGAGCACGGCTCACCGTGGGACATTTGGGTGGAGCGTTACGAGGCTGCGCGCTCGCAATTTGCCGGGTTCATCGGCGCCACCAGCGACGAAGTTGCCGTCATTCCCTATGCCTCGGCAGGCATCAACTCCGTAGCCAGCGCCCTCTCCTTCGACCAGCGCAAGAGAGTAGTTCTGGGCGAGTTTGAATTCCCCACCATGGGCCACATCTGGCTGGCGCAGCAGCGGCGCGGAGCGCAGATTGAATTTGTCAGTGCGGTGGGCAACAGGATTCCCATCGACAACTATGAACGTGCCATTGATCGCGACACGCTCATCGTTCCCGTGACCGGAGTCTGTTTCATGAATGGATTCCGTTCGCCGGTGAAACAGGTTGTGCGTCTGGCGCGTGCCCAGGGCGCGCTCGTCATGTTGGACGACTATCAGGATTGTGGCACCCGCCCGGTGAACGTTCGGGCCATGGATGTCGACTTCTACGTCACGGGCACGCTGAAGTATTTGCTCGGGCCACCCGGCCTGGCGTTTCTCTATGTCAAGAAAGAATTGATCTCGTCCTTGCAACCCACCATGACCGGATGGTTTGCGCAAGCCAATCCCTTTGCCTTTGATGTGAAGCATCTCGATCTTTCCCCTTCCGCCCGCCGCTTCGAAGCGGGTTCTCCGCCCATACCGAACATCTATGCCGCCATGCGGGGCGTCGAACTGTTACAGCAGATCGGAATGGACAACATCGCCGCACACATCGGAGAGCTGGCGCAGGGGCTTCTGCAGGGCGCCCGCGAGTTAGGCCTGGCAGCAAAAACCGCCGGTGACAGCGTTGGCCCTCTGGTAGTTCTGCAGTGCGCGAATGCCGCCACGCTGGTGGAGAAGCTGGCTGCCCGCGGTGTCGTATGCTCCAGCCGGCATGACGGCCTGCGGATCTCGTTTCACGTGTATAACACCATGGACGATGTGGAATCGGTGCTGGCGGTGCTGCAGCAGAATCGCGACCTGATCGGTGTGGGCGCGGTCACCGCGTAGGCTGGCCACGATACAGGGCGCTGCTGGCGGGGTTCTTCATCGGACGGAATTCTGTTTGACGAGGTGATGATGTCGATTCAGCTGGGCGAAAGTGTGCGCCACATGTTTCCGGCCCTGAGCCGGAACCCGGACGTTGTTTTCTTTGACAATGCTGCCGGAGCGCAGATTCCGCAGCAGGTGCTGGATGCGGTGACGGAGCATCTGCTCGCGCGCAACGTGCAGCGCGGTGGACCCTACAGGCAGAGCCAGGAAGTTGATGCCGCCATCGCCCGTGCCCGACGCAGCGTGGCTGCCTTGCTGAACGCATCCGATCCTGACGAGATCGCATTCGGCATGAACGCCACTTCGTTTATCCGGCTGGTCAGCCTCGCGCTGGTCCAGACCCTCACCGATCGTCGCGAGTTCATCGTGACCGATCTTGACCACGAAGCCAATGTCGCCACCTGGCTCGCCCTGCAGCGGGATGGCGCGACCATTCGATGGTGGAAAATACGGAAAGATGGTGCCCTGCATCTTGCCGACCTTGAGCCTCTACTCTCCGCCAAGACTCGCCTGGTGGCGTGTACCGTTGCCTCGAACGCCATCGGCACGGTGGTCGATGTCGCCGGGGTGGCAAAACTTGCCCACGCTGCCGGCGCCGAAGTCTTTCTCGATTCCGTTCACTATGGGCCGCACGCTCCAATTGATGTTCAAGCCTGGGGATGTGACTACCTGGTCTGCTCCGGGTACAAGATATTTGCGCCGCACATGGGCTTCCTATGGGGCCGCCGGGCGGCGCTCGAGCAACTGCCCACCTTTCGCGAAGACTTCATTCCCAACACCGTGCCGTCCAAGATCGAAGTGGGAACATTCGTGTATGAGAATGTCGCGGGCATGAATGCAGCCGTCGAGTACCTGGCTGGGCTGGCCGGCCCGGCCCACGGCCACGATGCCACCGGCGTCTCGCGCGACCGGCTGCACACGGCCATGACCGCCATCCGGGATTACGAAACCACTCTGTCGCGAGCGTTGTTGGAAGGCATCGGCACAATCCGGGGAGCAACCACCTACGGGATACAAGATCCGAAGTTGCGCGTCCCCACGGTCTGCTTCAATCTGGCGGGGATTCCCCCGACCACCGTGGCCGCCCGATTGTCTGCCTGCGGCTTCGCTGTGCGGGACGGCCACATGTATGCCCCCCGGCTGATGAGCCGGCTCGGACTGTCTCCCGAGACAGGTGCGGTGCGGGCGTCGCTGGTCCACTACAGCACGCAGACAGAGATTCACAGGTTCGTAAGCGCCTTGGAGCAGATTGCGCGCGGTTGACCGGTGGCGTGTTAGAACAGGGCGTCAGGAACACGGAAAGCAGAGGGAAGAGATGACAACCATCGGTTCTCCCCCGGCGGACGCGCATCCCGCGGATGCTGCATCTCCCGGGCAGAGTCTGCAGCGCCGCCTGACCGAGCGCCAGGTGGCCATGATTGCCATCGGTGGGGCGATCGGAGTCGGCCTCTTTCTCGGCAGCACCGTCACCCTCAGCCTGGCGGGACCCTCCGTCATTATTACGTATTTTCTCGGCGCCATCGTGGCGCTCATCATGGCCTACTCGCTGGCGGAAATGGCGGTGGTCCATCCCGTGGCGGGATCCTTCGGCATTTATGCGGAACGTTATCTCAGCCCGTGGTTTGGCTTCACCGTGCGTGCTACCTACGGACTGTGCCAGATTGTGGCCATTGGCGCCGAAGTCACGGCGGTGGCCATCTATTTTGGGTACTGGTTTCCGGGCACGCCGCAATGGCTCTGGGTGGCGGCGGTTTCAGCGGGGATTGTGGCCATCAACGCCGCTCAAGTGGGAAATTTTGGCGAATTTGAATACTGGTTCGCCCTGGTCAAAGTGGTCGCCATCATCGCCTTTATTCTCGTCGGCATTGCGTTGATCACGGGTCTGTCGCCACGTCCCGCGATCGGGCTTCGCAACTTCACTGCCCATGGTGGCTTCCTGCCCCACGGCTGGCTCGGAATGTGGCTGGCGCTCACCATCGCCATTTCCAGTTATATGGGAGTCGAGGTGGTGGCCGTAACCGCGGGTGAAGCGCGCCGTCCGGAAGAAGCGATCCCACGAGCCATGCGGACGATCGTATTCCGCCTCATCCTCTTCTACATCCTCGCCATTGGCGTGATGGTGGCGATTGCGCCGTGGAACCAGAGTGGAGACGGCAGCATCAACGGCAGTCCCTTTGTCAGCGCCTTTGCCGCCATTGGCATCCCTTCCGCCGCCTGGATCATGAACCTGGTGGTCATCAGTGCCGCCCTCTCCAGCGCCAACACCAACCTCTACCTTTCCACCCGGATGCTGTTTTCTCTGGCGCGTGGGCAGTATGCTCCGGCAGCGCTGGGGCGTCTGAGTGGGAATGGCGTGCCGCATCGGGCTTTAGCCGCTTCGAGCCTGGGCATGGTGGTGGCCATCCTCCTCGCCATTTATGCCCCCAAGCACGCGTTTCTTCTGATGTACGGATCGGCCGTGGCCGCCATGTATTTCGTCTGGACCGTGATCTTGCTGGCGCATTTGCGTTTCCGCCGCGCCATTGGCGCCAAAGTGAACGATCTGCCGTTGCGACTCCGCCTGTTCCCGGCGGCGAACATTTTTGCTCTGCTCATTCTGCTTGCGCTGGTTTTCAGTACCTTCTACGTCGAGGGTTTGCAATATTCCGTGCCGATTTTTGCCGTGCTGCTGATGGTCATGAGCATCGTGTATTGGCGAATTCGCCCAGACCCGCTGGCGGAGACAACCGTGGCCGCCATCCGCAATGAGATTCCTGTGGCAGAACAGTAATCCGCACCCACGATGAGCCGGGCTGCGGGCGTGTTACCGCGGCGGGCGCAAATGGCAGTGGGGAACAGAGGACATGACCAAGGCCATCGACGAAGTCCATGCTTCCCTGAAGCGTCAGTTTCGTGGCGATCTCATCCGCCCGGGCGAGCAGGAATACGAGAGCGCCCGCGGCATTTGGAACGCCATGGTGGCCCGCCGGCCGGGCTTGATTGCTCGCTGCGCCGATGTTTCCGACATTCAAACAGCCGTCCGCGCCGCCTCCAGCAACGGGGTTCTCACCGCCGTGCGGTGCGGTGGTCACAGCCTGGCAGGGTTCAGCACTTGCGATGACGGGCTCGTGATCGACCTCTCGCTCATGCGCCAGGTAGCGGTTGACCGCGAAACTCGTCGCGGCCGGTTGGCCGGCGGTTGCCTGCTCGGCTCGGTGGACGTTGCTACGCAGAAGGAAGGTTTGGTATTTCCGGCGGGCGTGGTCTCCCACACCGGAGCTTCCGGCTTGATTCTGGGTGGCGGATTCGGCTGGCTCACGCGGCGGCTCGGGTTGTCCTGTGACAGCGTGGAAGGTCTCACGGTGGTGACCGCGGACGGCTCCGTCGTTCACGCCAGCGCAAAAGAAAATCCCGACCTCTTCTGGGCGTTACGTGGCGGTGGCGGCAACTTTGGTGTGGTCACCGAATTCGAAGTGAAACTCTATCCGCTGCGGTCCGTCGTTCTCGGCGAAGGCATGGTGGTGGGCGATGATGTTCCTCTCTTGCTGCAGCACTGGCGAGACTTCATGCCCGAGGCGCCCGACGATCTGAAATGGAACCTCTCCTTGCGGCTCGCGCTGCACGCCGACAGCGTTCCCGTCGAGGTGCGTGGACGCCCGGTGCTGAGCCAATCCGTGCTCTGGACGGGCGACCCCGAGCAGGGCAAGAAGTATCTCGATCATGCGCTCGCCCTTGGCCGGCCCGTGGGAGTGACGCGCAGAGTTTTGCCCTTTCTGGCGTTGCAGACGATGGCGGATGATGAGTTCCCGCACGGGCGGCGCTACTACACGAAATCCGGTTATTTCAAGTCGCTTGACGATGGCAGCATCGCGGAGATGGTGAGGGCGCTGGGAAATATTCCTTCACCGTTGACGCAGATCGAACTTGCCTATCTGGGCGGGGCAGCGGCGCGCGTTGGCCCGGACAAGACTGCCTTTGGCGATCGCAGTTCCCCGTTCGTGACCAATCTGCTGGCCAACTGGTCAGACGCGGCGGAGGACGCTGCCAACCTAGCCTGGGTCAGAAACCTCTTCCGCGTACTTCGCCCGGCGATGATACCCGGTGTTTATGTCAACTTCATGAGCGGAGACGAGGACGACCGCGTCACCGAGGCCTACCAGCAGCGCTGGGAACGGCTTCTGGCCATCAAGCTACAGTACGACCCTCAGAATCTTTTCCGCCTGAATCAGAATATTCGCCCGCGAAACGGTTCGCGCCCTTCGGAGATGGGTCGGGATTGAGGTCAATTCCGCTTGAAAGTGTCGCGGCAGCCGCCTGCGGCCCCTTTTCGCCCCTTTCACCTAGACTTGCCCCCCATCGACATTCAATTCAACGCCATTGCCATACTCCCTGTCGGTAAGGAATAGCGGATGGCGCGGGAACGGCCGGCCAAAGAAAACCGAGAAAAAGCTTGCATGTGAGCTAGTGTTATAGTTAACTATATCACTAGGGGAAGCGTAGTGATCGCTCCGAGCGGTCGCTGGCACCTGAGTACGCCAGGAAGACCGGACCCGAAAGTAGAGAAGTTAAGGAGAATGAAACATGAAATCCCTTCGTTTACTGCTGTCCGTTGTTCTGATGTCGCTCTCCACCGTGGCTTTTGCCCAGTCCGACGCGCAAAAGTCCTCCGTGGCTCCTGTGCCGTCCGAGGCGCAGAAGTCCTTCGCAACCATGAAAAGCCTGGCGGGAGAGTGGGAAGGCTCCATCACCGTCCCGGAGGTGCCGGAGATGAGCGGCAAGCTGTTCCACATCTCGCTGCGCGTGACCTCGAGGGGGAACGTACTGGTGCACGAGCTTCAGGAAGCAGGAACGGCGTTGGATGCGACAAAGTACGACCATCCGGTCACGATGCTTTACGTGGACGGAGACCAGCTGACGCTGGTTCACTATTGCGACGCGGGGAACCGGCCGCGCATGACCGGCAAGGGGTCGCCCGACGGCAAGACGGTCGAGTTCGAGTTAAAGGACATCAGCGGGAGCACGCAGTACCACATGCACCATTCGGTGTTCGCCATTATCGACGCCAACCATCACATCGAGGATTGGACGTTCATGATGGGAGACAAGCCGATCCACCCGCACTTCGACTTGCACCGGACCAAGTGACAAGGGCGTATCTCCGGTGGGGCTATTTGGGTCGCGATCTGAGTACGCCAGCGAATAACTCTGGCCCGCGAAAGAAAAAATGAACTCTTCAAGGAGAATGAAAATGAAATCCCGTTGTTTTCTGCTTTCCATTGTTCTGCTGTCGCTCTCCGCTGTGACTTTCGCCCAGTCCGACGCGCAAAAGCCTGCCGCGCAGTCCGACGCGCAAAAGTCCTTCGCAAGCATGAAAACCCTGGCCGGAGAGTGGGAAGGCCCCGTGACCACCGACATGCCGGAAGCCAGCGCCGCCATGTCGGACAAACCGATGCACATTTCGCTGCGCGTGACCTCGAGGGGGAACGCACTCGTGCACGAGATGCAGAAAGCAGGAACGCCGTTGGATGCGACAAAATACGATCATCCGGTCACGATGCTTTACGTGGACGGAGACCAGCTCGCGCTGGTTCACTATTGCGACGCCGGGAACCGTCCACGCATGATCGGCAAGATGTCACCCGACGGCAGGACGGTCGAGTTCGAGTTCGCGGACATCAGCGGGAGCACGCAGTACCACATGCACCATTCGGTGTTCACCTTCATCGACGCGAACCATCACACTGAAGATTGGACGTTCATGCTGGGAGACAAGCCGATGCACGCGCACTTCGACCTGCATAGGAAGAGCTAAGAGCGTGCGGTATCTCTGTTAACGTCTGCTAAGGGCTCTCTGGAAAACCAAATGGACCGTGAGTGGAACGACAGTCAGCCGATTTACCGCCAGCTTCGCGACCGTGTGGTCGCGATGATTCTCGACGGCGTGCTCAAGGAAGGCGATCCGTTGCCGTCCGTGCGCAATGTCGCGGTCGAATATCGGGTCAATCCGCTCACGGTCCTGAAGGGCTATCAACAACTGGTCGACGAGGGGCTGGTCGAGAGTCGGCGAGGTCGCGGCATGTTTATCAACGCGGGCGCACGCAATTTGCTGCTGCAGGGTGAACGCAAGAAATTTCTGACGGAACAATGGCCGCAGATTCACGCAACGATTCAACGATTGGGCCTGACGCCGGAAGAACTGCTCGATGCTGCCGAAGCCGAGCTGCCGTCATCCCCACCTTCGTCGAGTGCTGTAGAGGAGGATCCGAAGCCATGACAGTCATCGAAGCACGCGGTCTCCGTAAGGCGTTCGGCACAACCGTCGCGCTGGACGGCGTCGATTTGCGAGTCGAAGAGGGCCGCATCCTCGGACTCATCGGCCCCAACGGCGCAGGCAAGACCACCGCGCTCAACGCGATTCTCGGCCTCACCCCGTATCAGGGTGAACTGAGAGTACTCGCACGCGACCCCTGGACCGAGCGCGATCAGCTCATGCGCGATGTCTGCTTCAT
>JBGQDM010000116.1:0-9510 GCA_041495845.1 Terriglobia bacterium | reverse complement strand
GCTGTCTGGCCGAGACGCTTGTAGTAGTTGGCTAGGGCGAGATAGAGCGGTCCACTCGGTGGACGCATGGTCAGCGCAGACTCAACCAGATCGGCAGCCCGCTGTGGGCTGCCTGTCTTGTCCAGACTGTCGGCCACGGTCAGGACGGTGCCTTCTTCTGTTTGGGCGGAGAGGAAGGTCCTGGGAAACAGTTCGGTGACACGGGCGAAGTCGCCCTTCTGAAAATAAAAATCAACCATGCGGGCGCGGGCCCTTTCGTTCGCCGAATTTTTCTGCAGAGCGGCGCGGAAAAAATCGGCAGCAGCGGCGGAGTTGCCGCTGGCCTGATAGCTGAGCCCGCGGTCGTAATCAGCCTGGCCGCTGGAGACGTACTCCGCCAGCCCGCTATCGTCCACGTCCCAGGGATCGGAGGCGCTGCCCTCGTCGGTGACCACGTGGAAGGCGAGACTGCTGAATCGCTTTTGCTGAGTAGCGGGGTCCGCCACCGTCACGGTAAGACGGTAGTTTCCGGTGGGCAGGTCCGTGGTCGGAACTTTCTTGCCGCTGACCAGAGATCCAAAGGGATCAAACTGCTCGCGGGGCAAGTCCTCGTGCAGCGTCTGCGCCGTGCCAGAGACACTGGGGCGGCCGTAGGCGTAGTCCGCCAGGAGCTTGCCCTCCGCCGGGCCCGTTCCCTTCCCTGTCGGTTCCCACACCTGATAGAAAAATTTCAAGTCCTGCCCTGGCACCAAGGAGAGATCCAATCCGACATAGGGTGTGAAACGGATGCCGCTGGCGGTGAACGGCAGGTAGGAAGCCTGATCGCGAGAAACGGAAGTCGCATTCGAGAACGGGACCACGTCGCTAAGCGTCAGGCCCTCGAGCGGCGGGGCGGGCACGGCGATTTCACGTTCCCCGGTAAACGCAGTTTTCGTCAGCACATTGGTCAGGGTGAATTCCAGCTTGTATTTACCAGGCGCCAGCGGCAACCAGCCTTGAAAACCGAAGGGTTTGCCCTGAATGCGCTCCACATCTTCTTGGGTGAGAAATCTGGCCTGCTTGCTGGCCCGGGTGAAAATCAGCTTGCCTTCCGGCGTCAGCACTTTCACTTCAGCTTCAATGGAGTAATAAAAGCGCTCGTCGGACTGCGCGATGGCGAAATCCTTTGCTTGCGTGAGGCGCAACGCGTAGTGGAGCCGGATATTGCCCTGAGAATCGCGCAGAGGCACCGTGACGGCACCCAAGAGCTCGCCGGGGAGCACGACGCGGTGGGTCACGCTCTCGGCCAGCGAGCGCCGCAGATTGAGTGCGTCAATGGTGTAGGGATGGTTGGCCAAACCCTTGATCACGCCCAGCATCACGTCCGAGGAAAGGCTGGAGTTGGCGTCGTTGATGTTCACCGGCTCACCCGGAATCAGGCTGAGCGTGGTGAGGGCAACTTCGCGACCGAGCAGGCGGTCGATGTCCCGCACCGCTTCCACGCGATTTTTTTCCGCCGAGATGCCCGTTACCAGTTTCTGCGGGCCGTCCATGTAAGGGCTGTAGAGGCGGAAGTCGGCCGGGTTCTTTTCATAAAACACGATGTAGAAAAACGGTGGCAAGGCGGGATGGGAATTCGAGTAGAACCATATCTCCATGCCGCGTACGCCGCCCTGGACGACATAACGGGCCTTCTGCTTGGGCTCGCCGAGCGTGATGTAGATGCGGCCCATATCCGTCGCCCAGCCGTTGCCGGCGCCGTTGTTGCTGAAATGCTGGGAGGCGTATTCCACGCGCCGGTAGTGCTCTTCCTTGTAGGGATTGTTGGGCGCGCCGGGCGTGGTGTTGCGGACTTCCCAAAAACGCTCAATGAAACTGTCGCGGTCGGTATCGGAAGCCAGATGGCGAAACGTGTCGCGCTCGTCGCGCGTAATGATGTACAGTGCGTCCTTGTCCAGCCACTCTTTGTACCGCGGGGGGAGGGTGTCTTTGGCTAACCCGGCAGCAGCGCTCAACAGCACCGCGCACAGGGCGAGCGCCGCCCGCAACCGGCGGGAGCAGGAGAAAACATTCGACGAGGAAAAACGGGTGGGGGCTGCTGACACCCCGGGCGTCAGCTGACAAAGACTCATTACAGAAATTTAGGACAGTCTGTCTCCGAGGTCAAGCGACGGGGTCAGGGCGGAGCGGTCCGGCCGGGAATCGCCGCCTGGATTTCGGCGAGGTTCAGCGGCACGTGGCGCCGAAAATAGGCAAGCGCGCTGGCTTCTTCCCGCAGCCGCTTTTCGATCGCGTCAATCTCTTCCGGGGTGAAGTAGCAGCGGCGTTTCGTTTCCAGGTCGCGCGCTGGAATGTGGGCGTAGACCCAGCTCCGGTAATCTTTCAAACCGGCGGCGTAGCCGCGCTGAATGGCCTCAAGATCGGTACCGCGCTCGAAGCGGCGGGTGAACTTCCCGCCCAGCAACCGGACCAGACCGAGGCGGCGAATGCGGTTGCCGTGCCGCAGCGCCACCACGTGTGCCAGTTCGTGGGCGAGAATGCCGCACACTCCCGCGACCGGCGCCTGCTCCGCAAAAAGGCGTGGGTTCACCTGCACCGTGTAGCGCATCGGGACAGGCAGAAAAAAACGCCAAAGGCTGAAGCGGGTGCGGAAATAATCTGACGCGCTGCGGAACTGGCGAACCTGAAAACTGTCGGCACTGAGTTCGGGAAAAGCAGCGTGGCGCACCTCCGCAGCAGCGGCGGTAACCGCGGCCAAGTCTTGGGGCGGTGCCGGTGCTACCGTCGGCGCCGTGGCAGAAGGCGCGACAGGCAGGGCTTGCGGCATCTGCGGCGGCGGACAAACGAACGATTGCGCGAACGCGGCAGGAACGCACAGCAGGAGCAGCGCCTGCCTTCCCCACCCTGTCAGCCTCATTCCGGGTGCTCCCTCGCCTGCTGGCGATAGTGCTGAATCATCCGCAGGAGCGCCCAGGTACCCGTCGACTTGACGCCGCGAGCTCGGTTCTGTGCCCCAATCTCGAATGCCACCCGCCACTGGTGCCACAGCACGCCGTACGCCTGCCCAATGGAAAGTTTGGGATCGTAGATGTGAGTGGCCTCGGAAGTGACGCCGTTCAGTTCAATCACCTTCACGTGTTTGCCCTGGGAGAAATCCGTCGCCGAGGGCACGCGCACATCAAAACGTCCAAAGAAGAATCCGTCGAAGGTCTGGGCGATGTGGTCGAACAGCGCTTCGAGCTCGGGCGTAAGAGTCGCGCCGCCATCCAGGAAGATGGCGCCGCGACAGTGGGTGCCGAGCTCGACCAATTGCACCCTCTCACCGGCGGCGGGGACCTGCTCCGACCGCTCTGCATTCTTGCGAATGTAGAAGTCTGACATGCAGACGGCGCGGTCGTCGTCGAGGATAAGTTCCTCCAGGGTGCGGCGGCCGTCGCCGGTTAGTACCGGCATCGCTTTCTCGGTGATCGAAAAGATTCGCCCGCACGCCTCGTTGGGATAGCGGTAATAAAAGACACCGAATTCCTTGCCGGGCACATATTCCTGCAGAATGACGGGATACGTGGCGCGCGCGAAATAGCTGCGCACGTCATCGGCTGTGCGCACTACGGCGACACCCGAGCCGCGCTGCCCGGCATCGGGCTTGAGCACCACGGGGTAGTGGAAGCGTCCGCTGCGGAGCAGTTCCTCAGCGTGAGCGATGCGGGCTTCGCGGCTGCCCGGCGGAATCAGTTCGAAGGCCGGCAGCCAGGCTGCGGCCTCGCGCAACTGCGAGAGAATTGCAAATTTTGACTCGCCGATGAAGCCTCCGGCCGTGATCGCCGGGTTGGCCGCGGTAAAGAGAGTGAAGTCGCGGAAACGTAGTCCCAGATAGGCGACATAGAGAAATACCGGCGGATAGAAAACATAAGGCGGCCAGAACTCCCAGCGCGTGAAACGTTTCCAGCGGCGCGCCAGCCCGCGGCGTCCGCGATAAGTGACTAATGCAGTTACGAAGCGGGTGACGGTTAAGAGGAGCACCCCACCAACCAGCAACTTGAGCCACAGCGGCTGGTGTTCCAGGAACGGATGGTGCATGAACGGGCCGCCCAGGCCAGCGGAAACTCCCACGATCAGTGGCGTCCAGATCGCCGCCGCCATCAGGAAATAAAGCAGGAACTTGCGAAAGGGTGTGTGCAGCAAGCCGGCTGCCAGATAGGTTGGAAGTCGTGTGCCAGGGGTAAGGCGTGAGATCGAAATGACGGTAGCGCCGTTGCGCTCCAGCCACTTCGAGGCCCAGACCAGCGTTTCCGGCTGGATGAACCAGCGCAGCGGAGCGCGCTGCACCACAGCACGGCCCAGCCAGCGCCCGGCGGCAAACAACATGACGTCGCCGACCACGATGCCCAGAAAACAGGAGAACGCCGCCAACAGAAAACTAATGTGGCCTTCCGCCACCAGGACGCCGGCCCCAATGCAAGCCAGATCTTCACTTACCAGCGTGGCCAGCGCAATCGCCACCAGCATCCCTTCCGGACTGAGCATTTGCGGATCGGGAAGGTGCGGGGTCACAGGTTCCGGGAGCGGCACGGCGGTCCCGGCCGCGGCCATCGCGGACGCCACCGCCGGCCGGAAGGCAGGCAGGAACGGAAGCGCAACCAGCAGCAGAACTCCCCAGGCAAGCAGCATCCGCAAGCGGCTGCTTCCCTTCTTGCGTGACGCCGGGGAGTCGCTGGGGTCAGGGATCATGAGAGATGGAGCCGACGCGGCGAGCGGGCCGTCGCTGCCCGTGAGTGGAGTCCAGTCATTTCACGATTTGAGACGCCGGGATATTATCACCGATTTGTCGCGCGGCAGTCGCGGGGTTGGGGTGAAGCGGCGAGTAGAAGGCAGCGCCCGGGCCTGGTGCCGGAACATCAACTCGCAGCCAGGCATACCAATTCTGATTCGGTGCGGGGAATGGGTGGGCCCTTCTTTACCTTTGCACCTCAATGCTCTCGGAGATGATCTTCGTGATCGCCTCGGGTGTGATGTGCTCCACTTCCACCCGATTGATTCGAACCAGCGGCTTCACCTTTGAGGCTTTGAGCCTCTCATGTCCTGCGTGCGTAAGCTCGGACCGCTGAACTACCCAACGGTCCTCCCCTTCGTCGTAGAGCACAATACCCGCCCTGACGTCAGCACCGGCAAGGATGCAGAATCTTGCACACCGTCAGTAGCAAGCAATTTGGGTCTGGCCGCTGATTTTCGGGAAGTGGCAGGAATGAGGTGGTGGTGAGCGCGGCAGGATTCGAACCTGCGACCCATGCCTTAAAAGGGCATTGCTCTACCAACTGAGCTACGCGCCCACGCAGTTCAAATTTAACACAGGCGGTGGGGTTCTCCAGCTACGCACCGAAACGCCAGCACGACGCAGCCGGGCGCCCTGATACAAACGATTGCCGCGACCTGCCGAGATGGCGCAGTCGAGCTTGCGGAAAAAGTCAAAACCTAAACCTCAGCCCCTGAAGGGGCGCTGATAAGCACTCACATTCGCCATCGCTGAAGCGATGGCCTGATCCGAACTACGGTCCGCAGCCGCTCTCGCGCGCGTAATTTGTTTCGCCACGCTCACCGCCACGCCTCCGAAACGTCGAACTCCTGTTCGCGATGAACTCAGCGAGGAGGACCCTGTGTCCAACATTTGTCGACGGATGTTGTTGTTAACTTCGGCGCTGCTGCTGCTTTCGGCGCTGGCGACGGCGCAGTCGTTTGTGATCAATCTGCCACGCGCCAGTCAGCGGGCCATGGTCAGCCAGCGCATTGGCATTACCGACATCACCATCAACTACCATCGTCCGCTCGCCAACGGACGCACGATTTGGGGACAACTTGTGCCCTACGACAAAGTTTGGCGCGCCGGCGCCAATGAAAACACCACCATCGAATTCAGCGACCCCGTGAGTATCGAAGGCAAGCCGCTGGCCAAAGGAACCTACGGCTTGCATATGATTCCCGGCCCTGACACCTGGACCGTAGCCTTCTCGAAGAACAACGCCGCGTGGGGTAGCTTCACCTACGACGAAGCCGAAGACGCATTGCGGGTGACGGTAAAGCCGCAGCCGACTGACCTGCACAACGCCCTCACGTACGACTTCGACGAACTGAAAGATGATGCCGCCGTGGTCACGTTACGCTGGGAAAAGCTGGCCGTGCCGTTCCACGTGTCCGTGGACGTACCGCACCTCACCGCCGCCAGCCTGCGCGAGCAAGTGCGCGGCCTGGCGCAGTACTCCTGGATGGGCGGGGACGATGCCGCGGGGTATCTGCTGGCCAACAAGCTGGACCTGAACGAAGCCCTCAAGTACTCGGATCAGTCCCTGCAGAACGAGGAACGTTTCGACAATCTGGAAACCAAGTCGGGCATTCTGACCGCCATGGGGCGGAAGGCCGAGGCCGACGCGGCGCATGCGCACGCGCTGGCGATCGCCAGTCCGCGCCAGCTCTACGGCTACGCGCGCGGCTTGCAAGGGCCTAAGGAAACCGAAGAGCCGTACCAGATCTTCCGCAAGCTGGCCGGGCAGCAACCGGACTACTGGTTCCGGCATGCCGGCATGGCACGGCTCTACAGCCACGAAGGCAAGTTCGACGACGCCCTGCGCGAGGAGAAGGCGGCCATCGAACTCGCACCGGTCCAGATCAAAGACTTCCTGCAGCCCCTGCTGAAACGCCTGGAAGAAAAGCAGGACATCAACAAGTAGCCCAGGAAGGAAAGCGGAAAGAAAAAGGGGACGCTCGCGCGTCCCCTTTCACTTGCCGTCAACTTCGGTGATCAAGCCTTCGGGAAGTTCGGGTCCGCCTTCACTTCCAGGATCTGCTTGGTGTGGCGTTCGCTGTGGCCGGCAACAAACAGCAGCCATTCGTAGCCGTCAAGCTTCTTGCCCAGCGGGCTGTCCACGGCGTGGTCCCGTAGTCCGGGAGTCTTCTTCGCCATCTCGATCGTCTTGGCGCGACTTTCGGCGAAGTGCTTCAGCGACCCCTCGGGCGAGCCGTAGCGGTTGGTGGGCTTGAGCGGTTCCGGCGCCTGGACTTTGTTGGTCCGGTCGGGAATCTTGCTCTTCACCATGGCATCCAGCGCCTGCACATCTTCAGTTTCGGTGCGGGCCGGAGCCGTCATCACCTTGTCGGTCACCAGGCCGTCGAGGTAGTCCTCGGCGGCGGCAATGTGCTCGACCACCTCGGCCACGCTCCAGCGGTCGGGTGCGGGTTTGAAGTTCCACTGCGCCGGGGTCAAGCCCTTGGTGGCCGCGCGCACAGCCGCTTGTGTGTCTTTCAAGTATTTCACTGCCTGGTCGCGTTCCGCTTTGCTCTGCGCCGGTGCGGAACACGCCAGAAGAAGAACCGCTACGAACAACCCTGCCATGCGTTTCATGATCTCGAATATCCTCCGAAGTTGATTGCGAGCCGAAACTCAGGCAATGCGACGGCGCTCAAGCTCAGCCGCGTAATTCATCAGCAAATCACGCAGCGAGACCAAGCCCTTCACTTCACCGTTCTCGCAAATGGGTAGATGACGGAAGCCCAGCTCACGCATCAAAAAAAGACAATCCTCGACCGGCTCATCGGGGCCCACCGTGCGTGGGTTGGCCGTCATGATTTCAGAAACACGGGTACTGCCGGCATTGCGGCCGGACGCCACCACCCGGTTCATGATGTCGCGCTCGGAAACAATGCCCACCAGCTTGCCGTCGCGCAACACGGGCAGCGCGCCAATGTTCCGTTCCATCATGGTGCGTGCCGCTTCCACTACGTACTTTTCGGCGTCCGTGGTCAAGACGCGAGTATTCTTCACCAGATCATAGACGCGAGCCATAGCTTCCATCCTCCTGCTTGGAAAGTGACGAATTCCTCAGCCCACCAAGGATGGAGCACTCTAGCACAGCGGTCGGGCCACTCGGAAGTGCGCGAGGTGGAGTCAACCCAGGGCCCAGGGCCAGATGAAACAGTTGTGACGAATCGCGGCGGGCGGTGTTCTCACTGTCAGGCCGTCAGTGCTCCAGAACGCCCGCCCCGGCTAGATTTTTGCACACAGTACCATGTGGTTAACAATCGGTTTTTCACAGAACTCATCATTGACACAACCCAGCGTCAGGCCTAGGATTCGCTCCGTTGTCTGGCCTGTAGTGTCCAATCCCACCTGTGAAGGAGTGAGTTGTCATGAGTCTATCGCTTGACACGAAACCCGGGCCGCTTGTGCTTGGGGTGGTCGCGGTTCTTCTCTTCGCTGTGGCTGCGGCTACGGCGCAAAACGTCCCTGCGAAGGGCATCTCGCACCCGAAATTTTCGGCTGCCGTTGCCTCCGACCTTTCGCTGCCCCTGCGCTCGTTAGCGCCGGCCATGCTGCCACGCTTCTCATCCACGGGCGTCGCCGCGCCAGAGTTTGAAATCCGTGCGGAGCGCGGGCCGGTGGTGCGAGACAAGGGTTACTCCCGCGATGGTGCCCTGCAAAGAACCCCCGCCTCGGCGCAACTGCGCGGCGCGGCGCCAACCATCCCTGCGCCGCTGGTTACGTTCGAAGGACTTTCCAACCAGGACAACTTCAACATTTTCGGTGGCCGCGTGAATCCCCCCGATCCGAATGCCGCGGTCGGCCCCAACCACATCGTTGAAATGGTCAACTTGACCGTCGGCGTATACGACAAGCAGGGCACCATGCTGCTGGGGCCGTTTGATATCGGCGCCTTGTGGCAGGGCTTTGCGGTGGATGATTGCACCGACCCTTCGGGTGATCCGGTCGTTCTCTACGATCGCTTCGCCGATCGCTGGCTGCTTTCGCAGTTCACCACCCGCGGGCTCGGCGACCCGACGCTGCCGTTTTACAACTGTGTCGCGATCTCAGCCACCGGTGATCCCACCGGCGCCTACTTCCGCTATGCCTTTCCCACGACGGAGCCGGGCGGGGTATTCTTCTTCCCTGACTACCCCAAGTACAGCGTGTGGCGCGACTCCTACGTCCTGACCTCACGCGACTTTGGCCCCACGGTGGAATACGGCATCAGCGCTTACGCCTTGGAGAAGAGCAAGATGATCACGGGTGATCCAACCGCGCGCTCGGTCAAGTTTTTCATTGACTCAGCCGTGGTACCCGTCAACCTCATCGGCGACGGATTGCTGCCTGCTGACATTGATGGTCCGCGCCTGCCTTCGAGGTTTGCGCCCATCCCGCTGGTTGGAACTCAGGATGACGGGTTTGTCTATGGCGCGCCCAACGACGCGCTCAATATCTGGGATCTCTTCGTCCTGTGGAAGGCCACGCCGTTCGCCTCGCTTACCTTCCGCGGGTCATTCCCGGTAGCGCCGTTCGACTCCGTTTTCCCCTGCGGCGTGGTCGCCGGTACCGCGCCGGACGGTCGTGACTGCCTGCCGGAGCCGGGAATTACCGACGGCGGTCGTTTCCTCGACACCCTGTCGATCCGGCAACGGCCGACCTTCCGGCTGGCCTATCGCAACTTCGGCTTCTTCGAGTCGCTGGTCACCAACCAGTCGGTGGAGGCGCGTCCGGGTGTCTCGGGCGTGCGTTGGTACGAAATCGTC
>JBGQDM010000115.1:0-9680 GCA_041495845.1 Terriglobia bacterium | reverse complement strand
GCCTGCGGCGGAAACTGCGCCTGCACCACCTGCCACGTGTGGGTGAAGGAAGGCGCCGAGTGTCTGACCGAAATGCAGGATGACGAAGCGGACAAGCTGGACATGGCGGCCGACCTGCAACTCAATTCGCGTCTGGGTTGCCAGGTGGCGATCACCAAGCCGGGCAAAATCGTGGTCGAAATTCCGGCGTGGAACCGCAACTATGTTTCTGAAGAACACGGATAGACGCCATCCGGTATGGGCGAATTGTAGGACTCCGAATTCATTTCTGGGGACTGATGATGGGACGACCGCTGAGCTGGGACGATGCCGAAGATCTGGGAATTTTGCTGGCGGAGGCGCATCCCGCTGTGGACCCGCTCACCCTGCGCTTCACCGACTTGCACAAGTGGGTGACGGAATTGCCCGACTTCAAGGATGATCCGCAGAAGTCGAATGAAGGCAAGCTGGAAGCGATCCAGATGGCCTGGCACGAAGACTTTCAGGAACAGCAGGGCTGACCCGCAACCATCGAACCGAAACGCTTGCGGAGCTGTGCTCCGCCTGACGGCCGAGGGCGGCCGTCGCCACGCAACCTCAAAACTCACCCTGGACGTACTCTACCCTGTTACCGTGGCCGGCTCTTCCACGCTGGCTTCGCGCAAAAACCGGGCAGCTTCCTCAGGCGGCGTCGGGTTGATGTAGAAGCCCGTGCCCCACTCAAAACCCGCCGTCTTGGTCAGCTTCGGCATGAACTCTATGTGCCAGTGGTAATAATCGTTGGACGGTTCCTGCACCGGCGAGGTGTGAACGACGAGGTTGTAGGGCGGATTGTCGAGGACGCGGTCTGCTTTCATAAGCAGCGTCTTGAGCGCCTGCGCCAGGCTTTCAAACATCTGCGAAGAAGAATGTTCGAAGGCGGACTCGTGGCGTTTGGGCAAGATCCAGGTTTCAAACGGGAACCGCGGTGCATAGGGCGCAATGGTGAGGAAGTCGCTGTTCTCGGAAACTACGCGCGTGCCCGCGTCGATTTCCTGCCGGATGACATCACAGAAGACGCAACGCTCTTTGTAGAGGAAGTACTGTTTGGCGCCATCGATTTCTTCCACCACATAAATGGGGACAATAGGCAGGGCGATGAGTTGGGCGTGGGCGTGCTCCAGCGATGCGCCGGCGGACTCGCCATGGTTCTTGAAAATGAGCACGTACTTGAAGCGCCGGTCTTTCTTGAGATCGAGGATGCGGTCGCGAAAGGCCCAGAGGACGTCTTCAATGCGCTTTAGCGGCAGGCTGGAGAGAGTGGCACTGTGGTCCGGAGTCTCGATAATGACTTCGTGGGCGCCAATGCCGTTCATCTTGTCGAACATGCCCTCGGCCATGCGGTCGAGATTGCCTTCAATGCCGAGCGCGGGAAATTTGTTGGGAACCACGCGGACGGTCCAGCCGGGCCCGTCCCGCTGCGGCGGTGGGCCGCCATTGGTCGGACGGTAGGCCTGGATTTCGGGTGGAGTCTTGTTTTCGTTGCCCGGACAGAAGGGACAAAAACCGCCCTTGAGCTTGAAACCCTCACGGACAAAATCAGTGGGACGCTTGGCGCGGTCGGTGGAAATGATGACCCAGCGGCCAACGATTGGGTCTTTTCTTAATTCAGGCAATGCGGGTGCCCCCACGGAGCAGAGTGCGCAACAAAGATTCTATCGCACCGCGAAGGCATTGTTGAATAGCACGATCTGGGGACGGGCTTCGGGGGCGGGATAGAAAACGCTGACCACATCAAACCGGTAAGCTGGCACACCGGTAACGTGGCGCAGGTACTCCTGGGCCATGGCGGCCAGTTCATGCTGTTTGCGCGCGTCCACGGCGGCTTCGGCGGGCTTCACGTCGAGCGTAGTGCGGGTCTTGACCTCGATGAAACAGAGGGTGTTGCCCTGCCAGGCGATGAGATCAATCTCGCCTCGACGACGGCGGGAGCGGAAATTTCGCCCGACCACCGTGTAACCGCGATCCGCCAGATAGAAAAATGCGTCTTCCTCACCGCGACGCCCGGTGCGGAGGTGGCGCGGGGTTTCGGCGTTGGCGGTGCCAATACGGAAAAAGCGGTCGAGGGTGCGAATGACGAGGTGGGTAACGCGGGCTGGCATCAGTTGGCAACCTCTTTAGAAATGCACCTTAGAGGTTTGCGCAAAAGGCCGGCGGCAGCGAGTCTACGAAAGTGGATGTGTGCCGAAAATCTGGGGGCGGCGACTTAGGCGGCCGCCAGCACTTTGTTCTCGGTGGGTTGGCGGCCCAGCAGGTTGACCACCAGCACTCCCGCAACCGCCAGAGCGCCTCCGAGCAGCGACAGCGCTTTCGGCACTTCCCCCAGCCATACCCAGGCAATGAAGATGGCCAACGCGGGAATCAGGTAAAGCAGGCTGGCCGTGCGCGAAGCGGGAGCGTGGGAGAGTACATAAGCCCAGGCAACGTAGGCGAGCGCTCCGGGGAATATGCCCAAGTAAACAACGGCGAGTGTTGCCTGCCAGGGTGCCGCGTGCAACGCCTGCCACGAACCAGCGCTCAGTGGCAGCATCAGGGCGGTACCGATCCAGATGGAGTACGCCGTAAATTCGAGCGCGCTGTAGCGGGCCAGGAAATGCTTCTGCTGCACGATGTACGCACCGGACGCCAGCGAGGAAGAGAAAATCACCAGCGCCTCGAGCGAGAGGTGAAAGCCATGGCCTTCGCCGAGCGCAATCAGGCCGGCGCCGGCAAAGCTCAGCAGGATGCCACTCCAGCCCCAGCGACTCAGGCGTTCGCGCAAGGCGAGCGCAGCAAAGATCGCAGTCCAGATGGGCGTGGATGCAATCAGCAGGCTGGCTGTTCCGGCGGGCACCTTAGTCTCGCCGTAGTTCAGGGCCAGGTTGTAGTAGGTGATGCCGAGAAAGGCGGCAACCGCCAAACTGGGAAGATCGCGCCGCGCAGGTGGACGAAAATGACTGACCCGGGCGTACACGACAAGCACAGCGGAAGCGATCACAAAGCGGACGACAGCCAACTGAGCAGGAGAGTAGGCGCGCAGGCCGGCGCGAATCCCCGCGAACGCCGAAGCCCAGAAAACGACGGCGAAGAGCAGTGCAAACAGAACGCGGGGTGTGAGGAAGATTTTCATCGAGAGAAACAGGGGACGGGCAAACTGCCCGTCCCTCTTGGTTGATGGTCGTGCCCGGACGTGAAGTACGCGTGGCCGGTCAGCCTCGCGCACTCGTCTCCAAACGCACTACTTACCCTTTTCAAACGTCGCGATGGAGTCTTCGAGAATATCCAAGGCCACGTCGGCTTCTTCACGGGTGACGATCAGCGGGGGCGCCAGACGAATCGTGCTGGGGCCGCATCCGAGGAACAGGACACCCCGTTCGAAGGCGAGTTCGACAATGCGATCGCGCTCGTCGTGGGCGTATTCCTTGGTCTTCCGGTCTTTCACGATGTCCACGCCCAGCATCAAGCCGCGGCCGCGCACATCCCCCACATGCTTGAACTTGGCCGGCCAGTCCGCCATGCGCTTGAGCATGTGGTTGCCGACTTCGTGCGCGTTCTTGAGCAGACCTTCCTGCTCAATTACGTCCAGCGTGGCCAGCGCAGCCGCGATGCAAACTGGGTTGCCGCCGAAGGTTGACGCATGCGAACCGGGGACCCAGTCCATGATCTGCGCCCGCGACATGGTGACGCCGAGGGGCATGCCGGAGGCAATCCCCTTGGCCATGCAGACGATGTCGGGCTCGACGCCGGTGTGCTCCACCGCCCACCACTTACCGGTACGGCCGATGCCGCTCTGCACTTCGTCCACCACCAGCAGGATGCCGTGACGATCGCAGATGCGGCGCAGTTCTTGCATGAAGCTGGAAGGAGCGACAACGTAGCCCCCTTCACCCTGAATGGGCTCGACAAAAATCGCAGCCACTTCCTCGGGCGGCAGGCTGGTCTTGAAGAGTTTTTCTTCGATGAAGCGGGCACAGCCGAGAGCAAACGCCTCGTGGTCCTGGGGCCCGCCGCTGCAGCCGCGATACACATCGGGATAGCGCACATGCGTGACCCCGGGAACCATCGGCCCGAAGCGGCGCTTTTGTTGCGGCTTGGAGGCGGTGAGCGAAAGCGCGCCCATGGTGCGGCCGTGGAAAGCGCCCAGGAACGCGATCACGTTCTGCCGCTTGGTGTGGTAGCGCGCCAGTTTAAGGGCGCACTCGACCGCTTCCGCTCCGGAGTTGCCGTAGTAAATGCGGTGCGGCCCCGGCATGGGCGCGATCTTCGACAAGCGCTCCGCCAGTTCCACCATGCTGGGATAGTAGAAATCCGTTCCTGACATGTGGATCAGTTCGGCCGCCTGTTTCTGGATTGCGCTCACCACCTGGGGATGGCAATGGCCGGTGGAAGTCACCGCGATGCCGGCGGAAAAGTCGAGGAACTCGTTGCCATCCACATCTTCAATGACCACGGCGCGGCCGCGTTTGGCCACCAGTGGGTAGGAGCGGGTGTAAGACGGAGAAATGTACTTCGCATCGCCCGCCAGCACGCGCTGGGCGTTCGGTCCGGGCAGCGCAGTCTTGATCTTGGGACCAATCGCGAGAGTCTTAGTCGTCATGGGAAACCTCCTCAAAGCAGTTATCGATTGTAAGGCCGGTGGCCTCGGGTCGCTGGTGCGGTCGGCTCAGATTTTGGCCTGCGGGCGGTCGATTGACGCGGGCGTCGATTGATCAGGCAATGACCAGCGACAGAAATTACCGGGAAAATGGGGTGTTAGTCGCAGCCGAAAAGGAAGGGGCGGGTACGCGAAGGCAGCAGCGCGCGATAGCGGCGCGGGCACACCAGCATGTGCAGCCAGCACTCAGGCAGATGCGAATTGGCTCGTTCGATCATGCACTCTTTACCAGTTTCAGTATAGCGCGCTTTCCTCGGCGGCGGAACCCCCTTGAGTATCGGACGGACAACGGGATGATGAATCGTCCTCATGACTCAACGTAATGAATCGCTGGGGCCCGGAGAATCGTCTGATAACTTTCAGGACTTGTCACCCATGACCCAGACCGAACGCCAGCACCGGTTTACCGTGATCGTATGCTTTGCGCTGGTCTACGTATTCTGGGGATCAACCTACCTCGGCATTGGCATTGCGGTGGAGCACATTCCCCCAGCCATGATGTGCGGGGTACGGTTCCTGATTTCGGGCAGCCTGATGTTGACGTACTGCTCGCTCACGGGCCGCCGCGTGCGCTACCCGGCCAAAGAGTTGGGCCAGCAGGCAGCGGTTGGTTTGCTCCTGCTCGTGGGCGGCAATCTGACGCTTTCCTGGGCGGAACAATACGTGCCCACGGGACTGGCGGCGCTCCTCGTGGCAAGCACCCCGCTGTGGTTCCTGATTCTAGACAACTGGCTCATCGGCCATCATCGCGTCTCACGCCGCGGCCTCTACGGGCTCGCATTGGGTGTGGTGGGCATGGTGGCATTGCTGTGGCCACGGCTGTCCGCCGTGCGGACGCTGGGCGCTTTGCAGTTCTTCGCCGCCGTGAGCGTGCTGTTTGGCGCCTTCAGCTGGGCACTGGGGTCGGTGCTGGGGAAGCGTTGGAAGTCCGGAGCGGATCCCTTCAGCGCCACCGGCTGGCAGATGACCGCGGCCGGAGTCGCCAACCTGGCCGTAGCGCTGATCATCGGCGAGCAACACCGCACGGTGTGGACGGTGCGCGGCGTCGGCGCGGTTGTCTATCTCATCATCTGCGGCTCGTGGATCGGCTACACCGCCTACGTCTGGCTGTTGCAGCATGTGCCCACGTCCAAGGTCTCGACCTACGCTTACGTCAATCCGTTGGTAGCCGTCTTTCTGGGATGGCTGGTGCTCAGCGAACGCGTAGATCACTTCACCGCGCTGGGCAGTGCCATCATCGTTGCCTCGGTAATTCTGGTGACCAGCGCCAAGGTGGAAAAGCGAGCATCCGCAAGTGAGCTGGCGCTGCCGGCGGTGGAAGCGGTGGGGGACTAGAACCGTCTCGGAGCTGTTTCCTGGAAAAGTGCAGAGGTCCTTCACTTCGTTCAGGATGACAATGCATTCTTTGTCGCGCTGAGCGGTGCTAGGGCCCCGCTTCGCTCTCCTCTTCGCTCACCAAATCCACACTTCGCCCATGCACTGCGTACGTGACCTTGGCCGCGTCGGTTGGCTGGAAGGTGACGCGAGCGGGTTGGCGCTGCCAGAGCGGCGCATCGCAGTTGGCATCGGGGGTCTCGCCGTCGCCGGCTTCGCCCAGCGATTTTTTCAGCACCGGTTTACGGCGGCCGAGTTGCATCACCAGGGCGGTGAGCTTGCTCCCATCGTCGGAGACACCGCAGTAGGCGGCGTAGTCGCGATACCAGGCGGCGAGCGAGTAATAGGGATCGAACTCGGGCAGGTTGAGCGCGGCCACACGCCCGCTGACGCGGTCCACTTGCAACCATCCACCCAGTTGCCAACGCCATCGCGATAACTTCCCTTCTTCCTGCGGCAGGTTGTCATTCACGCGGTAGGCTCGGCGAATGACGAAAACGCGGTCGGTCACGTCATGCACGGCGCCGCTGGTGTACTCCTTCAGCTTGCCATCCACCAGGAGCGGGCGCACTCGGATGTTTTCCGCTTTCTCTTCGTCCGCGTCGACGTACCACTTGACCGTCTGTGCTTTGCCAAGAATGACGGCATGGTTCTTGGCCGCAGCATGGAGAGTAGCCGCAAGCAGTGGTACAAGACACAACGCGAGCCAGCGCGAAACACGACGGCAAGGCATGGAAAGCTCCTGCGGCTGATGGTAGCCCGCCCCGCAGTGCGAAAGCAGGCATCTCGGCGCTGGCGACTGCCATCCTAAGTAGGGCCCACTTTTCTCTCCCCCCGGCGCTGAGTGGGGGTTTTGTGGTATCAATAGTGGGCCGTCCCCCAGATGAACCGTCCCGTCTACAGCATCGTCATTCCCGCCTACAACGAAGCCGCGCGGCTGGGTGCGACCTTGGATCGCGTGCTCGCCTACGCCCACGAACGAGGCTGGGATGCGGAAGTGTTGGTGGTCGATGACGGCTCGAGCGATGGCACGCGCGACATTGCCACCGGTTATGCCGCTGCCAACCCGATGGTGCGGTTGGTCGAGAACCCGGGCAATCGCGGCAAGGGTTACAGCGTGCGCCATGGAATGCAGCAGGCCCGAGGACGCATGCTGCTCTTTACCGATGCCGACCTGGCCTCGCCGATTGAAGAAGCAGAAAAACTGTTTGCTGCCTTGCGCTCCGGGGCCGACGTGGCCATCGGCTCGCGCTGGCTGCGCACCGAGTTGCAGACCGTCCGTCAACCCTTCTACCGGCGCGTACTGGGCCGCGCCTTCAATCTGGTGCTGCGCCTGGTGCTGGGCATGAACTTCCGGGACACGCAATGCGGGTTCAAAGCGTTTACGGCACGTGCCGCCGAGGCGGTGTTTCCCCTGCAGGTGATCGAACGCTGGGGGTTTGATCCAGAACTTTTGTTTATCGCGCACCGGCTGGGACTGAAAACGGAAGAGATTGCCGTGCGCTGGGCACATCGTGAGAACACAAAGCTCCATCCCCTCCGCGATGGCTTCCGCATGTTGTGGGAGTTGTTGCGAATCCGCTGGTACTCGGTAAGCGGGCGCTACGACGGTGCCCGGCCCGCGGTCCACGCGACCCTGTAGCAAGGTTCTGGGCGCCATCCCGACATAACTTCAAGTCCAAGGCATCGACGCCCCGTCGCTCGCTTACTCCCCCTACGTCATTACCGGGGGGTTACCTTTGGAGTTAAGCCATTAACCAAGCTGTAACACGTTCCTGATAGAACTAAGGCTGAGGAGCGGAATGTGGTGGACACTCTCATCTTGTCCGACATCCACCTGGGCGCCGAAGTCAGCCAGGCGCGCCAGGCCGTGGCCATGTTGCGGCAACAGCGCTTTCAGCGCCTGATTCTGCTGGGCGATATCTTTGCCGACCTGAACTTTCGCCGCCTTAAGAAGGAACACTGGCAGTTCCTCAGTTACATTCGCAAACTCTCCAACCCCAAGCGCAACATCGAGGTGATCTGGGTGGAGGGCAATCACGATGCTGGCCTCACCGACGTGATGTCCCACCTCGTCGGCGTCAAGGTCTACCAGGAGTACACCTGGGAATACGCCGGGCTGAAACATCTGGCGGTACATGGCCACCAATTTGACGGCTTTGTGGTGGGAAATCTCATCTTCAGCCACCTGTTGTCGGCGATCCATCTGCAAGTCCAGAAGATCGGCTTCAGGGAACAGTGGGTGGCGCGCTTGCTGGACCGCGCCAACACGCGCTGGTTGCGACTTTCCGAGAAGGTGGCTCGAGGCGCGCTGGCCCTGGCCCGCGTCCACGGAGCGCAACGGGTCTTTAGCGGGCACACGCATCAAGCTCTGCACCGCGCCGAAGACGGTGTCAGCTACTACAATTCTGGTTGCTGGACGGATTCGCAGCTTACCTACGTCACCATTGGCGAAGAAGGAGTACGCATCCATGAGTACACCGGCGAGTACACCGGCGGGCACCACGGCGATGACACCGGAACTGACGATTGTGATTCCAGCCAAGAACGAAGCGAAGGCGATTCCACGGCTGTTGGCGTCGCTGACGAAGCAGGATTACTCGAAGATGCCGGCTACACCGGTGTTGGTCGCTGATGCCGGTTCTACCGACGGAACGCCGGACGCGGTCGGGCAGTTTCGCGGGAAACTGGCAGTTGACATCGTTCCCGGCGGTTTGCCGGCGGCAGGCCGGAATCGCGGCGCAGCCCTCGCTTCCTCACCCTACGTGCTCTTTCTCGATGCCGACGTCGAACTTGCCGATACAACCTTGATCCGCCGTTGCCTGGAACTGATGAAGGCGAAACAACTGCACCTCATCACCACCAACATCATCTGTCAGGACAGCCTGGTCGGCAGAGTTTTCTACTGGGGCAATAATTTCTTTCAGTACCTCTCGCGCCTGTATCGTCCCTTTGCCACGGGCATGTTCATGATGTTCGATGCCCAGCGCTTCCGCGAGCTGGGCGGGTTTCACGAGGGCGCTCAGTTTGCCGAAGACTATCTGCTGAGTCAGAAGGTGGCGCGAAAGCGTTTCCGAATCGTGCCCGGCGGTGTCTACACTTCCAACCGCCGTTTTCAGAAGATGGGCTACGGTCGCGTCACGCTGCTGTTTTTCCGTACCGCCTTCCATAGCCACGACGAGCAGTTCTTCCTGCGCGACCATAAGTATTGGAAGTGATCGGGCTGTGGTGTTGCTGACGGCCTTACCCTCGCTGGAAGCGATAATTGCCGCGGTGCTCCTGGGCGAAGATCTCCGCAACCTTCAGGAAGGCTCTAGCGGCGTGCGACAGATTGCCTTTTTTGCGCGCAATCAATCGCAACTTGCGGTGGAATTTCACTTCGCGCACCGGGATGCGGACCAACTCGCCGCGCGCGAGTTCCCCTTCCACGCTGATTTCGGGCACCAGCGCCACCCCGTTGCCCATGGCCACGAAACGCTTGATCGCCTGCAGCGTCGGTAGCTCCACGTCCATATGGAGTGGGGTGCGATGCTTGCGAAACGCCGCAATCACTTTTTCGCGATAGGGTGAGGGCACGTTGTGCGCGACGAAAGTCTCCGCCCCCAGTTGCCGGATGCTGACCTGGCGCGACTTGGCCAGCGGATGCGTGGGCGGG
>JBGQDM010000114.1:0-9744 GCA_041495845.1 Terriglobia bacterium | reverse complement strand
TGAGAGCGAAGCCGCGTATCACAAGCTGGATTTCTGGCTGGGCGACTGGGAAGTAGTTGACTCGCACGACGGCAGCCCGGCTGGCACCAATCGCATCGAGAAAATCCTGAAGGGCTGCGCCATCATCGAGAACTGGCACGATGCGGAAGGCTACGAGGGCAAGAGCCTCTTTTACTACCAGCGCGCCACAGAACAGTGGAAACAGGTCTGGGTGACCGACGCTGGTCCGATGAAAGAAAAACGGCTGATCGAGGAGTTCAAGGACGGCGGGGTACGCTTTCAGGGCAAGATTCCTCACCCCAATGGCACCTCGCATCTGGATCGCACCACCTTGACTCCGCTTTCCGGTGGCCGGGTCCGTCAGTTGATCGAGATCTCGCGCGATGGCGGCAAGACCTGGGAAGTCACGTTTGACGCTGAGTACCGGCGGCCCAAGTAACCCGGCTGGCGCGCCCTAAAAAAACCTGCCAATGGAAAAATTGATGCGTGCACGTCCCGTGGGACTCACCCCACCGGTGAGCGCCACCGCACCAAGAATTGTGTCCGAGACGAACCCGGCGTTGAAGCTATGGCGCACCGTAATCCGCGCTGGATCATCGTAGGTGCTGCCGACGTCATACCAACTCCCGATGTATACGCCCTTGCCGAGAGGCGCGGGCAGCCGGTAGATCTCTCGCCGATAGCCGAACGTGGTCAGCCCGTAGTGGCGTCCGCGAAGTTCGTCCTGCTGATACGCACCCAGACGGAAGGGTCCGCCTAGCGAAAACAGCTGCAAGGGCCCGGGTACGCCGTCGAAGCTGGTGCCAAATGCTCCGTTGAGGAAAAACGAACCTTTCGGCCCCACCCGCAGAAACTGTGATCCGCGTATCTGGAACTGCTGAAACGCGCTAGAGGCTCCGGGCGTGTGGATGACACGTAAGAGCTCAGTATCGAAGCGCAAACCGCGGCTCGGGACCACGGCGGAATCCTGCCCATCGAAAACCGCGGCCAAACGAAATTGACCAGTGGCGCCACCTAATCTCGGCTGCGGGACGCCGACCCGCTCGCTGACTTGGGCGTCGTAAATGTGGTAGCCGAAGCGGATTTCCGCACGGCGGCCGGCCGCAACGCCGAGATCAAGACCGCCCCCGCTCGTGCGCTCGCTGTTCTGGGCCACGCGCTGGCCGTTCTGGAACACGTTGCGGGCCCGCTTTTGTAGAAAAACACTCGGAACGACGAAAAAATGGCTGTTGCCAATGGGCTGGTAGAGCTCACCCGCGATCAAATTGGTCGAACCCAGAAGCAGGTCGGCGCGAAGTTCTCCTCCCCGATGAGCGACATCCATGAAGGTGGCGCGTACTCCCGCTGAAAAATCAAACTGCCCGACACCGTTGCCATTGACGTTGACCGCGAGATCCAGAAACGGCGGTCCGTAATTCTTTTCGTGGGCGAGGACCCGCAGAGCTTGAGCCCCATCGGTGCGCACCAATTCATAACCGAGACTGTCAAACCGTCCTTCTCCGACAATATGCGTCAGTCGAGCGGCCACCTTCGGTTCGCTCAAGTCGCCCTCGGTCAGCGGAAGCATGCGGCGCTCCAACCGGTCCGCGTTGCTCTGGTCGGGGGCGATCCCCGCGACTTCTACCGCATCCACTGAAAGATCTGGCTTGCGCCGGCGAGCCTGGCGCGCGGCCAAGTGGGCTTTCCATTCTTCCTCCGGAATCGAGAAGCGCGAGAGCACTTCCGTTCGCAGCGCCGCCGCCTCGTACCCCAATCGGATAATCTTCTCGGCCGCGTTGTAGTCGGCCACCGAGTAGTGCTCGAGATCGGGAGAGACGATGATGTCCGCCCGACGCAGGTTGCGACGCTGATTTTCAATGCTCACCACCGCAATCGTTTGGGTCAATACCCCGCCCAGCGTGAGCAAGCTCTCCTTGCCTCCGAGCGGCGTACTCACATCCACCGCGATCACAATGGGAGCACCCAGGTCGCGCGCTACGTCGGTGGGGATGTTGTTGACCAATCCGCCATCCGCCAGCACCGTGGCGCCGCGCTCGACGGGAGTCAGGATGCCGGGAATGGCCATGGTGGCGCGCAGGGCTTGCGACAGCGAGCCCTCCTTGAGCACCACCGGCGTGCCTTGCAGCATGTCCGTGGCCACACAGCGGAACGGGATGGGAAGATCGTCGAAGCTTTTCAGCTCGGAGTAGCCTAAAGCAATGTGGTTCAGGAACAAACCGACGCCGTGACCGGGGTTGAGCGCATTGGGGCCGCTCAAGCCGTGCGCGAGTCCTAGCGGAATCTGCACCTCGTACCCGCGCCGATCTTCCTTGCGGCGGAAGGAAAGTTGGTCATACCGGGGCTCGCTGAGCAGGGTTGTGTCCCAATCAATTTTTTCAACGAAAGTCTCGATCTCCTTGCCCGTGGCTCCAGTGGCGTAGAACGCACCCACGATGCCGCCCATACTGGTACCGGTAACGTAGTCCACCGGAATGCGGTGCTCGTCAAACCATTCCAGCACGCCGATGTGGGCGAGACCACGCGCGCCGCCGCCGGAAAGCACCACCGCAATCTTCGCCCGTGGGGGGGCGGTCTGAGCGAGTACGGTTGCGGACCCAAGAACGCCGCCAAGCAGCAACACCAACGGGGTGCAAATCAGACGCATGACAAGTCTCCTGAGCGTGGGAGTACTGAAGACAAAACTAACAGGTCAGGCCAACATCCGGCAGTTTGTGGAAGCGCCGCGGCTGACGGTCAGTTGCCGGGCGTCGCGGCAGCGGCGCGGGCCAGCAGGCGTTGCGCGCGAACCCGGCTGACGTTGAGCACGGTCGCGTCCGCCACAATCTTCTCCAGCATGGGAGCAACCGCCTGTACTTCTTCCAGCGTATTGCCGCGCGCCATTTCTTCCATGCGTTTGAGTTCGTCTTCCAAAGCGAGACGCTGGTAACGATGGTAGTACAAGAGACGGCGGCCGAATTCCAGCGTCGTGGCAATGCGCTGGATCTGCTGCGTCAACTGCTGCACCGGCACAACCTCGGAATAGTTATAGCTGGCCTGCGTGCTCCGCTGGCCGTCGTTGTAACGCAGTATCTTGACGCCCGTGTTGGCCAGGTGCCGTTTGCGATAGGCGATCGCGCCTTCGAAGTAATGCGCCTGAGCGGCCAGGTCAAACATGCGCGCCCGCCCTGCGGCAGAGAGCACAACGTCCGCGGCGTAGGATTCCTGGTAGTCCACCTCCGGCGAGAGCCGGCCACTCGATTCGTAATGGCAAGGCCCCGTGGCGCGAATCTCCAAACGGTAGTGCTCGGGGATGGAGCCGGGAAAATCAAGGCTGAACGTGATGACTGCCGCGGGCGAAGGTTGCGCCGAGGCGGCCACCGTAAGCAGCGCGACACAGACACCAAGGAAACCGAGACGCAAAGAGTTCATACGTGGCCGGCGCAACCCAACAGGATGCTGGAAGCACGGAATCCCGGTCAAGGTCATGGGGTTCGTTGGCGTTCGGCGGTAGCGGCGTGATGGAGATGGCAGATGGCGATAGCCAGCGCATCGGCGGCGTCAGGAGAAACCGGTGGAGACGCCAGTCGCAGCAGGCTGGCCACCATCTGCTGCACCTGCTGCTTCTCGGCTCGTCCGTAACCAACCACGGCGGACTTGATGGCGAGCGGAGCGTACTCCGCCACCGGCAGCCCGGCACTCGACGCGGCCAGCATGGCCACCCCTCGCACCTGGCCCAGCTTGAGTGCGGACTTTACGTTTACCGCGTAGAAGACTCCTTCGATAGCCACCTCGTCAGGATGATTGGTTGCAATAACCTCCTGTAAACCCTTAAAGATCTGGTTGAGCCGTTCCGCCATCGGCGTTCGCGCCGAACAGTGAATCGCCCCGGCCGTGCCGCAGCGCAATTCGCCTCCCGCCTCCAGCTCGACAACGCCATAGCCGGTGAATTCGGTGCCGCAGTCGATGCCCAGAACGCGCATGGTTGGCAGTGTAACTGAGAAATGCTAAGCGCTAACAGCAGCGCGGCCGCCTGGCCCTGGCCGCCGCCTGCTCGCGCTCAAACGCCTGATAGCTACTCCGAGAGGCCCCCTGCGCCGTCCGCTGGAGAAAACGCTGGTAGGCGGATTCGTCGAAGACTTCGCGCAATACCCTCCACAGGAGTTGCATAACTTGTCGCGCCCGTTTCATGCGTGCTCCTCCATCGCGAAGCGGGAGGTGACGAACGGCGCCTCGCATACCCGCGCTTCCTTCCGGCCACGCAAGACTCGCAGCCACTCCATCACCGACTCCGCCAAAATCAGAACTACGAGGAAGATCAAAGCGCAGGTGACCACAGCATCCAGGCGGTCATTGAAGATCAAACGCCCGTTGCCCCCCTCGGCCGCCAGTTGCCGCGCGTGCGCCAGAAATCCAATGCGCGGATTCGGATCAAACACCTTGTGCCAGGACGCGGTGAAAGTGACGGAAACCAGCCACGCCAGCGGCACCAGCGTGACGGCAAGGTAGCGCGCGCGGCCCATCTTCACGATGATGGTGGTGGCCACGCACAACGCCACCGTGGCCAGGAGTTGATTGGCAATCCCGAAGAGCGGCCACAACGAGTTGATCCCGCCCAGCGGGTCGCGCACGCCCTGCCACAGGAAATATCCCCACGCCCCCACAATCAGCGCACTGGTGGTGACAATGCTCGGGTACCAACTGGTGCGCCCTAACGGCTTCCAGATGTGGCCGAGCGCATCTTGCACCATGAAACGGCCCACCCGGGTACCAGCATCGAGAATGGTGAGAATGAACAACGCCTCAAACATGATGGCGAAGTGGTACCAGAGGGCCATCACCGTCTGCCCACCCAGGCTGTGGGCAAAAATCTGGGCCATGCCCACGGCAAAAGCCGGCGCTCCGCCGGTGCGGTTGAAGAGCGTTTGCTCGCCCACGGCGTGGGCCAGGGCGCTCATGTCTGCCGGCGTCACCCCAAATCCCCAGCTGCTGATGGTGCTGGTGGCAACTTCCGGCTGCTGGCCAACGATGCCGGCGGGACTGTTAATGGCAAAGTACACGCCGGGCTGCATCACGCAAGCCGCCACCATCGCCATGATGGCCACCAGCGATTCCGCCGCCATGGCCCCGTACCCCACCATGCGCGTCTGCGTCTCGCGGGCAATCAGCTTGGGCGTGGTGCCACTGGAAATCAAGGAATGAAATCCGCTGATGGCGCCGCAGGCAATGGTAATGAAGGCAAACGGGAAAATGTTCCCGGCAAAGACCGGGCCGGAACCATCAATGAAGCGCGTCAGCGCCGGCATTTGCAGATGCGGCTGCACTAGTAGGATCCCCACCGAGAGCAACGCAATCACACCCAGCTTCACGAACGTGCTGAGATAATCGCGCGGCGCCAGCAGCAGCCAGACGGGAAGCGCCGAAGCCGCAAAACCATACAGAATAATCAGCACGGCCAGCGTGGGCGCCGTCAGCGTGAACCATCCGGCGATGGGCTCATGTTGCGAAACCCACTGCCCGCCCACGATCGCCGCCATCACCAGAACAAAACCGATCAGCGACGTTTCCAGCACTTTTCCGGGGCGGATCCGCCGCAGATAGAGCCCCATCAGCAGCGCGATGGGGATGGTCATGGCGATGGTAAACGCGCCCCACGGGCTGTTCTTGAGGGCGTTGACCACGATCAACGCCGCCACTCCAAGCAAAATCACGATGATGCTGATGACCGCAATGTAGGCGACCAGCCCGCCGACCCGGCCAATCTCCTCGCGCGCCATCTCGGTCAGCGACTTGCCATCCCGGCGCACCGAAAACAGCAGGATGACAAAATCCTGCACACAGCCGGCGAAGACCGCACCCGCCAGAATCCACAGCGTGCCCGGCAAGTAGCCGAACTGCGCTGCCAGCACCGGACCAATCAGCGGTCCCGGGCCGGCAATGGCGGCAAAGTGGTGGCCGAATACCACCCACTTGTTGGTGGGAAGGAAATCGCGCCCGTTCTCCAGCCGTTCCGCGGGAGTGGCGCGCAGAGGATCCAGCACCAGCACGCGCGCCGCAATGAACTTGCTGTAAAAACGGTAGCCCAGCGCGTAGGCGCAGACGGCCGCCGTCACCAGCCACATGGCATTGATCGCTTCGCCACGCCGCAACGCAATGGTGGCCACCGCCAGCGCGCCGAAAGCAGCCACGCCGGTCCAGATCAAGCTTCGAAACACCTTGGGCATCGTCTACCCCGCATCGCGTATTGTTACGAATTCAGCAAGGCTGCGCAATTCGAAAGCGTGTGCTGAACCATGAGACCAACATCGTCCAGCCCGGCGAAATGTTACTCTGGAAATTACGGATGGCGACCATCGTCCTGTAAGGCCGAGTCCACTCGGTTCCGGCCGCCGCCTCGGAATCAACTTGATTCTCGGAGTTTGTCATGAAGATTGGCATCTTAACTGGCGGCGGTGATTGTCCGGGCTTGAATGCGGTCATTCGCGCCGTCGTGCGCAAGGGTGTGTTCCACTACGGCGACACATTTCTCGGATTTCTTGAAGGCTGGCGCGGCCCGCTGGAAGACAAGACTATGCCGCTCGATCTCTCCAGCGTGGGCGGAATCCTGCCTCGCGGCGGGACCATCTTGCGCACCTCGCGCACCAATCCCACCAAGCACCCGGATGGCTTGCAGAAAATCCTCGCCAACCTGCGCAAGCACGGATTGGACGCGCTGGTGGCGATCGGCGGCGATGACACACTCTCCGTCGCCCAAAAACTGCACCAGGCGGGCATGAAGGTGGTCGGTGTGCCCAAAACGATTGACAACGATCTTAGCGGCACCGACTACTGTTTCGGCTTCGACACCGCGGTCAACGTGGCCACCAGCGCCATTGACCGCGTGCATACGACGGCTGAGGCCCACAACCGCGTCATGGTGGTGGAGGTCATGGGGCGCGACTCCGGTTGGATTGCCATGCACAGCGGCATCGCCGGCGGCGCCGATGTGATTCTGATCCCGGAAGTCCCCTTCGATCTGGATAAAGTTGCGGAGACGATTCGCCTGCGCCACGCTCGTGGCCGCTATTTCAGCATTGTAGTGGTGGCCGAGGGAGCAAAGCTGGCCACTGGCGCCGGTGTGTCCGCTGACACGGACGCGGGCAAAGACGAATTCGGCCATCCGCGTCTGGGTGGCATTGGCAACACCCTGGCCCGTGAGATCGAGGCACGTACTGGCTTTGAAACGCGTGCGGTCGTGCTCGGACACATTCAACGCGGTGGTTCGCCCAGCGCCTTTGACCGCGTGTTGGCCACGCGCTACGGCATTGGCGCCATTGACATGGTGCACCGCGGCGAATTTGGTCGCATGGCGGCGCTTCGTGGCAACAAGATCGTTTCCGTCTCTCTGGCCGAAGCGTTGGGCGCAAATCGGAAAGTGGACCAGGACTTGATCGACGTCGCCATCGGCATTCTGGACAAGCTCACCTAGGAACCCACGCAACCTTTTCCAACGCGTCCCGAGCTGCGCCAGTCCTACTGTCCGCCCTCCGCCTTCAAATAGACAGCGGGCACGCCTGCGCCCCGTGCCGATTCATTCCACTGTGCCAGCTCTGTGCTCATGATCTGCTTCCATTCCGCGATCAGTGGATTGGCTTGAGCACGCAGCACTTCGAAGACTTCCTGCTGCGCCCGCGTCGGTGCGGCATCGGCGATGTCCACAATGCTGGCCAAGCTGTGCAACTGCTCGTCGATCAGCACCGGATAGTTCAGACTGGCTTCCGAAGACTTCGCTTTCACTTGCAAGAGATGCGCCTCTACCGCCGACATCTTCTTCTCCAACGCGTCGCCGGAATCCAGCAGCGCCTTGAAGCGCGCCTCGCTGCCCAACCGCTTGCGGACTCCCTGCAATTGCTCACGCGTGTCGCGAATCTGCGCCACGGTTTCATGCAGCGCACTCAACTGGTCGCGGATTTTCATCACCAGCTCGTGCTGCTTGGCCAGATCACCAGGCGAAACCTGGACGCGCGGATCAAGTCGCACTTCCAGCGGCACCGACAGGCTCCGACCTTCTGCCTGCAAGCGCAATTGGTAGGTTCCGGGCGGAACCATAGGACCCTGGGCCCGCACATCGGCGTCCACTTCACCCGGAAGTGGCCGGGGGCCGTCTCCCAGCAAATCCCAGGCAAAGCGGTTCAGGCCCGCTGCCGCGGGGATTTGGTTCTGCGGTAGTTCTCGATCTGGCCATTCTTGCTGGGCTTCCGCTTCTTTGGCCGCGCTGGAGAGCTTGCGCACCACCTTCCCCTGCGCATCCAGAACTTCAATCGTCACTTCGCCTTTGGGCACACTGGCGAAGGAGTAGTAGAGCACCGCACCTTTGGGCGGATTGCTGCCCACAGGCCGCCGCCGCTCCACTTCGCCGGGCGAGCGCAACCGATAGGCGACGCGCGGAGTGTAGAAAAACGCCGAAGCCGCGGCGTTCTCCACCTTCCATTGCCGCAGAGGAGAGATTTCGTCCAGCACCCAGAACGACCGCCCGTGAGTGGCGACGGCCAAGTCGTCGTTCTTGATAACCAGGTCGTGGATCGGCGACAGGGGCAGGTTCAGTTGCAGTGACTCCCAGTGCGCACCATCGTCAAATGAGACATACACACCGGTTTCCGTCCCGGCATAGAGCAACCCCGGCCGCTTGGGGTCCTCACGCACGGCATGCACGTAAGCGCCGTCAGGAATTCCAGTGTTGATGCGGCTCCAGGTCTTGCCGAAGTCACTGGTTTTCCAGATGTAAGGCTTGTGATCATCCAGCTTGTGACGGTCCACCGCGGCGTAAGCCGTCCCGGGGTTGTGGGGCGACGCTTCAATCAGGCTGACCAGACTCCACTCCGGCAGATCGCGCGGGGTTACGTTCGTCCAATTCTTGCCGCCATCGCGGGTGAGATGGATCAACCCGTCATCCGTCCCGGCCCAGAGCAGGTCTTTCTGCTTCGCCGATTCCGCCACCGTGAACACCGTGTCGTAGTATTCGACGGTGGTGTTGTCCTTGGTCAGCGCGCCGCCGGACGATTCCTGCTTGCTCTTGTCGTTGCGGGTGAGATCGCCACTGATCGCTGTCCAGTTGTCGCCGTGATCGGTGCTCTTGAACACTGCTTCCGCCGCGGTATACATGGTGTCAGGGTCGTTGGGGGAAATTAGCAACGGGTTCGTCCACGCACCTCGGTATTTCATGTCTTTAGCGCCGTGGCCGGACGAGTCCATCGGCCACACGCTGATCTCGCGCTCTTGCCCACTGCGCTTGTCCACCCTGGTAACGAAACCGCCGCCCGAGCCGGCATACACAATGCTGGCATCCCGCGGATCGGGTGCGATGTAGCCGCTCTCGCCGCCGCCCACATCCGACCAGTGCTGTCGCCCAATGTAACCGTCGTCGCTGCTGGTGGCGATGCCCACCGTGCTGTTGTCCTGCTGTGCCCCGTAGAGGTAGTAGCGAAACTGATTGTCGGCAATCACGTGATAGAACTGCGCTGTCGGCTGATTGTCCTGCGTACTCCAGGTCGCGCCGCCGTCGAGCGAGATGGTGGCGCCGCCATCATTGCTGTTGATGATGCGGCTGGGATCGGTGGGATCGATCCACAGCCCATGATGGTCGCCGTGCGGTGCGGGCAGCAGCGTCAGGCTCTTCCCGCCGTCCGTCGAGCGCAGCAACCCGGTGTTGAGAAAATAGAGCGTGTCCACATTTTTCGGGTCGGCGAACACATGCATGAAGTACCACGAACGCTGCGTGATGCGCTGGTC
>JBGQDM010000113.1:0-9758 GCA_041495845.1 Terriglobia bacterium | reverse complement strand
CACGCGGCGGCCGTGCGGTGTCAGCCGCTGGTCGGCGTTGTCAATACGCAGATGCAGGCGGAATTCGGCGCGCGACGTGAACATCCGGTAAGGCTCGTTCGTTCCCTTCGAGATCAGGTCGTCGATCAGGATGGCGGTATACGCCTCGGTGCGATTGAGGATGAGCGGCGATTCAGTTTTCACCTGTAAGGCTGCGTTGATGCCGGCCATCAGCCCCTGGCAAGCCGCTTCTTCGTAACCGCTGGTGCCGTTGATTTGTCCGCCCAGGAACAGGCTGGAAATGCTTTTCGTCTCCAGCGTGCGCTCGAGTTCCGTGGGATCAATCGAATCGTATTCAATGGCGTAGCCGGGGCGCATCATCTCTGCCGTTTCCAGGCCAGGAACGGACTTGATGATGGCCAGCTGCACATCGATGGGCAGCGATGTACTCATCCCGTTGACGTAGATCTCGTGCGTGTTCAGGCCTTCGGGTTCGAGGAAGAGCTGGTGCTGGAGCTTGTCCGGAAACTTTACGATCTTGTCTTCGATGGAAGGGCAGTAGCGCGGCCCGATGGATTGGATCTGTCCGCTGTACATGGGCGAGCGATGGACATTCTCACGGATAATCCGGTGCGTTTCTTCCGTGGTGAAGGCGATGTAGCAGGGGACCTGGCGATCGTGATGGGCGACCTGCCGGGTGCGAAAGCTGAAGGGCGTTGGGTTTTCGTCGCCGGGTTGCAGCTGGAATTTCGACCAGTCAATGGTGCGGCCGTCGAGGCGCGGCGGCGTGCCCGTCTTCAGACGGCAGCCGCGCAGGCCGAGCCGCTTCAGGGCCTCACCGAGCAGTACGGCATTGGGCTCGCCCGAGCGGCCGGCGGGATACTGCTGTTCGCCGCAGTGGATCAGCCCGTTGAGAAAAGTGCCGGTGGTAATGATGACGGCGCGGGCGGAGACGCGGCGACCATCGCGGAGCAGGATACCGGTGGCTCGCCGGCGCATCTCGCCGCCGGCCGATGCTTCCGCCGGCTCCAGAATCAGGTCGGCGACTTCGGCTTGTTTGATCTTGAGGTTGGGCTGCGCTTCCAGCAACTCCCGCACCTTCAGGCGGTAGGCTTGTTTGTCGCATTGCGCGCGCGGCGACCACACCGCCGGACCGCGAGAAGTATTCAGCAGGCGGAACTGAATGCCGACGGCGTCTGTGACTTCGCCCATGATGCCACCCAGAGCGTCCACTTCGCGTACCAGATGACCCTTGGCAATACCCCCGATGGCCGGATTGCACGACATCTGCGCGATCAGGTCCACGTTGAGAGTGAAGAGGGCGGTCTTGAGACCCATGCGCGCCGCGGCCATGGCGGCTTCGCACCCGGCGTGGCCGGCGCCCACCACCACCACTTCGAAATGTTCGTTGAAAACCATCCCCTGCTGAGATTCTAAAGGAAAACCAGGCAAGTCGCCCGGAATGAATGGATTAACGGGTGTGTTCGCCGTCACTGGCGCTCTTGGCGCCGGACGGTAAACTAAGCTCAGGACATCTGGCGGGGAGACCCCATGCCGCTGCGAGCGAAGGTTGTGGTTGCCTATCTGGATGGCCGGCGAGCGAAGGGATTTTCGTATGATTTCTCCGCCATGCGCGACCACTTCTTCTTGTTTCCAGAAGAAGCGGGTAATCCACCGGCCGCTGCTCCCGGTCAAAAGGGAGAAAAGATCAGCTTGGCGGAGTTGAAGGGCGTATTTTTTGTGAAAGACTTTGCCGGGGATCCGGCGCGGCAACGCGCAAACACGGACAACTTCCAAGGGCACGGGCGCAAGTTGGAAGTCACCTTTGCCGATGGAGAAACACTGGCGGGCGCGACCCAGGCCTACAACCCGGGGAAAGTCGGGTTTTTCATGTTTCCGGCTGACGCCGAGGACAACAACGACCACATTTTTGTGATCAACAAGAACGTGAAACAAGTGCGGTTTTTGTAGCTGTGTGGCGAACCCGGCGGAGGTTTGCTCCGCCTTGCCCGCCAAGCTGGCTAGCTCGTATAGTGGGGAGTCAATCTTGAGATGTTGTTTCACCCAGGAGCAATCATGAAAGCGAATGATTTTTTTGCTGAGTTGCAGGCACGCATCGGAAAATTTGACCTGCTCTGCCATCCCTTTTATCAGGCCTGGTCGCGGGGCGAGTTGACGCGCGAGGACCTGCGCGAGTATGCACTGGATTATTACGAGCATGTGCGTGCATTCCCCGCCTATCTGGCCTCTCTGGCCATGCGGCTGGAAGAGAGTGAACTACGGCGGGCAGTGCTCGCCAATATGGCCGACGAGCTCGGACACGAAGACGGAGCGGGCGAAGAGACCAGTTCGCACGCCGAGTTGTGGATGGATTTTGCCGAAGGCATGGGCGGTTCGCGGAACCGGCCGTGGCACGAGGCCAACCCCACGGTGCGGAGTCTGATCCGTCACTTCCAGAACGTGGCCGCGGACGGCCAGCCTGAAGAAGCGCTGGCGGCGTTTTATGCCTACGAATCGCAAGTGCCGCGGATTGCCCGCGAAAAAGAAAATGGGCTGCGCAAGTGGTACGGCGCCAACGACGAGACTTGCGCTTATTTCACCCTGCACCAGACCGCCGACGTTTTCCACTCGCAGGTCTGGCGCCAGCTGCTGGAGAGGCGGCTGCTGGAGCATCCCGAGGCCGCCGATAAGGCACTCGCAGCCGGCGAAGCTGCGGCAGAAGCGCTGTGGAATGCCCTGGATGGAATCGAGGCGCGGCGCCACGATCGGGTCGCCGCCTAAGCAGCTGGGGAAGTCAAAAGCGCAGAAATCAAAAGGCCACCGGTTTTCCCGGTGGCCTTCTTGTTGGCGAAAAACTCCCTCTAGTGGCGCTTGCCGCCCAACTTGCTGTCCGGATCGTACGGCACCTGCGTGAAACCGGTAGGCGGTGCAAACAGCGATGCGTCGAGCGCGCTGCTGGAGTAGGACAGGACTTCAATGGTCATGTCCATGAGCGAAGGGCCGGCCGCAGGTGCGGGCGCAGCCGGCGGCGGGGCTTCCGTCGCAGGAGTGGCGCTGGCATCCGGTTGTGCCGGCGCGGGTGGTGGCTGCGCTTCTTCTTTCTTCTTTTTGTGACCGAAAACTCCGCCCATTTGCGCCAGTCCCACCATCGGTCCCAGCGGCGTGGCGCTGAGGGCGGCCTTGGTGACCATGTCTTTGGTCGACGGCACTTCCGGCTGCTGCTGTTCGGACTGTGGCCCCGGACCCATGCCCGCCGGCATATTGCCGCCAGTGAACGTCATGCTTACCGTCTGCAGCAGCGGGATGCCGTTGATGCGCACGCTGTTCCTGCGCAATTCCGCCATCCCCATCTGGATGTTGGGATTGCCCATCGCCCCGGCCGCCGCACCCGGCACCCAGTCCATCTCACTGGCCATCTTCATGTAGAACAGGCGAATCTCGTCGTAGCCCGGCACCGACGCCGCAATCCACTGGTCGGAGTTGATGATCGTGGACATCTGCTGTCCCTGCATCTTCGGGTCGGTGGATTCCATCTGCATCTCCACCCGCGCCTTCACCTCTTTGGTGTCAAGTCCCAGGAGCTGTCGGGTCGCGCCCGTTTCCGAAGTTTCAAACTTGGGCGTGATCTTCATGTTCGACTGAGCAGCCTCGGGATGCTTGGCCGCCATTTTTGCCTGCTCCTCTTTGGCGCGCTCCTGGGCGCGCAGCAGCGCCTGCTTGAATTCCTCGAAGGTCATGATGCCGTAGGTCTTGGCTTTGGGATCAATCTCGATAAACCGCTTCCCGTCCAGATCAATCACTTCAATCGAACCGTCGGTGTGCTCTTCGCGCATGCGGTTGCCCTTCACCGCGATCGTGCGCATCTGTGGTTGGTTGGCCTGGCGCGCGTCTTTGCTGAAGATGCTGGCGTACTTCATCATGGTTATCATCGAGCCACCGGTGATCTGGCTCTTTTCCGTGTACTTGAAGTCGGCATGGCAAAGGCTGGCGGTGACAACGACGGTGCAGAGAGAGGAAACTAGTTTTTTCATGGGTGGGAAGCCTGGACTCAGTCTACTCGAAAACCGCGGCCCACTCGCGGTCCGGCAGTGCTAGATCGTTGGTGGTCTTGGTAACCCCGCGGTGCCGACGCTCGCTGCGAGCCGGTGTGGCTGAAGCCATACCCTGATACCGGTCTTAACTTCTGCAATCTGACTTCTGCAATCTGCAATCGCACTCTATTCCCCCGCCAATTCCCGCTTCACGACGTCGCTGACGACCTTGCCGTCCACCCGCATGCCCGCCGCGGCGAACCGCGCCATCGCATTCTTCATCACCGTTCCCATCTCTTTGATCGTGGGCGCGCCCATCTCCGCGATGGCCGCCCGCACTCCCGCCACGATTTCTTCCTCGCCAGCGGCCTTCGGCAGATAGGACTCAATCAGCGCCATCTCGGCTGCTTCCTTGTCCGCCATCTCCTTGCGCCCGAACTTGAGGAACTGCTCCACCGACTCTTTCCTCTGCTTGATCAGTGTCTGCAGCACCTGCTGCGCCTCTTTCTCGTCGAGCGGCGCCATCTTCTCCACTTCGCGCAGCTTCAACGCCGACTTCACCATGCGTAATGCCGAAAGCCGCGCCTCCGCGCGCGCCTTCATCGCTGCCACCATGTCCTTCTGAATTGTTTCGCTCAGGCTCATCCACTCATTATAGAACTCGGTGTGGACATGCATGTGTGGCACGGGCGCCCCGCCCGCGGGGCCATTCTCAGCGTTCTCTGCGGCCTTTCTCCGCGCCCTCTGCGTTTTGGGATTTTGCCTTCGCCCACGCACCGCCGCCTGCAATAGACTGGAATCATCCTGTTTGCTCCGAGGTCATCATGCTGCGCAAAACTCGCCTCTTCACTCCTGGCCCCACGCCACTGCTCCCCGCGGCGCAGCAGGCCATGGCGTTTTACGATATGCACCATCGCACCGCCGCCTTCCGCGATCTACTCACCCGCACGCTGGCGGATTTGAAAGAATTCATCGGCACACATAACGACGTCCTCATCCTCGCCGCTTCCGGCACCGGCGCCATGGAAGCCTCCATCGCCAACCTCATCTCCCCCGGCGATCGCGTCGTCGTGCTTACCGCCGGCAAGTTCGGTGAACGCTGGCGCGATCTCGCCAAGGCATTTCAATGTTCCGTGGAACTCGTCAGCGCACCCTACGGCGAAACGTTTGACCTCGCGGCCGTCCTCCGTCAACTTCCTGGGGCGAAAGCCGTTTACATGCAGGCCACGGAAACTTCCACCGGCGCGCGCCACGATGTGGCCGCCATTGCCCGCCTGGTTCGCGAGACAGAAGACTGTCTGCTGGTGGTGGACGCCATCACCGGACTCGGCACCACGCATCTCGACGTAGACGCGTGGGGCGTGGACATCCTCATTGGCGGCTCGCAAAAAGCGCTGATGATTCCGCCCGGCATCGCGTTCTGCTCGGTCAGCGAGCGCGCCTGGCAGCGCATGGAATCCGTGACCACGCCGCGCTACTACTTTGACCTGCGTCGCGAACGCAAATCCCAAAGCAAGGGCGAAACCGCCTACACGCCGGCCACCACGCTGATTGCGGGCATGGGCGCCGCACTCGCCTGGTTGCGCGAAATGGGCGACGGCAATCTCGCCGCCGGCCGCAAGGCGCTGATCGAGAACGCTGAGCTTTGTGCCGCCATGACGCGTGCCGCCGTCCAGGCTCTCGGACTCAAACTCTTCGCTCCCACCTGTCCCGCCGCCGCGGTCACTGCGGTCCTGGCCCCCGCCGGCGTGGACTCCGGCGCCATCGTCAAGGATTTCCGCGAGAGTTTTGCCGCCGTTGTCGCCAACGGCCAGGGCGAAATGAAAGGCCAGCTCTTCCGCATCGCCCACCTTGGCTACTACGACTATCTCGATACAGTCGCTTTCGCCGCCGCGCTCGAACAGGTGCTTACCCGCGTCGGGCATCAACCGATCGAGTTCGGCGCCGCCGTCCGCGCCGCCCAACTCGTCTACGCCAACAAACACGCTGCCCAGGTCCTGACGGTGTGAAGTCAGTTCCCGTTCGTTATCGGGTGAGTCTGCCGCAATCGACGGCTACGTTCCTTCGCTCTCGGAGTTTTTCCCGACAAGTCCTGCGCGTTTACACCAACGGCTGCTCAGGATTGTGATTGTGGCGCAGTGTCAATGAGCCGTCGGAATTGAGCTTCTGCCGGCACGCCCATCGCACCGGGTAGCGCACGCCCTTGACCTCGAGTTCAGCTTTCAGCCGTAGACCCTCCCATGGGGCGCCTGCGGGCAGCATCAGCATGGCTTGATGAACGCCCGTCGGCTTCGGATACCCAGGGTCGATGCAACCGGAGACGTGGATCTTGTTGTCCTCGCTCAACACGCTCAAGCGGAGCACTCCAGGAACAGGCGCGATTCCGTCGTTGGCGAGTCCGATCACCAGACCGGTAACTCCGTCCCGAGCGAAAGCCCAGATAAACGACGGGCGGATGCGGTAGCCGATTTGGCGAGCCATCTCGTCGATCGGCCCCGGGAATTTTTCGTAATAGCTCAAGATGCTGCGGGCGGACTGGTTGTGCCAGCTCCACAGCGACAGGTAGTTGACGCCGACGTCGGCGGCGTGGGAGATGCTTTGCTCGTTGTAAGTAATTCCATCTTCGTCGGTGCGAAGTTCCTGCGGATCGCCGGTAGTGAAACCAACCTCACAGATTGCCGCGACCCAAGGTGGACGGTAGCTCAGCGCCTCGATCTGCGTGTTCTCGATGAAGATCGTGTCGGTACGCAACCAGTTGCTGGTACGGATCGTGCGATCGAGCAGGTCGGCGTTGCCGACGTTGCTGAAGTCGGGCTGTGTGTTTGTGGCCAACGGGACTTTGGTCCATTGTTCGAGCTGCATCTCGAACATGGCCGCCCAGGTCTGTTCCGCCACCAACTGACTTGGGAAGGGATTGCCCTCGTATGGCCATGTGTGCCCTTCACCCCAAAAACCGTACATCATCGTGTCCACAAACTCGATCTGCGGATGACCGTTGAATTCGGCGGCAAGCAGCCCATTCAACTCGCGAAACGCAGCTTGATAGGCCGGGTGATCGTATCGCGGCACGCGGTTGTCTTTCCGGTAGCGCATTTCCGCGGGGTTGCCCTTCCACTCGCCTTTGAGTTTTACGGAGGGAACCTTACTAAGGAGAAAATCCGGCATACCCGGATCGGGGACGTCGGGATTCTCCAACTGAACTCGGAAACCGATGCGCTTGTCGTAGCGGCGAGCCAGATCGAACGTGATCTTCCACCACTCCGGAAAGTCGAGGCGGCCTGGCTGTTTTTGGACATCGCGCCAGTTGGGGCGGATGTAGATCTTTTGCGCGAAGGGCAGCTTGATCAGATCTTCGAGCGTCCGTTCCGTCGTTTGACCGGAAACATGAAGTGGTCCGGTGTCGTCGGAGACATAGACAATGAGGCCCATGCCGTAATTGCTGACGATGTCCTTGGATGGCGTAGTGACCATCACGACGTCGCTGTCGGGAACAACCGCACCGGGACCATACTGTGGGAACGGGCCCTGATAAAGTCGGTTGGGAACCGGAGGCCCTGATCCCCAATCGTATTTGTCCCAGTTGTGTTCAGGAGTGGAAGCGTTGGCCGTGGCCTTGGACAAGCCCACTGTGAGTCCTGCGGCGGTGGCGGACTTCAAGAAGCTGCGTCGGTCCATGAGCGCTCCTGCAACGACGAAGTTCGGCAACTAGCGCGTGATACCGGAGATAGTACATCAGAGTCGAAATAACACGAAAGTGTAAGGAACAATTCGTAAGATTTGGCTGGTGGACGGTGAGGCTGAAATCGGCATTTCGGGCCATGACGAAGCAACTTGCCCGCTGACAATAGCTGAGATTCCTACCGAGCGACGAGCAAGAGAGACGTTGGCTGCGTTTGGAAGTAGCTGTTGTTAACAGACGCTTGCACCAACTTAGTATTGCCCCCGCCACTGCTCGCTCGTCGTCCCTTGCTCGCCCCGCTCGCGTGCGGGCTCCCGAAGGGACAACTTTGAACGCCTCTGGCTCGTAAGGCCCGTTTGACGGCCACTCCCCGCCCGGCCTATACTGCCGCTCCATCGGAAGATTCCCAGCTGGAGGCCACTCCCATGTTGCCCCGTTTCCTGATCGCTTTCCTGATCCTGTTCCTGGTCGCTCTGCCCGCTGTCGCTGAAACTATTCACCAGCCCACACTCACCCCGCAAAACAGCCACACCACCCAGGGCCTGATTTCGGTCAGCCCGGTGAACTCCCGTGTCGTCTGGGCTTCCGGGCGCGGCGGCACTTTCACCGTCACCACGGATGGGGGCAGGCATTGGCGGTCCGGCATTGTGCCCGGCGCTGAACTGGTCCAGTTCCGCGATGTCCAGGGCGTCAGCGACCGGGTCGCTTATCTCATGTCCATCGGCGACAACGCCGGCGATTTCCGCATCTACAAGACTCACGATGGCGGCCACCACTGGGCGCTTCAGTTCCAGAACCAGAACCCCGGCGCCTTCTACGATTGTTTCGCTTTCTGGACCCCGCGCCGCGCCATCGCGCACAGCGACGCCGTTGACGGCGTGTTCCCTGATCTCCGCACCACCGACGGCCACACGTGGCAGGACATCAGCGCCAACATGCCGCCTGCGTTGGCTGGTGAATTTTCCTTTTCCTCCAGCGGCACCTGTGTTGCCACCCAGGGCAGACGCAATGCCTGGATCGTCACCGGCGGCGCTACCTCCGCCCGCATCCTCGCCACCCGCGATGGCGGCGACACCTGGAACGCGTATGACACTCCTATCGTGGTCTCGCCCAGCGCTGGCGGCTTCACCGTCGCTTTCCGCGATCCCTTTCACGGCATCGTCGGCGGTGGCGATCTCGATCCCGCCGATCCCAACAACGCTGGCACGGCCACTTCCCGCGATGGTGGCCGCACCTGGAAGCTAACCAATCCGCCTCCAGTCACCGGCGCAATCTTTGGCCTCAGCTACACCCATCGTGCCGACAACGGTCGCGGGGATGAGGATGAAGACGAAGACGGCGGTCGCGCGGTCGTCATCACCGCCAACGACGGCGGCGCAGCCTGGACTCCCAACGAAGGCAAAACTTGGTTCACGCTGCCTGGCGTCACTGGCTTCTGGGCCGTCGCCTTCGCCAACCCGGAGGCGGGATGGCTGGTCGGCACTGATGGCCGCATCCTGAAAATCGGCTTCCGCGAGGGGCACGACTGATTTTCGAAGAACCCGGGCGGCGCGGGTAACGCGCCCTTGAGCGAAGTGAGAGCTTCGTCTGCGCCGCCCAGTGATCTCTCGCGTCGTTCCTTTACTTGACTCGCTGCCAGAGCCGATAAGCCTCGCTCCGCGAGATTTTCATTTCCCGCGCCACGCGCTTCAGCGCGGCCTTCTCGTCGAGGGATTCTTCCCGCATGAGTTGCTTCATGCGCACCGCCAGGCTGGGCGCTTCCGCAGCAGGCGCGGCTTCTTCTGCCGCTCTTCCAATCAGCAACGTGATCTCGCCCTTGACCGCAGCCCGCGCTCGTAGCGTTGCCAGCACTTCACGCGCAGGCCCGCGCAGGAATTCTTCATGCAGCTTGGTGACTTCGCGGGCGACTACTACGGGCCGCGTCGGACCCAGAATTTCCGCCACATCTTCCAGCGTTTCGATCAGCCGGCGCGGCGCTTCGTAAAAGATTTGCGTGGACGCCGCGCCACGCAGTACTTCGAGCGCCTGCCGTCGAGCAGAACTGCGCGCCGGCAAAAAGCCATGAAACT
>JBGQDM010000112.1:0-9871 GCA_041495845.1 Terriglobia bacterium | reverse complement strand
GCTTTCTAGACAGCCGCGTCTGTTGTCCGTACGAGTCGGGAGCCGTTCCCCGGGAACGATTTCAGGCGCGCCGGATCATCCTTGAAGACAGAGGCGAAAGGAGTCACGCTGTGAGTGAACGCGAGAAGGGGACAGTGAAGTGGTTTAACGGAGCAAAGGGATATGGTTTTATCCAGCGCTCCAGCGGAGAGGATGTGTTCGTACATTTCTCCGCGATCCAGGAAAGCGGCTACCGCACCTTGAATGAGGGCGATACCGTCGAGTACGACCTGCAACGGGGCCCCAAAGGGTTCCAAGCCGCCAACGTCAATCGGGTGTAGTACCCTGGCCGCGCCGGATCTGTAACCCAAAGATCTTGCCCCATCCTGACCAGCCCTTCCGGTAAACGGAGGGGTTGGTTTTTTGCTGGCATGCCCTATTGCACTTCGATCGAAACCAGGTCCCCTTCCGCCGCACTTCCAGCTTTGTAGTTTACCGAGGCGTGCACTCCACGCCAGTTGCACGAGAAGGCTGGCTGACCAATGACGACGGTGGACTGTTGGTTGGCGACGTGCAGAGTCAGCGTTCGGCTGCCTGCGGCGAAGTGGAGCACCGCACCCGGCGCTTGCGAACAATCCACGCTGAGCACCGTCCCCTTAAGGAACTGTACCGGGCGTGTGTCTAGCGGCGCTTCGACTGGCCGTCGTTCCTCTTCCAGTTCCGGCCGGACCTTGGCTGCAGGGTGCGCCGGGGGAACACCATACTTCTTCACCACTTCCATGTCCTTCAGCCGTGCCGCAGCCATTTCGGAAACTTTCGGGTCGGGACTGCTCTTGAGCCGCTCGAGCAGTGCACGCGCGGCCTCGAATTTCTTTCCCTGAATGTAGATTTCCGCCAGCGTGAAGCGATAATCGTCGTGGCGTGGACCCAGGCGGATCGCCGCTTGCGCCGCTTCCAGCGCCGAGTTGGTCCCGCCGCCTTCCATCCGCGCCCGCGCCAGACGGTGGTAGGCATCGGCAAACTCCGGGTACCAGTCGAGTACGGCGCGCAGGTCCTGCATGGTGTTGGTTACACTCACCGGAGTCGCCTCGGGACCTTCGGCCATGCTCTGCTTAGCCACCGCGAGATAGTAGCGGGCCCAGGGATCGCCGCGCGTCCGCTCCAGCGCAGCGCCGAGTTCTTCGAGCGCCGTAACCCAGTTCTTCTTGTCGATGGCCAGCCAGGCCAGCACGCGATGAGGTGCGGCGCTTTCCGGAAAACGCTGGGCTAATGATTTGGCTTCCAATTCACCCTGCGCCCGGTGTTCGGGAATCCGCACTTGCACCTCGGCCAGCAGCGCGCGCGCTTCCGGCTCCAACCACGGGTGCGTGTTGACGACGAACGTGTCCGCGTCGATGGGCGAGGGAAACTGATTGGCCACCGGTCCCGGCACGCCGCGTGTGGACTTGGGCGAGGCCTCGAGTTTCAACGCCGCGAAACTGACGCGCAGAGATTCTTCCAGCTGCGCCGGCTTCATGCCAAACGCCTGCTCAACCGCCTGTTCTAGCGGGATTGTCTGGTTCTGTACCAGGTCGAAATACGTGCCCGTCTCCGCCAGTTTTTTTTGCGAGAAGAGGAAATGAACCAGCAACCAGCTTTGCGCGAGATAAAGATTGCGGCGCGCGGGATCGAGCGTTGTGGGGTCTGTGGTGGCCAGCAAATCATGCAAGGGGATCCAAGCAGACGCGTTCAACACGGAGAGCAACGGCTGCGACGGCGGTGATGCTCCGGGAATCAGCCCCGGGTCGCCGCCGAGTTCAATGGTCTTGTCGGTACTGCGCAAGCTGGCGAGGTAATGCGCGACGCCTTCATCGAACCAGCGCGATGTGGGCGGATAGTTCGCATCCAGCCAGACGTGGGCCAGATCGTGTGCTATGGCGCGCCACGGCTCGGGCTGCCCCAGATTGAGCACGACAAACGTGCGGTCTGGACGATCAAGAACAAACCCGGGCAGATCGATGGCCTTGCCTTGGCGGTAGAGAACGACATCGGCATAGTCTTTGTCGCTTGCGACCGCGACCACTTGCACCGGCGCTGGCTGGGTCAGCCGCGGACGCGCCAGCAAAGACGCGAACACGCCTCGCATCTGCTCCAGGCGCAGCGCGATGTCGCGGGCGTTCTTCTCCCCGGCGGCGGTGACGACAGAAAAATGCGACGAGCGGTACTCGAACCACTTGTCGGGCTGGTCCGCGGCAAAAAGCAGGGTGCAGAGAGCGAGAAGCACCAAGCTGCGGACAAGATTCCGGCGAAACGACATAACAGAGAAAGCGATGCTACCACGGCTGGGCCGGGTTGCTCGCCTGGGGTCTGTCACCTTTGTGAACCTTTGTGCCCTTCGTGGTAAGCGGTGATTTTCGTCGCGGCTACCTTACTTCTTCAGCCACTGGTCCACCCAGTCGTTCACCGTCTTGTACCAGAGCTGGCTGTTCTGCGGCTTCAGCACCCAATGGCCTTCGTCGGGGAAGTAGAGCATCTTCGAGGGCACGTTCATCCGTTGCAGGGTGGTGAAGAGCTGGAGGCCTTCCGAAACATCGAGCCGGTAATCGCGCTGGCTGTGGACGACAAGAGTCGGCGTCTTGAAATTCGTCGCGCTCAGGTGCGGTGACCATTTCCGATAGAGGTCGCGACTTTCCCAGGGAGTGCCTTTGAATTCCCACTCATTGAACCAAAGTTCTTCGGTCGTGCCCCAGGCGGATTCGGTGTTGAAGGTGCCATCGTGCGAGACCAGACACTTGAAGCGGTTGGTGTGGCCGAGGATCCAGTTGACCATGTAGCCGCCGTAGCTGGCGCCGAGGGCGCACTCGCGGTCTTTATCAATGAACGGGTAATGCTGTTCGGCGTAATCGAGGCCTTTCATCAGGTCTTCGAAAACGCGCCCGCCCCAGTCGCAGTTGATGTCGTCAATAAATTTCTGTCCATAGCCGGTCGAGCCGCGCGGATTAATCATGACCACGACGTATCCGTTGGCAGCAAAGAGTTCCGCGTTCCAGCGATACGTCCAGTCATCGCCCCACGCGCCTTGCGGCCCACCGTGAATGAGGAATTTGAGTGGGTATTTCTTATTGACGTCGAAGTTGGGTGGCTTCACGAGGAAGCCTTGGACTTTGGCTTTTTCGGAGCCCTCGAACCAGAAGGGTTCGATCGGGGACATGGCGACCTGGGAGAGGACAGCGTCGTTGAGGTGGGTGAGGGGCTCAGGTTTATGGAACTTGCAATCCCCTGGCTGGGGGTTTCCCTTGTCATGGATCTTGGGCTCGCGAATAGTGCACGGCGTTTCGAGGATGAAATTCCACGCGTACAGTTCGATCGGGCGCTCAAGCGACATCCGAGTAAACGAGATCGTCTTGCCGTCCCGGGCTAGGACCAAGTCGTCATTGAATCCGCTCAATGGTCCTGAGTTCCAAAAAGGAGCAGTCCCCGCATAGTGATCTATCACCTTGACTTCGTATATCCAAGACTCACCGCTGTCCTCAGCACCGAAAAAAACAGATTGAGAATCCGGTGCCCATGCGGTTGTCCCGACCCACCGATCAAGATTTTCAGTCAGGCTCTTCTTCTCTTCCGTTTTCCGGTCGTACAGCATCAGCCGGAACCGGTCCGCCTCATACCCCGGCCTCGCCTGCGCACGGTAGGCGATGTACCTTCCATCCGGCGAATAGAGCGGTGTCGAATCACTGGCGGGATTGTCAGCGGTGATGTTTTTCGCCACGCCACCGCCAACCGGCACGATCCATAGGTCGTTATTCGTTGAAGTTGCTTCGACTTTGTCGTGGTTGGACGTGTAGCAGATTTCCTGGCCATCCGGCGAGAAGGCGTAATTGTCCTGCCCGCCGAGCGAAAACACAGGTGAATCGTAATCACCGGGCGTGAGATCGCGCGGCGTGCCGCCCTCCGCCGGAACCACAAAAAGGTGCGTGCGCTTCCCTTCCTTATAGCCGTTCCAGTGGCGGTAAAGCAGGCGCGTGAAAACCAGCGCTTTCACTTTCGACTTCGCTGCATCGTCAAGCTTCTTCGCGTTGCAGGCTTCTTCGTCGGCAGGTGCTCCGTCGCACTCGGGGTAGACATCAGAGACAAATAAAATGCTCTTGCCGTCAGGCGACCAGAGTGCGCCGCCGGCTTCGGTGGCAATCGAGGTCAGCCGACGGGTGGCGGGGACGGTGCCCTTCTCGGAATCAAACTCCCCGATCCAGACCTGCGCGCCGCCATCCTTCGTTGAGACGAAAAGGAAACGCTTGCCGTCAGGCGCCCAGCGCGGACGGTCGGCATCCTGATTCGCAATGATCATCCGCGCATCGCTGGGAGGCGAGCTTTGCTCGCCTAAACGGCCGGGGGCGGCCGTTCCTCCGTTTGTCGGGACAATCCACACGTGGGGCGTTTTCGTGTTGGCCGCCAGGTCCACGTCGGTGACACTGAAGATCACCCACTTGCCGTCCGGCGAAGGCACCGGTTCGGCCACACGTTTCAGCGCCATCATGTCTTCAAAAGTGAAAGGATGTTTGGTCTGGGCAGCAGCCGGCGCAAGCAGCAGAAGAAGCACGAGAAAACGGCGCATGAGGCCTCCGCAAGAACAGCCAAGTGTAGGGAGGAAGCCGCCGAAGTTGCAAGGACAAGGCCAGAAAAACCATCGCCGCACGGCCCACTGAAAGCATCTAAAATGAAGGAAGTGGTTTGTCATTCTGAGCAAAGCGAAGAATCCCTTTCGCCGGCAGTACAGGCGGCAGCAGGAATGCCTTGCTCAGCATGACCAGTTCGATTTTCCAGGGACCCCAATCTCATGATGCGTTTCGCTCGAATCTTCACCTTCGCCATTCTGCTGCTTGCTGTGAGCCTGCCCATCGACGCCCAGGAGGCCGAAGGCGACCTCAATCCCGCGCTCCCCAAGAGCATCACGCCGGAGGAGATCATTCACCGGTTCGCCGCCAAGGAAAAAGAATTCGCCCAGGCGCGGGAACATTACGCCTACCGCCAGTCGGTGAAGGTGCAGACCCTCGACGGCGACACCGTGGATGGAGAATACCGGCAGGTGTTCGACGTCACCTTTGACGACCGCGGAAGAAAAGTTCGCAACGTTGTCTTCGCTCCCCAGTCCTCGCTGGTGCGCATCGGCATGACGCAGGAAGATCTGGACGACATTGAGAACCGCTTGCCGTTCGTGCTCACCAGCGACGAAATTCCCGAATACGACGTGCTCTACAAGGGCCAGCAGCAGCAGGATGAGCTGCACTGCTACGTGTTCGAAATTGCACCCAAACAGATCGTGGGCAAGAAGCGCTACTTCCAGGGCACCCTCTGGGTGGACGACCACGATTTCCAAATCGTGAAGACCTTCGGCAAGGCTGTACCCGACACCCGCAGCAAAAAGGGCAAGAACGAAAACCTGTTCCCCAAGTTCACCACCTACCGCGAGCAGATTGACGGCAAGTACTGGTTCCCCACCTACACGCGCGCCGATGACACGCTCACATTCACTGGCGGTGATGTGAAAATTCGCGAGATCGTGAAGTACACCGACTACAAGCGCTTCGGTTCAGACGTGAAAATCACCTACCAGGGCCAGGACGTGGAAAAGGTGCCCGACGCGAAGAAAGACGAGAAGAAGCAGTAGAGCAGCAAGCTCTCAGCCCGGTCGGTTTTGGGAACAGCAAGGCTCTGTCGAGAGACTTCAATACGTTGTAGACGTCCTGCGCAGAATGGCTAACACAACGATGCGGCGCTCTTCCAAGTTAAGGTCGTAAACAATCCTGTAGTTCCCCACCCTGCGGCGCCAGGCATCGGGCAGCCCCTTCAAGCGTTTGATGTCTCCCGCAAAGGGATCTTCCTGCATGGAAACCAGGGCGGCCCTAACGCGTCGGGCGTCGTTTTGCGGCAGGTTTCGGAGATCTTTTTGCGCGGGGCCGGCGAGCTCGATGCGCCAGGTCATGGGAAAAGAATTCGTCCAAGCCTATAACATCCCCACGGCGAACTGCAGCCCGGCCACGACGGGCGGCTAGCACCTCATCTCGCGTCGGCGCAACGGCAGGATAGCGCCGCTCAAAGTACGCGCGCAGGGCCTCGCGGACGAGTTCCGAACGGGTACGCGATTCCCTCTTTCGTACCTGTTCAAACTGCTGCAGCATTGCCGGCGGCAAGGAAATGGTCATCGTTTCTGTGGTGCGCATAGGTTCCGTGGATTACTAAGTCTTACTTGCTCTTACTCTATCCTCCTTGCCGAGACGTGTCAACACACTCGATGTACCCGACCGGTCCGACACCTGTCCTTCCCTGCCCTGTTGCGGAGCGGGTGGACCCCTTGGGTTGTCAGCTATCCGCTAGAAGCTAGCAGCTTTAATAGAACAAATACTTTCGCCACTTGTCGTCCGAGTGGCCCATCATCCGCATGATGTGGCGGCTGGTGTGGAGATTGAAGGCGCGTGGCTCGCGCATCAGGTCCATCTCCGCTTCCGCGGGCAGGTGGTTGCCTTTGCGCCGATTGCAGGGATGACAGCAGGCCACCAGATTTTCCCAGGTGGACGCACCGCCGCGGGAACGCGGGATGACGTGATCGAGCGTAAGTTCGCCCGAGGGCAGACTCTCCCCACAGTACTGGCAGGTGTTGCGGTCGCGCAGCAAAATGTTCTTGCGCGAGAGGGCACGCGTCTGGTGCGGAATGCGGCGGTATTCCAGCAGCCGAATGACCGAAGGCACGCGCAGGGCCAGCCGGGCCGCGTGCATGTAGTGGCCATTTTCTTCTTCCGTCCGCGCCACCCCTTTGAGCACGAGGACAATCGCTCGCCGCGCCGCACACACGTTGATCGGCTCGTACGACGCGTTCAGTACCAGCACCGGTGCGTGCAGGGGAGCGTGAGTGCGCTCCTGCACCACCACCGCCTCGGGACGCACGTGTCCCGTACCCTGCGAGCTGATCGAGTTGTTGGTGCGTACGGACATCACTTGCTCAATCTTCCAAAATTCTACGCCGCCGTCTGCTGGACCCCCGGCACTTCGGTCATGGTTGCGCCCAGCAGGGTGCGCGCCACTGTCGCCACCAGGACTTGCTTCGCGCCCGCACGGCGCAACACTCGGGCACATTCTGCCGCCGTCGCTCCCGTTGTCATCACGTCGTCCACCAGTAGCACGGTACGATCACGGACGGCTTCCGGATGGCGCACACCAAAAGCGCCGCGCAGGTTCGCACGCCGCTGATGGGCGGTGAGCCCGATTTGCGGCGGCGTTTCGCGGCGCCGCTCGAGAATTCCGGCCTCCACTTTCAACCGCGTACCAACGACTATCCGCTTGCAGGCCGCCCGCGCCATCAGTTCGGCATGGTTGAAGCCTCGCTCACGCAGTCGCGTGCGGTGCAGCGGCACGGGAATCACCAGCAGCGGTGCGGCTCCAGCCTCCGGGACAAAACTCGCCATCACCGGGGCTAGCATTTTGCCCAGCGCGTTGGCCGCGGGCCGGACGCGGTCAAATTTCAACAGGTGAATCAGCTCGCGTAACCGGCCCTCGTAGCTGCCATAGGCCCGCGCCTGGGCAAAGGGCATCTCGGCGCGCCGGCACAAACCGCAGCGCGCCGCCTCCGGAGAGGAATCCGCGTGCAGATAGGGCGACAGCAGACGCTGCCCGCAAACCACGCAGTACTCCCCCGTCAGCGGCCGCACCGAAGCTAGGCACTCGGCACAAACAGGAAGCAGCGAAGCGGCCAACAGTGGTTCCGCGCACAAACGACAGTTGCTGGGGAACAGCAGGCAGAAAATCGGGTCAGCGGCGAATTTCCAACCGGACACAACCCCGGACACAAGAAAGGAGCGCGAACCGCAGTCCGCGGCTTGGGGAGCCCGAATTACGTCGCCTCTACTGCTGAAGACGACCTCCCGCACACCGGCGCGACGAAAGCTCGACCGGGGTGTTATTCACAGTATAACGGCGCCAGCAAGGCTGCGCAACGCGCCCTTCCGGCTTCAGGCTGCGGAAGAACGCGAAGCAGCGCGTTCGGAACTATTGCTCTTGCGTGCCGGCACGAAAAACAGCTGATAGGAACGACGGTAACAGTGACCGCAACGCACCGGGCGCATCCCCAGCAGCGGCAACATCAGCTTCTCCAATAAGTTTCTCGGGCGCGAACGATAGGCGTTGCCGCCGCCACACGCCGCGCAGTGGAAGACATGAGCTGGCATTTTGGGACCTCGAAGGAAGGGGCGCACTGCATGTGGAACAAGAAAACCGGGATGTTATTTCTCAGGTTAACACTGGGCATGGCAGGAAGTTGTGAATTTTCCGAAAAACGAAAACGCCGCCGCACTTGTAAACCAGCCGCCGGGCGTGATAACTTGCGCCCGGTTCCAGAAATCGTTCACCCGCGAGGACTTAGCGCATGAGCACGCAATCCGCACCCGGCGGCAGCAAGCAGTACCGCCCCTACGTACCGGAAACCATGGAGATGAAGGAGTTCACCTTCCGGGCAGTTCTGATCGGCCTAGTGATGACGGGAATTCTGGGGTCGGCCAACGCGTATTTGGGATTGAAGGCGGGGATGACCATCGCCGCAACTTATCCCGCCGCCGTGATTGGCATGGCGCTCCTCCGGTTGATGAAGGGCTCCATCCTGGAAGAGAACATCGCGCGGACTGTGGGCTCAATCGGCGAATCCGTGGCCGCCGGTGCGGTGTTTACCATTCCTGCCTTTGTCATGGCCGGACTGTGGCCGGGACTGGGGGCAGACCAGTACTGGAAGTCGGTCGCTCTGATGATGATCGGCGGCACGCTGGGAATTTTGTTCGTCACCTTGTTGCGTCGGGTGATGGTAGAGGATCCGGATCTTCCCTTCCCGGAGTCGGTGGCCGCTTCTGAAATTCACAAAGCCGGTCAGCAAGGCGCCCGAGCGGCGAAGATTCTCTTTGCCAACATGGGGTTCGGCGGCTTGTTTTACCTGCTGGGCGCGGTCAATGTGTTCTCCGCCAGCAACACGTTCACCGTCAAGATCAGCGACATGGGCAAGAAGCTCCTGCTGCGCACTGGCACCAATCCCAACGTCGCGACCACGGTCACGGGTGGAACTTCGCTGTTTACACTCCCAGACATCAGCCCGGCATATCTGGGCGTGGGGTACATCATTGGGCCGCGGCTGGCGGCACTGAACTTTGCCGGCGGCCTGCTGGCCTGGGGCGTGCTGGTTCCACTTCTCACCTTTGTCCTGAGTCCTTACCTTCAGTCGCAGGGACAGGAAATCCCGGGAACGCTGCTGGCGAGCGCAATCTATTACTCGATCGTGCGACCGATTGCGGTGGGCGGCATGCTGGTGGGCGCTACCTACACGTTGTTCAAGATGCGGAAGCAGCTGGCCGTGGGCATGGGGCGCGCGGTTGCAGACCTGCGAAAATCTGCTGCGGCGCATGCCGCGATGAACCGTACCGAGCGGGACATTCCGGCGAAGATTGTTTTTGCGGGTATCGCGGTTGTGTTCGTAGCCATGATCGTGCTGTACCACTACTTCATCAGCGGAGCCGGAAACCTAGCCGGATCGCAGGTGCTGGTGGGAGCATTGGTGGCCGCGGGCGTCATGATCATTGTTGGCTTCTTCTTCGCCGCCGTTTCGGGCAACCTGGTGGGGATGATTGGTTCGTCGAACAATCCAGTGTCGGGCTTGACGTTGTGCACGCTCGTGATTGCCGCCTTGTTGATGGTGGCGTTGGGCGTTTCGGGCTCGGGCGGTGTGGCAGCCGTGCTCGGAGTGGCGGCCGTGGTCTGCGTGTCGTCGGCGGTTGCGGGCGAAATGCTACAGGACTTGAAAGTGGGGCACATTCTCGGCGGCACGCCGTCCAAAATGCAACTCGGCGACGTTTTCGGCATCCTTGTGGCTTCGCTGGTGCTTTTC
>JBGQDM010000111.1:0-9985 GCA_041495845.1 Terriglobia bacterium | reverse complement strand
GGAATGATGCCAATGTCCGCCGTTCCCTCGGCCAGCGCCCGGGCGCACGCTGCCGGCAGGGTGTAGGTAATCTCAAAATCCCGCCCGGCAGCGCCGTGTTCGAAGTCCCACATCAGCGGCGCGGTATTCAAATAGGAGATGGCGGAGATGCGTAGCCGGCGTGTGCCCACAAAACGGGATTCTACCAAAGTAGGCATGCCCTTCCTTGACAGCCCCGCCCGCCCTTACTACAGTCCGCGTGGCGGACCGGGGAGTCCTCCGCATGCACGCTGCCTTGCCCGCTTCCGTACCTGTACCTGATGTGCGCACGCTGCGCTGGCTCGCGCTTTCGCGCACTCCGGGCTTGGGCGCGATTCGCGGCCGCCGCTTAGTGGAACGCTTCGGCACCGTGGAGCGAATTTTCCAGGCGTCGCTTACCGAGCTGGAAGCCGCCGGATTGCCGGCGGAATCGGCGCAGTCCATCTTCTTAGGCAAGTCGCTCGAGGCCGCACAAAGAGATTTGCCGCGTGTCGCGGAGGTGGGTGCGCAGCTGGTGGCGCTGGATGATCCACGCTATCCGGCGACGCTCAGAAACATTTACGATCCGCCGCTGATTCTCTACGTGCGCGGCCCGGTCGAAGTGCTGAGTTGTCCCGGCATTGCTGTGGTAGGTACGAGGCATCCCACGCCCTATGGTATTGGCATGGCCGAGCGTCTCTCCTGCGATCTGGCCAACCGCGGGCTGGTGATTTTCAGCGGCCTCGCCCGCGGCGTGGACAGCGCCGCCCATCGTGGCGCCGTCACCGCCAAAGGCAAAACGGTAGCCGTGTTTGGCACCGGTGTGGATGAAATCTATCCTCGCGAAAACAAGCGCCTCGCTGACCAGATTCTCGCGCTCGGCGGGGCGCTCATTTCCGAGTTCCCGGTAGGAGCATTTTCCGCGCCGCAGAATTTCCCCATCCGCAACCGCATCATCAGCGGCCTCGCGCTCGGCGTGCTCGTGGTCGAAGGCGCCGAGTACAGCGGTACCCGCATCACTGCCCGTTGCGCTCTGGAACAATCGCGCGAAGTCTTCGCCGTCCCCGGCAACGTCACCAACAAGAACTCCTGGACGCCCAACACTCTCATCAAGCAGGGCGCCAAGCTGGTGGCCACCTGGGAAGACGTTTGGGAAGAACTGTCCGACGATGTGAAGCTCCAGATCCAGCCCACCCACCCTGAATCCGAAGCCGGGGTCACTGCATCTCTCTTCCAGGACAGCGAACTGCCACCCCACGAGCGCCGCATCCTCTCGCTCCTCCGCGCCGATGAAGCCGTGCACATTGATGAGATCGTGGAGCGGCTGGAGCCGGAACTCTCGTCCTCAGAAATCTTCGCCGCGCTCTTCGAACTGGAGCTGGCCGGCAAAGTAAGGCAAATGCCGGGGAAGAATTTTGTGAAGAGCTTCTAGCGACTAGCGATTAGCTACTGCGAGGCAATGGTGGAAGACTTCCGGCAGTTGAAGGTTTGGAGCAAGGCACATGCGCTGACGCTGGCAGTGTACGCGGCTTCACAGCAGTTTCCGCGTCAGGAGTTATACGGAGTGACCAGTCAGATGCGGCGCTCCGCCGCCTCTTTGGGCACGAATCTGGCCGAGGCTTGCGGTCGACGCTCAGATGGGGAATTCGGGCGCTTCGTGCAGATTGCTCGCGGGTCGGCCAGCCAATTGGAATATCAACTGCTCTTGGCCCGGGATTTGTGCTTCCTGAGTCCGCAGGAATATTCGAACTTGTCCAGAGATTTGCTCGAAGTGCGGCGCATATTGACCACGCTCGCCCAAAGCCTGCGGTCGAGTATCGATTGCGCCCAGTCTAAAGCTAGGAGCTAGCAGCTAGAAGCTGGTTCGTGCTAGTTTCAATATTCAAATAGTCGCGAAGGGACACATTGTCTAAAGGTCTAGTCATCGTCGAATCGCCCGCCAAGGCGAAAACCATCCAGAAGTATCTTGGCAAAGGCTTCGAGGTCGAGGCCTCGATGGGCCACGTCAAAGACCTGCCCAAGAGCACTTTGGGGGTAGACCTCGAAAACGACTTCGAGACGGAATACGTCGTCATCCCCGGCAAAGAGAAAGTCCTGCTCAAGCTGAAGAAGCTGGCCAAGAACGCCGACGCCATCTACCTTGCGCCTGATCCCGACCGTGAGGGCGAAGCCATCGCCGCGCATCTCGCCGAGGAACTGGGCGGGGAGACCGTAAGCAAGAAAAAGAGAAAGAAGATCACCGGCGGCGTCCCCATTCAGCGCGTGACCTTCAACGAGATCACCCAGCGAGCGGTGCGCGAGGCCTTTGAACATCCCCGCGAAATTGACCGCAACCTGGTGGATGCGCAGCAAGCTCGCCGCGTGCTCGACCGCCTCGTCGGCTACCAGGTTTCGCCGCTACTCTGGGACAAAGTCCGGCGCGGTCTCTCCGCTGGCCGCGTGCAGACGGTCGCGCTCCGTCTCATCGTCGAGCGCGAACGCGAAATTCGTGCCTTCATCAAGAAGGAGTATTGGACGATCGACGCTCACCTGACCGCCACCAAACCGCCCGCGTTTGATGCGCGTTTTGTCGGCAAGGGCGAAGAGAAGCTTGAAGTTCTGAACGGCGAAGATGCTGGCAAGATCAAGGCCGCAATCGAAGACGCCGCGTGGAGCGTGCGCTCGGTTGAGCGCAAGGAACGCCGCCGCAATCCAGCGCCGCCTTTCACCACCAGCAAGCTGCAACAGGACTCCGCCCGCAAGCTGCGCTTCAGCGTCAAACGCACCATGATGATCGCCCAGCGCCTCTACGAGGGCATCGAGCTCGGCGAAGAAGGCCTGGTTGGTCTTATCACCTACATGCGCACCGATTCCACGCGCGTTTCCAATGATGCGCTGGAGGAAGTCCGCGAGATGATCGGTAAAGATTTTGGCGCTACGTACCTGCCCGAATCGCCGAACGTGTTCAAGTCGAAAAAAGGCGCGCAGGATGCTCACGAAGCCGTCCGCCCCACCTCCGCGCTGCGCCATCCCGACGCCATCAAACAATATCTCCAGGAAGACGAACTTAAGGTCTACAAGCTGATCTGGCAGCGTTTCGTGGCTTCGCAAATGACCCCGGCGGTGTTCGATCAGACCACCGTAGATATCGACGCCAAGGCTGGCAGCGAGGTTTTCTGGTTTCGCGTCACCGGATCGGTGCAGAAATTCGACGGCTTCCTCAAGATTTACGAAGAGTCCAAAGAGGGCAAGGACGAGGAAGACGAAGCCCTCAAGCACAAACTGCCGGCGCTCGAAGCGGGCCAACTTCTGACGCTCCAGACGATCACGCCGGAGCAGCATTTCACCGAGCCGCCGCCCCGCTACAACGAAGCTTCGCTGGTCAAGGAACTGGAAGAGAAGGGAATTGGCCGGCCTTCCACTTACGCCGCCATTCTCACCACCATTCAGGAACGTCAGTACGTCACCAAGACCGGCGGGAAATTTATTCCCACCGAGATTGGTCTGGTCGTCACCGACTTGCTGGTGGAAAATTTCGCGGACATCTTCGACGTGCAATATACCGCCCGCCTGGAAGCCGATCTCGACGAAATTGAAGAAGGCAAAGAGAAGTGGACGGACGCGCTCGCTGATTTCTACAAGAAGTTCGAGAAGGACCTCCGCTATGCCGCCAAACACATGGAGAACATCAAGCGGATGGAGAAGCCCACGGACGAGAAGTGCGAGCGTTGCGGCTCACCGCTGATCATCAAGTGGGGCAAGCACGGCTCCTTCTACGCCTGCAGTTCGTACGACAAAAAAGATCCCAACAGCTGCACCTTTACCAAAGAAAACCCGATTGCCCTGCCCGACCTTGATTCCGCCGATTTGCAGGAGACGACGCAAGAGGAGTACTGCGAAAACTGCGGCCGCGTCATGGTGCTCAAACGCGGACGCTTTGGCCAGTTCATGGCTTGCACCGGTTATCCCGATTGCAAAACCACGCGCCGTCTCGATCAGGGCAAACGAGTTCCCGACATTCCGCTCGACGAAAACTGTCCCAAGTGTCAGCGCACCATGGTGATTCGCCACGGCCGTTACGGCGAGTTCACTTCCTGCAGCGGCTATCCCGATTGCAAGTATGTGAAGCAAAACTATATCGGGGTAAAGTGCCCGCTCTGCAAAGACGGCGACCTGGTGGAGAAGCGCGCCCGCAAGGGCAACACGTTTTATGGTTGTGGAAATTATCCGAACTGCAAATTTACCTCTGCTCACAGACCCCTGGCTGAAAAATGCACCAGTTGCGGCAGCGAATATCTCGTCGAGAAGCTCCGCAAGGACGGCGCCGTCATCGCCTGCCCCAACAAAGAGTGTGACTACGAACGCCCGGTGGAGGCCGTCACTGCTGCCGGCTGAGGAAATGTAGCAATTTCGTAAATTGGTAATTTTGTAATTTCAAAACCACAAACACCGCGCTGGCTCTCACTGCGCCGCGCAGCGTCGGCGGACTGAACGATTACAAAATTTCCTGAATACATTCTTGAAAATCCACAATCTGATGATCTTGTAGCCCTCGCAAAGCCGGATTCCAGGCGGGTTTTCCGCCTGTTCCAGCCACCGGGTGTTCCAAATTACCAAATTACGAAATTACAAAATCTGGAGACTCTCATGCCCAAGAAACCGACTGCCGCTGATGCCCAGCTGGCCATGCAACTCTACGATCTTCGCCGCGAGACCGAAATCCGCAAAGCCCGTAACTGGTACGGCACCGAATTCTGGCCACAAAGCGCCGACGACTACATGAAAGTTGCCGGCGCCTTTGGCACCCAGGAAAACGCCTGGCTGCGCCAAATCTCCGGCTATTGGGACATGGCCGCGGTGCTGGTGCTGCATGGCACCCTCAACGAAGATCTGTTTCTCGAACCCGGTATCGGCGGCGAAATGTTTTTCACCCTGGCCAAGATCCATCCTTTCCTCAAGGACATCCGCGAGCGCATGAACAGCCCTCGTGCCTATGCCAACATGGAAAAGCTGGCCACACGCTCCAAGAAGGGCCGTGAGCTCTTCGCCATGATCAAAGGCCGGGTGGACAACATGCGCAAGACCTACGCCAAGAAGAGCTAGCAGACTTAACGAGGTTCACACGCCTCACGAAACATATTCGCGGATGTACTCATCGCGCGATTGGGCGAGTTCCTGCGCGCTACCGTCGAAGATCACTTTGCCGTCGCGCAGAATCAGAAAGCTCATCGGGATCTCATTGCGTCCGCCTGGCGGCAACGGCATCATGGCGTTCTTGGCCCGGTCAAAGTAGTGCGTGGCCATGGTAAATGCGTCCTGCAGCCGGTGACTCACCAGCAGCGCGCTCGTCCGGTAGACGTCGCGCTGTTTCACCACCAGTTCGATAATCGTGTTCGATGTCACCGGATCCAGGCCGCCCGTAGGGGAGTCGTAGAGCAGCACTTCGGGCTGGGTCACGATGGCCCGTGCAATCGCCACCCGCCGCCGCATCCCGCCAGAGAGCTCGGAAGGCAGCATGTCCACCGTGTGTTCCAACTCCACAAAGCGCAGCGCTTCGCGCACCCTCGCCTCGATTTCCTCCGCGGATCCCTGGCCTTCTTCCATGAGCCGGTAGGCAACATTGTCGCGCACGCTCAGCGAATCAAAGAGCGCACTCTCCTGAAACACCATGCCCACCCGGCGCCGCAGTTCGTACAGTTCTTCCTCGCGCAGTGCCGTCACTTCTTCCCCCAGCACCCAGATGCGCCCTTCATCGGGTCGCAGCAAGCCCAGCGTCAACTTCAGAATCACACTCTTGCCCGCGCCGGCCACGCCAAACAGCGCCCGGGTTTCTCCCCGGTCCAGCGAGAACGACACGCCATCCAGCACCACCTTGTCTGCAAACGCCAGCGCCACATTTTCAAAAAGCACAGCCGTACTAGTGTTCTGGAGAGGCAGCGGCGCAGCGGAAGAGGCGGTAGGTTCCGGCATGACCTAGTGGAAGCCGAACATCAGCATCAGGGCGCGAGTCCAGACAAAATTTACCAGCAGAATCAGCACCGACGCCGCCACCACCGCCTGCGTCGTCGAGCGGCCCACGCCCTGGGTTCCGCCCGAGGTGGAGAGTCCATAGTGGCAGCCTACGGTAGAAATGATGAACCCGAACAGCACGGGCTTGCTCAACCCCATCAGCACGTCATCGAACACCAGCGATTGCCACGCTTTGCTCCAGTATTCGCGCGCATCCAGACGCAGCAGAAGTTTGGAAACCACCAGCCCGCCCGTCAACCCCATCAGGTCGGAGAGGATGGTCAAGAAAAACAACATGAAGACCGTGGCCACCACGCGCGGTGTGACCAGCTTCTTCGTGGGATCGGTGCCCAGGGCGCGCATGGCATCGATCTGCTCCGTCACCATCATCGAACCCAATTCGCTGGCGATCCCGGAAGCGTTTCGTCCGGCCACCATCAGCCCGGTCAGCACCGGCCCCAGTTCCCTCACCATGGCCAGCGACACCAACTGGCCAATCAGCGAGAGCGACCCGAAACGTTCTAGCGTATTGGCGGTCTGCAGCGCAAACACGGCACCGGTAAAGAACCCGGTCAGCACCACGATCGGCAGAGAGCCTACCCCAATCAGGTCCGCCTGCACCAGCATATCGCCCAGATAACGCGGCCGACGGAAGAGATTGGCCAGGGCTCGGCCCGTCAGTTCGATGTACTCCTGCACCGAACTAACGACTCGTCTGGCGTATTCCGGTGGCGAGACCAGTTCCATAAACTCGGAACTATAACAGAAAGCTTTCAGCTCTCAGCTGTGAGCTTTCACCTGTCAGCAACTCTCTGAATTGTCATCCGGAGCGCAGCGAAGGACTCTGTACTCCTCGGCGACATGCGGGGATGGCTCGCTGGGGCTAGCGGGAAGGCTGAAAGCTGAGAACTGAAAGCTAGTAGCCAGTAGCTAGAGGCTTCTTCCTACTCCCGCCCCTTCTTCTTGATCTCAATATTCAGCCGCTTGATTTTCTGATTGAGCGTGGAGAGTGGCACGCGGAATTGCTCGGACGCTTCGGTCTGGTTCCATCCGCATTTTTCCAGCATGTCGCTGATGATCCGCCGCTCGCACTCTTCCAGAATGTCGAACAACGAGGCGTCGGCCGCGTGCTCCAACACCGGAAACGACGGCGCCCGGCCCACCACGTGGTCCGGCAGCAGTTCGACCCCCACTTCGGGAGCGGTAGAGAGCACCACCGCGCGTTCCATCACGTTTTCCAGTTCGCGCACATTGCCCGGCCAGTCGTAGTTGAGCAGTGGACGCAGCGCTTCCGGCAGAATCCGCCGCGCCGGCCGTTCGTTCTCTTCCGAGTATTTCTTGAGAAAGTGCTCCACCAGCAGCGGAATGTCTTCCTTGCGCTGCCGCAGCGGCGGCAGGTCCATGGTGATCACGTTCAGCCGGTAGAAGAGATCTTCGCGAAAGCGCCCTTCCTTCACATGCTGCCGCAGATCCACGTTGGTGGCGGCGATAATGCGCACGTCCACCTGCAGTTCCTGAATGCCGCCCAGATGCATGAACTTCCGGTCCTGCAGCACGCGCAGGATTTTCGCCTGCGTTTCCATCCCCATGGTGCCAATCTCGTCCAAAAACAGCGTCCCGTGATCGGCCACCTCAAACAGGCCCTTCTTCGACGCGATGGCGCTGGTGAAGGCGCCTTTCACATGCCCAAAGAGCGTGGATTCCAACAAGTCAGTCGGCATCGAGCCAGTATTCACCGGCACAAACGCGTTGTCCTTGCGCGGCGAATTCAGATGGATGGCTTTGGCAATCAGCTCTTTGCCGGTTCCGCTTTCGCCCTGAATCAGCACCGTGGAGCGGCTCGGCGCCACTTGCGCCACCAGGTCGAACAATTTCAACATGGTGTCGCTCTTGCCCACGATGTTGTGAAAGTTGTAGCGCTGCTTTAACGCGCGCTTAAGCTGGACATTCTCTTCCTCTACCTTGCGCCGCCCCACTACCGCGCGCAGATCCGCCAGCAGCTTTTCGTTATCCCACGGTTTTTGAATGAAGTTCGCCGCACCCGCCTGGATCGCCAGCACCGCGTTTTCCACCGTGCCGTAGGCCGTCACCATGATCACCGGCAACAGGGCATCGCGCTCGTGAATGTCCAACAGCAGTTCCATCCCGTTGCGATCCGGCAGAGAGAGATCGAGCAGCACCAGGTCGAACGGGTGTTCGCTGATGCGCAACAGCCCCGCTTCTCCCGTGGCCGCCGTTTCCACCGTGTAGCCTTCCAACTCCAGCAGGGTTTGCAGCGATTCCCGGATGGCGGCCTCGTCGTCAATGATCAGCACACTGCCACTCACTGCTGACGGGTTGCCCGTGGGCCGATGCGTCATCACCCCCGCGTTAGACATGGGCCGGTTTCCTCGCCAGCGGGAAGTCCAGATAGAACGTCGTGCCGCTGCCCACCGAACTCTCCACCCGAATCTTGCCCGCGTGTTCCTGGATGATGCCGTAGGTCACGGAGAGTCCCAGGCCAGTGCCGCGGTTCTCGCCTTCGCGCGGCGTCGTCTTGGTGGTAAAGAACGGATCGTAGATGCGGTTGATATGCTCTTGCGCAATGCCGCTGCCGGAGTCCGAAACGGTCACGCGTACACCCTCGCCGTTGCTGGTCGCAATGCGCAGCGTGCCTCCGCCCGCCATCGCGTCTTTGGCGTTCAGGAACAGGTTCAGAAACACCTGCTGCAACCGCCCCGCGCTGCCGTGGATCAACGGCAGGTCCTCCTGCAGGTCCTGCTCCACCTGCACCCGCGCTTTCTTCAACTGGTGATCGAGCAGCGCCAGCGTGTCGCGTACGACCTTGTTCAAATTCACTTCGCTGAATTCCAGCGCTCCGGTGCGGGAGAAGTTCAGCAGGTTGTTCACAATCTCCGACGCCCGGAAGGTTTGCCGTGTGATTTTTTCCAGCAGCCCAGCCTTCGGTTCATCGCCCTGCACCTGCTTCGCCAGCATTTGTGCATAGGAGGAAATCACCGCCAGCGGCGTGTTCACTTCGTGGGCCACGCCGGCCGCCAGCAGCCCGATGGAGGAAAGCTTGTCGGCCTGCGTCAGCTGCGCTTCCAGGTCCACGCGCGCCGTAATATCGTCCATGATGATCAGGCGGCCGATGACGCTGAACTTGCGCGTCACCAGCGGCGCAATCGCCACATTCACAATGCGCTGCTCGCCCGCCGGCGTGTCCAGACGGAACTTGTAAAGGTTGTGAATGCCCGCTTCCTGCCGCACCCGATAGAACTCTTCCGCGAACGCCGCCGGAAACACTTCGCCCAGCGGACGTCCCAGCGCCTGCCAACGCGGCAGCGCGTACATCACTTCCATCTGCGAGTTCCAACTCTCGACCCGGTCTGCCAGGTCTACCGCCAGCACGCCCACGTTGATGGATTCAACAATGTTTTCGTTGAAGTCCTTCAAACGTTCGTACTCCGTTACTTTTTGCTCCAGCGATGCATAAAGCCGTGCGTTCTGAATGGCAATGGCGATGTAGCCGGCCAGAGTCTCCAGCAGCGCCACGTCTTCGCTGGAGAGGAAGTCGCCTTCCACTGTCTTGCCCAGGCCGAGCACAGCAATCGCCCGCTGCTGCGCCAGGCACGGGATGTAATAGTTCAAGTCCAGCCGCGCAATCGTTTCCTGCGCCGATTGTGCTTCCCGCGGCACCATATGCGTGTTCTCGAAGAACAGGTGCCCCGCGCTGTCTTCCGGCCGCGGCCGGTTCAGGAACTCCAGGTCCAGATTCCCCGCCTGCACGATGCCAAATGATTTGGCCAGCACAAAACGCTGCGGCGGGTCCGCAGTGGCCAGAAAAATTGCCATCCGGTCGACCAGCAGGGTATGGGAAAGCCGTTCCACCACCGAAGCCAGCATCTTGCCCAGGTCGGTTTCCGAATTCAGCTCCCGGCCGAACTCCACCAGGGTGCGGCGATAGTCGTAACGGGTGCGATAGAAAACCTGGTCCAGTCGCTCCTGAATCCAGTTCTTC
>JBGQDM010000110.1:0-10003 GCA_041495845.1 Terriglobia bacterium | reverse complement strand
ACGGGCCAGTCGCTGCCGAAAGCGATGCGGGCTCCGGCTGCGGCCAAGAATCCTGAGGGCTCCAGAATCTTCATGCGCGCCGGGCCAAAGTAGTTGGTGAGGCCGACGGTGTCGCCCGCCGGCTTCTCCCACTGCATTGACAGCACCGGAATTACGCCGAGCAGTTTGTAACGCGGGAAGTCAGCGGGCTCGACGATCTCGTCGTGGGCGATGGCGGGACGAATATCCGCCGTGGGCAAGGCCTGGCGCAGGGCGGCCACACCGTCGAGTGCGGCATGGACGGCGCCGTCGCCATCCGCGTGCATGTGGGGATCGATGCTGGCGCGGCCGAGGGCCACGAGAATCGCGGCGAGTGGGGCCGGAGGAAAGTAGACGGCGGGGCCGCGGCTCGGACCGGCCGCCCAGTGCGGCTTTTCCGCGGTCCCAGTGTTGTCGAAATAGGGCTCGCTCATCGCCCCCGTGAAGGCGGGAGCGGCGATTACGCCATCGAGAAACAGTTTGGCGTTGCGGACAGTGATGCCGGGCGCGCGCGCGATTGCGCCTTCGTCGTACTGCTTGGCCAACGCTACCACCCGCGCCACGGCTGCGAGTGGGTCGCCAGCTTCAGTGGGCCTGATTAGCGCTGCAAAGTGGGCCCGTGCGGTAAGGCCTCCGGCGCGACGCGACGCTGCGAACGCTGCCATGTCCTCGGGCGCTGCCACGGCATCGAGAAAGCTGGTGACACCCTGGCTGCGCATCGCCTGGAGAGCGGCGTTGGCGGCGGCGATGTCCTCCTCTGGCGTTAGCTTGGGCACCAGCGTGGAAAACACGGCGTGCGCGGCATCTTCGAGCAGACCGGTGGGCTCGCCGGCGGCGTCACGCCAGATCTTGCCGCCGATGGGGTCAGGAGTGCTGGCGGTGATCTTGGCGAGGGCCAAAGCGCGCGAGTTGGCGAGCACGGTGTGCCCAAAAGACGAACGGAGAAGGATCGGCCGAGTCGTTTTCAGCACGTCGAGCGTGGCGCGGTTTGTCTTCACGCCGGCGGGACGCATGCTTTCCTGAAACCAACTCACCACCTCAAGCCAGGCATCGGGGTTCTGGGAAGCATCATGGTCGAGGCACGCTTGCACCCGGCGCTGGAGTTCGGCGATGGTCAGCGAGTCGTAGTTGAGGCTGCACTTCAGCAGGTACGCCCCAGCTTCGAGCGGATGCATGTGACCGTCGACCAAGCCGGGCATCAGGAATTGTCCTTTGAGATCCACCGACACGGTGGCCGCACCGACAAATGGCGTCACGCCGCGGTCGCTGCCGATGTAGACGATGCGTCCATCACGAATGGCCAGGGCTTCGGCCATGCCATGGTGAGCGTCGGCGGTGAAAATGATGCCGTTGCGATAGAGGCGATCGGCTGGGCCGGAGGGATCGCCGGCTGGCGGCGCGGGATTCGATTGGCCAAGCACGGTGGTGGACACAAACAGCAGCAGGGAGAGGAAGCGAGCAGGTTTCATGGGGCCCCGGCAGACGAGATGAAAGTCGTCGCGAGAGTAGTGCTCTGGGTTGGCTTTGTCAACAGCAGGCAAAGGCCCTGGGCGCGATATCGACCGCACCACACAGGGCTCGCTACTTCGGGGCTTGGGTTGGCTCTAAAATTGGCGGGCTAGGCGGTGTGTCGGTTACGGTGAAGAGTTTTCCGTTGCGCAGGTAGAGTTTGTCCATCTCCTGGCGGTTGAAAGGGCGAGCGCCGCGGCGACCGAACACGGCCAGCTGATTGCCGCTCTCGTCGACGGCACGGTCGCGATCAATGCCTTTGGAAATGGCCAGCGCCGGGCCTTTGGTCTTGTAGTTGGCAATCAGTTTGGGAACCGGGTGCGGGCTGAAGCCGAGGAAGTTGGGTGTGTCCGTGGGCGAGAAGAGTTGCACCACGCGGACACCATTCTTGCCGTCGGCGACGAAGGCGAAGAGGCTGGAGCTGACCATGCCCAGCTTGACGTCGTTGACGTCGTTCATGGCGCCGTTGGCGTTGAACGCCTGCTCTAGTTTGGGATGCTCGGGCTGTTCCACATCCACCATGACCAGGCCCTGCTTGCCGCCGGCGACGTAGGCATAAGTGCGGGCGACGTAAAGATTGCGAGCGTCAGTAAGTGGAACCACGGCTCCAGAGACTGGAACCGGTGTCGCCAGGTTAGTGGCGTCTAAGACCTTGAGGCCCTCGCTGTCCACAGCAAAGGCATAGCGGAATTGCACCTGAATGCCGCGCGCTTCTTTGAGGAAGGGCTCGCCGATTTCGGCGGTGATTTTGGGTGCGGCGGGATTGTTGAGATCAACCACGATGAGGCCACGATCACAAAGGATGTAGGCGTAGGTGCCGACGATGATGATGCGGCGCGCGCCATTGAGTTTGCCGTCGGGATTGAAGGCGAGCCCGCGGACGAGGAAATTGTTCCTGGGATTGCCGTCCAGCAGCGTGCCCACGCCGGGGCTCTTGGCCTTGAGGTCGGGATTGCCGACCACGACCAAGCCCTCATACTTATCGGCGACATAGAGAAAACCGTAAATCAGGTGAATTCCCTGCTCTTCGTTGGCGGGATCGTGCGAGCGCAGCGGGTCAACACCTAGCGTGGTCGGGGAAGCGATGGCTTGGGCGTACTTCGTGGGCAGATAGAAGCGCTGGCCGAGTGGGGAGACGGGCGCGGTGGTCATCTTCTCGGAAAAGTCTTTGTTGTCCACGTTGGCGATGTCGTAGATGCGCAGGCCGCCTTTGCCCATGGCCACGTAGACGTATTCGCCACGCTGTTGAATGTCGAGAGCTTCCCTGCCGATATGCTCGACCGCCTCTTTGAGTTCGAGCTTGTTTTCCACGTGCTTCTTAAAATGCGCAGGGTAGACGAGTTTCTGGAAATCGCTGCCGATGACGGCGGGCGGCTCATCGTGCTCGGTGACGACGACGGCCTCGTAGCCATCATGACCAGTGGCGACGTAGAGATAGCGGCCGATGAAGTTCATGAAATTGCCGCCGAGCAGGAGTAACTGCCCCATCCAGGCATTGTTGTTGTTGGCGGCGGAGATGTGGCAGTCGGTGCACGTTTTGGTCTCGCGGGCGCGGACGGTGTGAGGCACAAAGGGCGAGAAGGCCTGGCCGCTGAACCCCTCGGCGGAAATCGTCTGCTGTTGGTAGTAAATCCAGTCGCGGTCGTTATTCTGCGAGCTGACGAGGACGGCGCACGCGGAGCGGATCGGGGCGACGCGGTGGCCGGTGACGGTGCCGTCAATGCCGAGCGCATACATGTCATCGCGCAGCACCTGGAAGTTGTAAGCGGTCCAGTTGCGCGTCATCAGGCCTTCGTTGTGCAGCATGGGCTCGCGTTGGTTTGCCGTCATAGAGAGATGACAGCCGTAGCAAGTAGGCGCCCATGAAGAATGGCAGGTGTAACAGGTCATCTTGCTATTCTGGTGCGCCAACTTCGACTGGTCAGCGGGCACCACGCCCCAGGTGGAGTTATCCTGCTGCACAGTCTTGGCCAGGCGTGACTTCTCGCTGTAGTGCGAGTTACCGGGTGTGATGGTGTCCAGCACTTGCACCACTTCCCACTGTTTTTCTTTTTCCAGCATGGAGCGCTGAAAGAGCTTGCCCTCGCGCCAGTAGAACTGGCGTTCCTGCCAGGGGGTGCGCAAAGTCGCGAGGTTGTGGCCGCCGGCGGGCGCGGCCGTGCCGGAGGTGATGAGGGTGGCCTTGTGATCAATGGCGCCGTGGCAATCAATGCAGTCAACTTCGACGGCGTTGCGGGTCTCGCCGTAGAGCTTGCCGTTGCCGTGGCTGTCCTGCTCGAAATGGCAATCGATGCAGTGCATGCCTAGTTCGAGGTGAATATCTTTCAGGTGGACGGCCTTGCCGAATTTCTGCGGGTCGTCGAAGGAAACGATCTTGCCGTCTTTGTCGAGCAGATTGCCCTGGCGGTCGCGCGAGTAAACGGCGCGGAAAATCCACCCGTGGGAGTGGAAGTCGCCAAACTGGGTGTGCTGGAGCTTCTGGTTGAATTCGGGAGTGCCCACGTCTTTGAGGAATTCCACGTTGGACCAGAAGCCGCGAATGGCGGTGCGTTCGGGGTTGCGGTCCTGGATTTCGAGTTGCTCGCGGGCGCTGGTGCGGCGCTGCTCTTTGGGATACATGCCCGCACCATCCATCTCGTTGTCCCACCAAGTCATGCCGTAATACGTGGCGACCATGTTGGTGCCGGGATGGATGTGGCAGGTAATGCACTGGCTGGACGGGATGGAGCGCGTGAACTGGTGCTTGAGCGGATGCCCGGATTCGTTCTTGGCGATGGTCGGATCGGCGGTCTGGCTGTGGCCGAGATTGCCGAACTGCGCGTAAGGGCCGGAGTGTTCGGGATCGCGGTCGTTGGCGTAAATCACGTGGCAAGCGCTGCAGCCGGAGTTGCGGTAGTCGCCGGGCTGATCATTCGTGCCCGGAAGCGAGAGCAGCGGATCGAGTAGACGGGTTTTCTGCAAGCCGAGGAAAACGGGATCGGTGCGCAGTGAAGTGCCAAAACCGCGCTCGCTGAGCTTGTTTTCCGGCTTGCCAGGATCTTCGCCCAGTTCGGGATTGCCGAGTTCCTGGCGCTTGCGGCCGCCCCGCTCGAAGACGCGGAGAACGTTGCCAGGCTGAGAAATCTCCCAGCGCTGCAGCGGATCCAGATACGGAAGCACGCCCTTCTTTTCCGTCTCTTCTTTCGTGGGCGGAGGCCAAGTGATGAGCCGCCGCGGCTTTCCGTCAGGGCCGTAGCTCTCTCCGAAATGCGGGGTCTTAAAAGGGACGGCACCGTTGTTATAAAGCGCGGCGCCCCACAGCATGGCACCGTGGGTCATCATGCTGGTTTCGACCTTGCGCACCTCGCCGAGATGGCAACCCGACTGGCCGCAGGTTTTTTCGGCAACCCGCAGATCGCCGGGATTGACGAATCGAATGTAGTTCCAGTCTTCCTGAAACCAGCGCGTGTAGAGGCGTTCAGGATTCGCCGCGCGATTCCGCAGGTCGCCGAAACGGGGCTGCGGGTGGGCCTGCTGCTTGGCTTGCTGATATTCGGCAGAATTTTGCGCCGTGCCGGCGTTGATGCGGATCTCCGCGTTGCCACCGTGGCAGTCCGTGCAGCCCAGGCGGACCGTGCCGGTGGCGTGCATGGTCGGAGTTTCCAGCGGGGAGTGACAGGAAATGCAGCCGGAAGACTTGGCGTCGGCTTCGGGCTGCGGCTGCTTAAGCAAAACCGGCGCAGCGGGCTCCTGAAGAGCGGCGGGTCCCGCCAGCAGCAGCGCGCCGGAGAGCAACAGCAGGCCGAAAATTAGCAGTGCACGCGGCATGGATTATTTTCGTTGCATCAAGTGTGCGCGAAGTTTCAGTCGTCCCTCCGGGACTGGTTCGCTGTTCCCACGCTTCCCGGCGCTGAAGCGCCGGGCTATTGGCACCCGCCCCTTCCGGGGCTCCTTTCCGCAATCCCTCTAAAACTGGAACTTCACCGTGACAAAACCGTTGTAAAGCACGCGCCCGTTCAGAATGTCTTTGAAACCGGTGCCGGGAATCAGGGCCGAAGCGCCGCCGCGAATCACAATGTTTTCGCTCAGTGGTGGCCGGTACTCGAAACCGAGTCCCAGGTCGGTGCCGATGCTGTGACGAATGGGTCGCTGGAACAATAACAGTTCAAGCGGTTCGGTGCGATCAAAGCGCAAATAGTTGGCGTTGACGAAACCGCGCAGCTTGGGCGTGATGTCGAAATCGGCGCCCAGGTTTCCAATCCAAATTCCAGGGTTGACGAAGTTAGCCTGACCTTCCGTCTTGCTGGTGCGCAGGCTGGCCAGCAGGCTGCTGGGCTGCACCAGACCAACGCCGGTGCCGGTCAGACGAATGGCTTCGTGGTTGAAGAAGCTGAAGTCACTGCCCGCGAAGTGGGTGTTATCCACAATCGTGTCAAAACCGCGCGCAGTGGAATCGGTGCGTGACGGGCCGGAGCGGTTGCTGGAATCGCCGGAAGCAAAGAAGAACGATGCCCGGTAACGCATCCAGTCCTTATCGACTGAGAGTTCCAGCGCAGCCATCTGGGCGTTGATGTCGACGCGGCGGCCGGCCACGGGATTGAACGTATCGTGCCCCAGCACCTGGTAGAAAGCATGGTTGACGTTCAAACGGCCAATGTGGCCGTTGCTGGTCCAGCCGAGATAGTAGGCGCGAATGTCGTGGGCCTTGATGCAGAACTGGGTGGTATCAGGCTTGCAGTCCACGACGGTGCCCACGGGTGTGGGGCGGACGAGAAAGCCGTTGCGATCAAAGTGAATGTCGGCATCGTCGCGGTTGAAATGGAAGCTGAATTCCTGGGTGAAGCCTTTGGCGCCAAAGTCTTGGATGTAGACGTTGGCGATGTAGACCTGCTGGCCGCGCTTGTCGAAAGTGTTGAGTTCGCTGTTGGTGTCCTTCTCCAGCAGATAAAAGTACGCAGCGTTGTAATTGATGCGATTGGAGCGCAGGTTGCCGAAGACGCGGACGCCAGGCTGTTCCTCAGAAAAAATAAAACCGCGGAAGTCGCTGTTGAAGCTCTGAATGCCGGCGCGGATGGAGACGAAGTCGTAGTTGGAACTTAAGTCGCGGACCTTGGCTTCCACGAAACCTTCCTGCAGGCTGGCGGACTTGGTATCAAAGCGGTTGATGCCGCGACGGACATCAATGTTCACCAGGCCGCGCTCTCGCGTCTGCAGAAAATTCAGGTTGAACACCGGGGTGAAGTGGAAACGGAAATCAATGGGGCGGAAGGTGGTATCGCCGCGGAACAGATCAAACGACAGGCGGAAGGTCTGAGTGGTCAGCGACTGCTGGCCCTTGCCAAAAAAATCTTGGCGGCCGGGATTTTCGGCGGAGACGCCACTGGGGATGGGCAGGCGGCGCACGTCAATGCCGGTGATGCTTTCGCCGGTGAAGTTGAGAAACCACTGCTGGCCGAAGATGGGGTAGTCGCCTTTGAGGCGGTTGCGGTTATAGGGATCGTACCAATGGTGGTGAACGTAAGGAGTATCGGGCTGGGTGCCGTAGCGCTGCCAATCGGGCAGAGGAATGTACCAGCGATCCACCTGGCTGCGGAAGTTGGCATCGTAGCTCGGGATGTCCTCGGGCGGGCCCTCGACGGGGTTGCTGCCGGGCCGTGCCTCGCGCATACCCGGATAAGCTCCTAACCTGGGCTCGGGGAGTGGGGGCAGGCGCATGGGGCCGGGAACACCGCGCACACTCTTGATTTCCGGGATTTTCGAATCCAGGTCTCTGATGGCTACGCTCACCGAAACCAAAGCGGACTCGGCGAGAGCGATGGGGGAAACGGTAGCGCCCTCAAATCCGTCTTTTTCGACCCGAATTTCATATTCGCCAGAAAGTAGATTTACCAGGCGGAAGATGCCCTCAACACTTGAAGTGACGGATGAGCTCTTGCCGCCGCCAGACGGGCGCAATATGACCGTGGCAGCGGGTACGGCATCGCCAAATTGATCGCGCACCACTCCCTGGATGGCAGCAAAGCCGGGCGCGCGTTCGGGCAGGCGGCGCTGCGGCCCGGCCTGAGTGGCTACACTTGGGCTGGCAGATTGTTCCTGATGGTGTATAAATGCGCGGTGGTATAAAGGCCTCCGCAGTTTGCGACTGCGCCGGGAGGCGGCCAGGTGGCGGGCTTTCACCCGAGCATGGGCTTTCACCCGAATATGGGGGTGTGCGCGGTGGGCGGAGACGGGGCGGCGATGTGCCGTAGGGTGATGTGCCGTAGGATGGCGACGGGCTAGAGCAGGCGCAGACAGCAGCGCCACGGCCGCCAGCAGCACTTGGCAGCCGACAACCCACCACCCGCAGACGCCGTGCAAACGCACTCGCACCCTTCCGCTCCGTGAGGGAGAGTCGCGTTCTTAGGTATCACGAATTGTGGGGGCGGAACAATAGAGATTGTGACTCCCCCATGGGAGCGTGGGGCCGCGCATGAAGAAATCAGCCAGGGATGGCTTGCCAAAAAGTCCGGTTGCGACGACACTTCTGCGGCGGGTTTGAATCGTAACGAGAATCGTCGTTGCGGCTGGGAGCACGTCTCCCGGATTTACCAGGAGGAAAACTGTCCATGGCGACGAACGCAGCCAGCAAGCTCGATACGCTGTGCGTCAACACCATCCGCACACTTTCGATGGATGCGGTACAACAGGCAAACTCGGGTCATCCGGGCACACCCATGGCCATGGCGCCGGTAGCCTACGAGCTGTGGCAGCAGTTCCTGCGCTTTGATCCGGAAGATCCGATCTGGCCCAACCGCGACCGCTTTGTCCTCTCCATGGGACACGCGTCCATGCTGCTCTACTCGATGCTGCACCTGACGGGCGTGAAGGCGGTGAATCCGCAATACGAGACCATGGGCGAGCCTTCGGTGAAGCTGGATGACATCAAGCGCTTCCGGCAACTGGACAGCCGCTGTCCCGGACATCCGGAATATCACTGGACGTCGGGCGTGGAAACGACGACCGGGCCGCTGGGACAAGGTGTGGCCACCAGCGTGGGCATGGCGATTGCCGGCAAGTGGATGGCGCAATCTTTCAACCGGCCGGGCTTTGACATGTTCGACTACCGCGTCTACGCGCTGGCGGGTGACGGCTGCATGATGGAAGGCATCTCCGGCGAAGCAGCGTCGCTGGCCGGACATCTGCGACTGGGCAACTTGTGCTGGATTTACGACAACAACCACATCACGATTGAAGGCAACACGTCTTGGGCGTTTAGTGAGGACGTGGCCACGCGTTTCATTGGGTATGGCTGGAACGTGACCCGGGTGGGCGATGCCAACGATCTGGAAATGCTGGGGCGGGCGCTGGAAGTGGCGAAGAAGACGAGCGACCGGCCCACGTTGATTATCGTGGACAGTCACATCGCCTGGGGCGCCCCCAGCAAGCAGGACACACACGCGGCACACGGCGAACCGCTGGGCGAAGAAGAAATCCGCGGCACGAAGCGGAACTATGGCTGGCCGGAAGATGCGAAATTTCTGGTTCCCGACGGCGTCTACGACCACTTCAAGAATGGCATTGGCAAGCGCGGCAAAGAAGCGCGGGACAAGTGGCAGGCGCAGTTCGGCGAATATCAGAAGAAGTATCCGGAACTGGCCAAGCAGATCGACCAGATGCAGAAGCGGCAACTGCCGGACGGTTGGGAAAAAAGTGTGCCGGTGTTCCCGGCCGATCCCAAGGGGATGGCGGGACGGGACGCCAGCGCCAAGGTACTGAATGCTGTGGCGCAGAGCGTGCCGTGGCTGGTCGGCGGGGCAGCGGACTTGGCGCCATCCACCAAGACGCGCATGACGTTCGAGGGTGCGGGTGATTTTCTGCACGGCAGCTACGGCGGCCGGAACATGCATTTTGGCATTCGGGAGCACGCGATGGGAGCGGTGCTGAACGGCATGTCGCTGTCCAAAGTGCGGCCCTATGGCTCAGGGTTCCTAATTTTCAGCGATTACGGGCGCGCACCGATCCGGCTGGCCGCGATCATGGAGATTCCGGTCATTTATGTGTTCACCCATGACTCTATCGGCGTCGGCGAAGATGGGCCAACCCACCAGCCGATTGAGCAGGTGGCGTCCATGCGGGCGATTCCGGGCTTGATTGTGTTGCGCCCGGGAGATGCCAACGAAGTTGCCGAGGCGTGGCGCACCATTCTGAAATTGCAACACGAGCCGGCGGTGCTGGTGCTCTCGCGGCAGGCCATGCCGACGGTGGATCGGACGAAGTATGCAGCGGCATCCGGCCTGGCGCGCGGAGCGTACGTGCTGGCGGACGCGGCCGGCGGCAAACCGGACGTGATCCTGATCGGTACCGGCACAGAAGTTTCTCTGTGCATGGAAGCTTACGAAAAGCTGACCCAGCAGGGCGTCAAGGCGCGCGTGGTAAGCATGCCGTCGTGGGAGTTGTTCGATCATCAGGACGCGGCGTACAAGGAGTCGGTGCTGCCCAAAGCGGTGAAAGCGCGCGT
>JBGQDM010000109.1:0-10402 GCA_041495845.1 Terriglobia bacterium | reverse complement strand
CTGCTGGTGCAGGGAAACGAACAACGCTCGATTCCGCTGCATCGTAGTCCATTTTCCGTGGGCCGTAAGGTGGACCGCGATCTGGTCATTGCGGACCCCCGCGTTTCCCGCGAACACGCCTCCATCGTGCAGGAAGATGGCGATTTTGTGGTGCAGGACCAGGGCAGCAAGCACGGCACCTTCGTCAATGGCATTCGCGTGGAGCGTCAGAAGCTGGAACGAAACGACCGGCTCGAGTTCGGGGCGCGCGACACCATCTACATCATCTTTCATCCTGAGGATGGCACCTCCAACACTGCACGCGAGTTCCTCAGTCAGATTGCCGGCATGCAGATTTCCCCGGACAGCAATGATCTGGAGAAGCTGACGTTGTTTCTGGAAGCCGCGCGTAAGCTCAACACCACGGGCGTGCTCGACGAAATTCTGCTCACCTTGATTGAGACCACGCTGAAGCTCACGCACGCCGAGCGCGGCTACGTTTTTCTCAAGGAACCCAGTGGCGACTTGCGTTTAGCGGCCGGGCTGAACCTGCGCGGCGAGCCTCTGCTGGACGACCAAACATTTTCCCGGTCCATCATTCTGGAAGCATTGAATTCCGCCGCTGAATTTGTCGTCACCGACACCAGCGTGGACAGTGACTTCTCAGCCCGGCAGAGCATTGCCAGTTTCGATCTGCGCAGCGTGATCTGCCTGCCGCTGCGGCGCCCGGAAATCCAGACCCGCCGCGCCGACGCCCCCAGCAAAGCCGGCGAAGTGATGGGCGTGCTCTATCTGGATTCGCGTTTTGCCTCGCGTGGAGTGTCCACGGTGAGCCACGACATCCTGCGTGCCATCTCGACGGAAGCGGCGTCGCTGGTGGAAAATGCGCGCCTGGTGCAAGCGGAAGAGGAATCGCGCCGCTACCAGCAGGAACTCTCCATCGCGGCGTTCATCCAGCAGCGGCTCATGGCCGTGAGCATTCCGGAAGTGCCCTACGCGCGGCTCTACGGGCGCAACTTCCCCTGCAAGGAAATTGGCGGAGATTTTTTCGATGCCGTGGCCACGCCGGCGGGGCTGGCCGTGGTAGTGGCGGACGTCTGCGGCAAGGGTGTTTCGGCGGCACTGCTGGCGTCCACGCTGCAGGGCATGATGGTTTCGCAGTTGCTCGCTTCCACGCCGCTGGCGGAGAGTGTCCACGCCGTCAACAGTTTCTTTTGCCGCAAGCACCTGGGCGAAAAATACGCCACCGCCATCGTGCTGCGGCTTGCCCCGGATGGCGAACTGGAGTATGTCAACTGCGGCCACGTCCAGCCGCTGATTATTTCCGGCGGGAAGATTGAACGCCTCGTTCCCAGCAATCTGCCGGTGGGTCTGCTTTCCGATGCGGAGTATCACAGCGCCCGTTGCCAGTTGAAACCGGGCGACCGCTTCCTGCTGGTGACCGATGGCGTCACCGAGGCGGAGAATCCGCGGGGTGATTTCTTTGACAACGAACGTCTGGAACAGGCTTCCGCCGAGGGCTCGCTCGACACCATCTTCAAAGCCATTCGCGACTTCTGCGAAGGTACGCCGTTGAACGACGACTGTACCGTGGTGGAAATTCACTACACCGGCCCGGCCTCATGAATTTTTCCGCGCTCGACTGGACCGCCATCGCGGGCTATCTCCTCATCACGCTATTGCTCGGTCTCTACTTTCGCGGCCGCTCCAGCAGCAGCGTGGATGAGTATTTTGTCTCCGGGCGCAACGTCAGCTGGTGGCTGGCCGGCACCTCCATGGTGGCCACCACCTTCGCCGCCGACACGCCGTTGGTGGTGACCGGGCTGGTCTACACCCAGGGCATCGCCGGCAACTGGCTGTGGTGGAGCTTTCTGCTCTCCGGCATGATGACGGTGTTTCTTTTTTCGCGGCTGTGGCGGCGCTCCGGACTGCTCACCGATGTGCAGTTCGCGGAAATCCGCTATAGCGGCAAACCGGCGGCGTTCCTGCGCGGTTTCCGCGCCGTCTATCTCGGGCTGCTCATGAATTGCCTCATCCTGGGCTGGGTCACCAAGGCGATGACGTCCATTGTCGCCACCACCATGGGACTCAGCGATCGCAACGCGCTCTTTGTCTGCATCTTTTTCCTGATTCCGTTTACCGGCATCTACGTTTCCCTGGGCGGACTCTGGGGCGTGCTCTGGACCGACCTGTTTCAGTTTGTGCTGAAGATGGCGATTGTGATCGCGGTGGCCTGGTATGCGGTGGCTGCAGTGGGCGGAATGACGGCACTGCTGGCGCACCTGCGGGCCATGCGCGACGCGGCGGGTCCCGCGGCCGGTGATGCCACCGCCCTGTTTCCTGATTTTTCCCGCCCGCTCAGTTCGGAGGCGCTATGGACGCTGCCGGTACTTACCTTCCTGGTCAATCTGGGGGTGCAGTGGTGGGCTTTCTGGTATCCGGGGGCGGAGCCGGGAGGTGGTGGATATGTGGCGCAGCGCATTTTCAGCGCGCGCGGCGAACGCCACGGACTGCTCTCCGTCCTCTGGTTTAACATTGCCCATTACGCCCTGCGGCCGTGGCCCTGGATTCTGACTGCGTTGTCGGTCATCGTCCTCTATCCGCATCTGGAACGTCCCGAGAGCGGCTACATGCTGGTGGTCACCCAGCACATGCCGCACGCCCTGCGCGGCATTGTCTTCGCCGGCTTCATGGCGGCCTTTATGTCTACCGTGGCGACGCATTTGAACTGGGGTGCCTCTTATCTGGTCTCGGATTTCTATCGCCGTTTTCTCAAGCCCGCCGCCAGCGAAGGCCACTATGTCAGCGTCTCGCGCCTGGTCACGGTGTTGCTGGTGATTGTTTCCGCGTACGTTTCAGCACAACTGGCATCCATCCGCTCGGGGTGGGAGTTCGTGCTCGAAGTCGGCGCCGGCACCGGTGGCGTGTATCTCCTGCGCTGGTATTGGTGGCGCATCAATGCATGGAGCGAGATTTCCGCCATGACCACGGCGCTGCTGGCGACGGGAGCGATTCGCCTGCTGCAACCCTTCCACGGCAATCCGCCAGTCATTTTCGCCAAGACAGCGCTCGCTACTACCGCATTGACCACGGTGGTGTGGGTGGCGGTGACGTTCCTGACCTCCCCGGAACCCCAGTCCGTTCTGCTCGATTTCTACCGCCGAGTGCGGCCGCAGATTACCGGCTGGCGTGCGCTTGCGGCGCTGGCGCCAGAGATCACGCCGTCCAACGACTTGGCTGCTAACCTGGTGGCCTGGGTGCTGGGTTGCCTTATGGTGTATGGCGCGCTCTTTGGTGTGGGCAAAGTTCTGCTGGGCGCGACCGGCGCTGGGCTCGGATTGCTGGTGGGGGCGGTTCTTTGCGCCGGGCTGTTGGCGCGCGACCTGTCCCGCCGAGGCTGGGAGGACGTGGCGCGGTGATTGGACTGGGTTGCCGTTACCGCAAGTCTGCATCTAACGGAGAGTTATGTCGTTGCGGCTACTGACTGTTCCTGCGCTATTCGCGTTGTTACTGGCGCTGCCCCTGGCCGCAGCGGAGACCGCGCCGTCACCCACGGCGCTCGATCGTGGCTACCGTCTGCTCTACAACCTGGAGTTTACCGGCGCCCAGCAGGAATTCTCCGCCTGGCAACAGCAACATCCCGATGATGCTTTGGGGCCGGTTTCCGAGGCGGCGGGACTGCTTTTCTCCGAGTTCCAGCGCCTCGGTGTTTTGGAAGCACAGTTTTTCGAGAATGGCCGCGCGTTTCTCGATCGGCAGAAGGTCACACCCGATCCCAATCTGCGCGTGAATTTTGATCGCGCCCTGGATCGGGCGGAGGCGCTGGCGCGGGTTCGTTTGCAGAAAAACGCCCAAGACCGCGATGCGCTTTTTGCTATGACCCTGGTCTTTGGTCTGCGCGCGGACTATTTCTCGCTCATCGAAAAGCGCAATTTTGCCTCGCTGCACGCCACCCGCCAGTCGAGTCTGTGGGCGGACCAATTACTCGCTGTAGATCCAGCCTGTTACGACGCTTTCCTCGCCCGTGGCATTGGCCGCTACATCGTGGGGAGCCTGGTGGCTCCGGTGCGCTGGTTGCTGCGGATTGGCGGCCTTGACGGCGACAAGAAGGCGGGCCTCGACGACCTTCGACTCGCGGCCGATCGCGGCCATTATCTCGCTCCTTTCGCTCGCATCCTGCTGGCCATTGCCTATGTTCGGGAGAAGGACAAGGCGCGCGCCCGTCAAGTCTTGGCTTCGCTTGATCAAGATTTTCCCAAGAATCCCCTCTTCGCGCGCGAGATCGCACGCCTGGAAACCGCCCCGTAGCTTTTTGATGGTGAACTCCGCTCGCTTTGCCGGACGACAGGTTCAAGTAATAACCTGAAGTTGCGGACCCGCATACTGCTGATCCTCTGCTCCGCGTTGCGCCCGCAACGCTAAAACAGGCCCTTCACGAAATTTTCACCTTTCTGTAACGGAACTGTAACAAAGCCCGGCTACAAAGATCAGTGCAACCCACTGTCCAGGAGGAAATGAGTGCATAGAAAAATCGCGCTGCTGGTGTGCTTATTGGGGGTATTGCCCGCGTGGGCCCAGACTACGCTCAATGGCGCGGGCGCTACGTTCCCTTACCCCATGTATTCGAAGTGGTTCAGCGAATACAACAAAATCCACTCCGACGTCCAAATCAACTACCAGTCGATTGGCAGCGGCGGTGGCATCCGTCAGGTGCTGGCCGGGACGGTAGATTTCGGTGCCAGTGACGGTCCCATGAGCGATGACCAGCTGGCGCAGTCCAAGGTCAAGATTCTGCATATCCCCACGGTGCTGGGTTCAGTTGTGCCCGCGTACAACGTCCCGGGTGTGAGCGGAGAGATCAAGTTCACTCCCGAAGCGCTGGCGGGAATTTTTCTGGGCAAGATCAGCAGTTGGAACGATCCGGCCATCACCAAAGCGAACCCCGGTGTGAATTTTCCCGGGCAGACGATTGTCGTGGTCCATCGCTCTGATGGCAGCGGCACTACGTTCATCTTCACCGACTATTTATCCAAGATCAGCGGTGAGTGGCGTGACACCGTAGGGAAGGGGACCTCGGTGAAGTGGCCGGTGGGTCTTGGCGGCAAGGGTAACGAAGGAGTCGCTGGCACCGTCCGGATCACCCCGGGAGCGATGGGCTACATCGAACTGATCTACGCCGTGCAGAACAACATTGCCTACGGCAGCGTGCGCAATCCTGCAGGCTCTTTCGTGAAGGCCAGCCTGGACAGCACGACTGCCGCGGCGGCTTCTATGAAGAGCATGCCGGCCGACTTTCGCGTCTCCATCACCAACGCACCAGGGAAAGACGCGTACCCGATTTCCAGCTTTACGTGGTTGCTGATTCCTGCCCAGTCCAAGGACGCTGCCAGGGGGAAAATTATTGGCGACTTCCTCAACTGGATGGTGGATGAGGGCCAGAAGATGACGGCGCAGCTCACCTACGCTCCGCTGCCAGCGCCCGTGGCGGAGAAAGTAAGAGCTGCAATCAAACAAGTGAAATAAGAATTGATCGACCCCACCACCATGGCAAAAGGAGATCGAATGAAGACCGCAATGCACTGGGGAATGGTGTTGCTGCTCGCCGGCACCTTGTCCGCCCAGACCGCCTCGAAGAAGAAAACGGCAGCCGCGAAGGTTGCATCCCCACCCTCCGCTACGGCCCAAGAAGTGCAAACCTTGCGCGACGCCTTGGCTGCGCAGCAACAGCAGATTGAGGCGCTGAAGCAGGCCATGACCCAGCGTGACTCCGCTTGGCAGCAAGCGCAGCAGCAATTGCAACAGGCGCAGAGTGAGGCCGCCGACGCCAAGGCTAAAGCCGCCGCAGTGGAGACCGCGGGCGCGCAGCAACAGGAAGCCTTCGGCAAGCTCTCCAGCGACATGGCGGACGTCAAGACGACGCTGACGAACGCCGCTGTCACTTCCCAGGATGACCAGAAGCGCGTGTCGGCGCTCGAAGGTCTGACTGGCCGCTTCCGCCTCAACGGGGACATTCGCGTTCGCGGTGAGAGTTTCTTCCAGCAAAACGCGTTCGACCGCAACCGCGCTCGGGTTCGGGTTCGGTTCGGCTTCGATGGCAAGCTTAACGATTCCTTCGCCGCCGGTTTGTCCATTGCCACCGGCTCCCTGGGCGACCCCACCAGCACCAACACCACTCTGACCAATTTTTTCGACAAGCACACGATCGGGCTGGATCGCGCCTGGCTTACCTACCAGCCCGGCAACCACAAGTGGCTGCAATTAACCGGAGGCAAGTTCGCCTACACCTGGAACCGCACCCCGGTCACCTTCGACTCAGACTTGAATCCAGAAGGCTTCAGCGAGAAGATCTCTTACGACCTGCACACGAAGATCGTCAAGAACGTGAGCTTTGGCCTCTTCCAAATGTTGTTCAATGAAGTCAGCAAGGGTACCGACTCGTTTGCGCTGGGCGGAACGGTGTCGGCGCGACTGCAGCCTCTCGGCTCCGATTTCTGGGTGGCCACGCCGTCGTTCTCGGCCATCAAGTTCAACAGTCCGGATGCGATCTTGCAGGCCAGCGCCTTCGCCGTGCAAGCGACAAGCACAGGCACCGCACCGGGCGCCACTACCCCTGTACCCCCGGTTCAGGTTCCGGGCGAAGGTCCGGGTTGTGCGGGTGGCGCCGGACTGCCGACCGTGCCGGCCAAAACTTGTGCGTTCGGTCCAAACGGTATCACCAACTCCACGTTTAACGACGCGGGTGGTGTTCCGCACTTCGCTTCGCAGTTCTTCTATGCCGATTTCATCCTCAACAACACCTTCAAGACGCCCATCAAGCGCCTGCCGGTGAACTTGCTGCTGGAATATGAAAACAACCTGAGCGCGAACCAGCCGTTTGACGTCAACAACGTCCAACGAACGGATCTGGGCAAGCAATCCCACGCCTACTACTTCGAAGTCGGCATGGGCCAGAACCGCAACAAAGGCGACATTCAGTTCGGGTATGCCTGGTTGCGACAGGAGCAGGACTCCGTGATCGCGTCCTTCAACGAGTCCGATCAGCGCGCACCAACCAACGTCATCCAGAACCGTCTTTTCGGTACCTGGCGGGTTCATCCCAATGTGACTGCCGCCTTCACCGGCTGGTTCGGCCGCACCCTCAACAGCAACCTGCAGCACGCCGCTCTGGGACCGGGCGTCACCGCTGGAAAGCAGGACAACCTGTTGAAACGAATGCAGTTTGACTTGATTTACAGTTTCTAGACGGGCTGGTTTCGTAGGCGGGGCGCCGGATCTCGATCCGGCGCCTTTCTACTGCCCCCAGCCCACGGAGGCTCATGTTCATCGCTTATACTGTTGCTTCACTCGGACTGCTCCTCCAGCCCTCTTTCCGGGAGCAGACTCGTGAAAGGAACTTCGCCATGCATTTTTTGCGCTCCGTTGCCTGGGCAGTTGTGTTGTCGTTGCCGGGGACGATGTGGGCAGTCGAGAAGGCCGAGCAGACAGGCACGGTGGTCACGGTGGAGCGTAAAATCAACAGCCGCGTCTTGGGTTACGTCGTCAATAGCCCCATCATCAGAGAGGAGCCATACTACGAGATTGGACTCGAATCCGAGGGCTTCTTCTTTCTCGGGCAATACGATCCTCGTACCCCGGAAGAGGAACTCCCGGACACCTGGGCGGTCGGGAAAACGTTGCGGATGCGCGTCCGAGGTCACCGTATTCTTCTTGAGCGCGCCGGCCGCTCCGAAGCCGAACTAACGCTGCTGAAACACAAGCCTCTTTCCCCGGCAGGTGAGACGAAGCCCAAGGCCCGCTAGAGTCCGATACCCGGAACCTCAAACCCTATGCCGCCCACCCGCGTTGACAAGTCGCGCTACTACCTGAACCGCGAGGCTTCGTGGCTGGAGTTTAACCGGCGCGTGCTGGAAGAGGCGGAGGACGAAAGCAATCCACCGCTGGAGCGCGTGAAGTTTCTCGCCATTAGCGCCAGCAACCTCGACGAGTTTTTCGAGGTGCGTGTGGCTGGCATGGTGCAGCAGATTGAAGACGGCTTCACGGAAGGCGGCCCCGACGGTCTCTCGCTGCTCGAACAGCGGGACTTGATTTCCAAGCGCACGCACCGCTTTGTCGACGACCAATACCGATGCTGGAATGAAGAGTTGCGCCCGGCGCTCGCCAGTCATGGCATTCGGGTGCTGGGTATTCAGGAGCTGGACTCCCGCGCGCTGGAATTCGTGGATGACTATTGCGAGCGCGAACTCGATCCGCTGCTGACCCCGGTGACCGTTGATCCGTCGCATCCGTTCCCCCGCGTCATCAACAAGGCGCTCTGCATGGCGCTGCTGTTGCGCCGCCGTCGCCGCTCCTCCACTACCTACATGGGAGTGGTCACCGTGCCTCGCGCCCTGCCGCGGCTGGTGCGCCTGCCTTCCGAGGAAACTACCGACTACATTTTTCTGGCTGACCTGGTCAACCACCACGCCGAACGCATGTACAAAGGCTACGAAATCGTGTCCTCGGCGGCGTTCCGCGTTACCCGCAACAGCAATCTGTATCTGGCGGAAGAAGAGTCGCGCAGCCTGCTCGATTCGGTGCGCGCCGAACTGCACAACCGCCGCAAGGGCGATGCCGTCCGTCTGGAAATCGAGGCCGAGGCCGACCCGGAAATCATCGAGCGCCTACGCACCAACTTCGACCTGGAGCCGTGGCAGGTGTTTCCCGTCAACGGCCCGGTGAACCTGTCGCGTTTGTTCAACATTTTCGACCAGACGGACCGGCCCGACCTGAAGTTCCGCACCTTCGTACCGCGCGAATTACGTCTTACGGGCAGCTCGAAAGATCTGTTCGAGGAGATCCGTCGCCAGGACATTCTGCTGCATCACCCCTACGATTCCTACGATGCGGTGGTTTCGTTTATTGAAGCGGCAGCCGAGGATCCCAATGTTCTCTCCATCAAGCAGACGCTGTACCGCACCAGCGAACACTCGCTGATTGTCCCTTCGCTGATCGCGGCCGCGGAAAAGAAAGAAGTCACGGCGGTGGTCGAACTCAAGGCCCGCTTCGATGAAGCTTCGAACATCCGCTGGGCGCGGGAGCTGGAAGACGCCGGGGTGCAGGTGTTTCATGGGCTGGTCGGTCTCAAGACGCATTGCAAACTTTGTCTGCTCGTGCGCCGCGATCCCGACGGCGTGACCCGTCGCTACTGCCACATCGGCACCGGCAACTACAACGCCACCACCGCCCGCATCTACACCGATCTCAGCCTGTTCACGGCCGACCCGGAGATCACGGGCGCAGTGCACAACGTGTTTTCTTTTCTGACCGCCTACGCCGAGCACGCTAACTATGGTCCGCTGCTGGTGGCGCCGCTGGATCTGGCGGAGAAGTGCTTGGCGCTGATTGCCCGCGAGACGGAACACGCGCGCGCCGGGCGGCCAGCACGCATCATTGCCAAAATGAACGCGCTGCTGGACAAGAATATGGTGGCGGCGCTCTATCGCGCTTCTCAGGCAGGGGTGGAGATTGATCTTATCGTGCGCGGCATTTGCAGCCTCCGTCCCGGGGTTCGCGGCACCAGCAGTCGCATTCGGGTGCGCAGCATCGTGGGTCGCTTCCTCGAACACAGCCGCATTTTCTACTTCGAAAATGGCGGTGAGAACGAAATCTATCTCGGCAGCGCCGACTGGATGCCCCGCAATCTCTACGACCGTGTCGAAGTGCTGGTCCCGGTGCGTCATCCGTTGCTGCGGGACCGCATCCTGCAGGAAATGCTGCAGGCGTATCTGGCCGACAATCGCAAAGCCCGGATATTGGAGAGCGATGGTGCCTACCGGCACACTCGTTTTCTTCGGCGCGGCGCGCGGGCCAAATCCGCAGGCTTTGCCGCCCAGGATTTCCTGATGGCCGTGGCCGAAGGCAAAACCACTCCCAACGACATTCCGCAGGCGCAGCCGCGTAAGGCAAGGCTGCTCGTGGGCAAGGAGCGATAGCGTTTCATGATCATCTATTTCCTGCGTCACGCCAGCGCTGGTGAGAGTCTGAACAGTCCGAAGAAAGATGAAAAACGCGCGCTCGACCGCGAGGGTATCGAGCAGTGCGGCCACATCGGTCGCATGCTGGCGGCGATGCAAGCCCAAGTAGAAGTAATCCTTTCCAGCCCGCTGAAACGCTCGGCGCAAACGGCCTCCCTGGTGGGGAACGAAATGGGTCACGAAGGAAAAATCGTTTTCGATAACGCGCTGCGGCCGGGGGCGGATTTTGGGGCGTTTCGTGCGCTACTCGAGCGCTACCGGCGTCACGAAGCGCTGATGGTGGTAGGCCACAACCCCAATCTGAGCGAGTTTCTCGGCCGCCTGGTGAGTGCTTCGGGTTGCGAAGCGGCCATTGAACTAAAAAAAGGAGCGGTGGCCCGGGTGGAGACGCGCCGCAGCGTCGGCCAACT
>JBGQDM010000108.1:0-10465 GCA_041495845.1 Terriglobia bacterium | reverse complement strand
GGTCAATCTGGGCATGGATCATCACCCGATTCATTTGCACGGAAACACCTTCTTTGTGACCGGCACAGAAGCAGGCCGACAGCCGGAAGCACGCTGGGGGCCGGAAAACACAGTACTGGTGGGCGTTGCCCAGGCCCGTGATATCGAGTTTGAGGCGAAGTACCTCGGCGACTGGATGCTGCACTGCCACCTTCCTCACCACATGATGAACAGCATGTCGGACCTGATCGGCGACCGCATGATTACAACCATGCGACTGGACGATCAGAATGCCCTGGAGCAGATGCAGACCTATGCGGACACGATCAAGAGCGAGCATATTCACCCTGCTCCCGTCGCTGCCGATGCGGAGGGTGTGCCTGGCTTCCCGCAGGATGCCTTCATGGAGATGGCGATGGACAAAGTGGTGGACCGCCCTGAGAACTACGGTCTTCCGCCCAAGTGGAGCGCAAATTTTATGGGCATGATGTCGCTGGTGCGCGTGCTGCCGGACGAGCTCTACAACAAGATCATGGTGCTGAAAGCAGGATTGCAGCCACCGGAGGCGACGCTGGAACATGAACACCCGAAGAGCTAGCTTCCTGAAAGTACGAAGAATTTTCGGAGAGAAGGTTAGAGCGATGACGAAGACCAATGCAGCGATCCTCTTCCTGATGCTGACCGTTTTCTTGACGGGGCAGCCGATGCCGGCCCAGAGCCAGCCGCCGGAGAATCCGACGAGTCAGATGGAAGGCATGCCAGGCATGCAGTCCAATGCCGGGCACGGGGTGGCGCCTCTGCCGCCGTTTCGTGTGCCCCGGCTGGGCATGAGTCAGGGAGACTCCACGGTGCCATCATTGCGGCTGGAAGAGTTGGAGCAGATGGCGCTCCGTGGCAATCCCACGCTGGCGCAAGCGGCCAGCGAAATCCGTTCCGCCAATGGACGGAAGCTGCAGACGGGCCTTTGGCCGAACCCCACGGCGGGTTACACGGGCGAGGAGATCCGCGGCGGTTCATTGCGTGGCGGGCAGCAAGGATTCTTTGTGCAACAGGATGTCATCCTGGGCGGTAAACTCGGGCTCAACCGCAAGGTGATGGTCCAGGAAGTTCACCAGGCTGAAGCGGAGAATGACGAGCAGCGCCTGCGCGTAACCAATGCGGTCAAAATCCAGTACTACCAGGCGCTGGCCGCGCAGGAAATGGTGGCCATGCGTCAGGAACTGTCGCGCATTGCCGCCGAGACTGCGAAATACAGCCGTCAGCTTTTCAATATCGGCCAGCAGAACGAGACCGAAGTGCTGCGAGCCGAAGTGGAAGCCGAACAGTCTGACTTGGCGGTGGTCTCGGCGGAGCATCTGCGGCGGCGCGCCATGAATTCGCTGGCTGCTGTGGTTGGGAATTCCGCCGTCGAGAACGCAACCGTCAGCGGCAGCCTCGACGAAAGCCTCCCGGAACTGAACGAACAGGAACTCCTCGCGGCATTGCTGCGCGAGAGCCCAGCTGTGCGCATCGCCCAGGTGGGAGTTGCACGTGCCGAAGCCGCTGTGGCCCGAGCGCGCAGGGAACGAATTCCCGACTTGGTTCTACGGGCGGGGTTGCAACAGAATCGGGAGCAACTGGAGACTACCGGACGCCCGGTTGGTCTGCAGGGTTTTGCCGAAGTGGGCGTGCGGCTGAAGTTGTTCGACCGCAACCAAGGCAACATCCAGGCGGCGCAGGCCGACCTGGAGCGCGCTCAGTCGGAGGTCAAGCGCATTGACCTGGTTTTGCGCGAGCGGGCGGCATCGTTTGTCGAGAACTATCGCACCGCCAAGATCCGGGTCGATCGTTATCGCGCTGCCATCCTGCCTCGCGTGCAGCGGTCGTATGAATTGATCTACAAACGGTATGGCCTCCTGCAAGCCTCTTATCCGCAGGTCTTACTCTCCGAGAACATGTTGGTCCAGACCGAATCCGATTACATTGGGGACCTCAGCACATTGTGGGCGAATTCCATTGCGCTCCAGGGCTTCTTGCTGACGGATGGTTTGGAAGCGCCGGCGCGACCGATGGACGTTGACCGGCCGGTGCGGGAAGTGAATGTGCCGGCAGCCATGGGCCGGGGCAGGGAAGAGAGGTAGCATGCCGGCAAAGAAGAGAGTGCCGACGGTGATTCTTGTTCTCGGGAAACAAGCTGGTTGCCGGCGAAATCCGCTTTGGCGCGGCGAAGTCGAAGAAACCTGCGGAGGGGATGAAGGGCATGGAATCATCCCTAAAACGGACGCCACGAAGAGGGACCTATCTCTCCATCTCGAGCGGTACTCTACACCAGCACGGTTTTTCCGTCCCGCACCAGCCGTCTGGGTTGAGGGAGCGAGATGGCGTTGGTGGTTGTCCCGTTCATCACCTTCTGCCACGCCACCTGGAAGCGGCCCATCTCTGCCGCCGTGCCCACCGTGATGCGCGTATAGGTGGGAAGAATGGGCCAGATGCGTCCGATGCAGACACCTTCGTGGGCCATGGCTTCAATCACCGGGCGGGCCGGGCGGCGCGCGTCCAGCAAAAAGAAACTTGCCTGCGACGGAATGTACTTATAGCCGTTGCGGTCGAGCCATTGAAAGGTCGCGGCGCGGTTGGTCGCATTGATGAGGCGCCGTTCGGCAATCAATCCCGGGTCACGCAAACTGGCTACGGCTGCTGCCACCGCGGTGATGGGCATGGGGTTGCCGCCGCCACGCCGCTGGAGGCGCTGCAGCAAGTCTGGTCGCGCAATGGCAAAGCCGCAGCGCAAACCTGCCATCCCATAAAGCTTCGAGAATGTCCGCAACACGATCACGTCTTTACCTGCCCGCACCAGGTCCAGGCAGGACGCCGCTTCGGTGAAGTGGATGTACGCTTCATCCACCATCACCACGGACCCCGCGGGCTTGTGTTCCACCAAATATTCCACGTCGTCGTGGTTGGTGAGGGTGCCTGTAGGATTGTTGGGCGTGCAAACATAGAAGAGCCCTGCATCCGGTGCTGCTGCCAGCATGGCCCGCACGTCGTGCGCATAATCCTTTGTAAGTGCAACCCTTACCAGGCGGGCGCCAGAGCAGTGCGCCGCTTCCATTCCGGCCTCGTAGCCGGGGTCGGCAGTCACATAGCTTTTCTGCGGGGAAGTGAACTCCAGCACCGCATAGTGCAGCGGCTCGCTCGAGCCGGCGTACGCATGCACGTTCTCTGGGCGCAGATTTTCCAGCTTCGCAAACGCTTCAATGAACTCGTCGGTCAGGTGATCCAGATAGCGGCCGCCTTGGGGCGCCATCGCCATCAGTGCTTCGCGTGCCGCGGCCGCGGGTCCCAGCGGGTTCTCGTTGGCGTCGATCATCACCGCGTTGGCGGGATGGTTGAACGCAGCCGCCCGCGCCAGCATGGGTTCGGTGATAATGCGTAGCGCCAACGCGGCCGAAGTGGCGGCCGAGAGATGCAGGAAAGATCTACGTGAAGCAGACAGGGGAGACGCAGTGGTGTTCGGTTCAGATGGCAAGAAGGCCTCCGGGGAAACGCAGACACTCACCCACTGGGCCGGAATCTTACTCCATGTACAGGTCCGACGCTAGCGCGTGGACATGGCTCCCACCAGCGACTGAAACACCTTGAAGCCATCGGTGCAACCGAGTATGGCTTCCGCCGAGCGTTCCGGATGCGGCATCATGCCGAGGACGTTGCGTCCGGCGCTGCAAATCCCCGCAATGTTCTCGATCGAGCCGTTGGGATTGGCTTCCGCAGTGATCTGCCCGTCCGCCGTGGAATAGCGGAACACGATGCGCCGGTCACGCTTGAGTTCCGCCAGCGTGGCGTCATCGCAATAGTAGTTGCCTTCCATGTGGCCAATGGGAATGGTCAGCACCTCGCCTTGGTTGCAGCCGTTGGTGAACGGCGTGTCGGTGGCTTCCACGCGTACCTGCACCGGCTTGCAGACATACTTGAGGCCGGCATTTCGCATTAGCGCGCCGGGCAGCAAGCTCGACTCAGTCAGGATCTGGAATCCGTTGCAGATGCCGAGCACGATGCCGCCACCCTGGGCAAAGTTTTTCACCGCGTCCATTACCGGCGAGAAGCGCGCAATTGCCCCGGTGCGCAGATAATCGCCGTAAGCAAAGCCGCCAGGGACGATGATGGCGTCGCAGTTCTCGAGGTCGTGCGATTCATGCCAGAGAAACGTGACCGGCTGCCGCGACACCTGCTCGATAGTCCAATAGGCGTCGTGATCGCAGTTGGATCCGGGAAAAACCAGCACCCCAAATTTCATGCGCCTGCCTCAGGGAAGAGATAATGTAAGTTTACCAAAAAGCTGCCGCGGCCAGCCCTGAAACCAGCATGTTCGCTGCCCAATTATTTCCGCTTCGCCTTCACGATCGCTCCCAGCACGTCCTGCGTCCCTTCCACCCGCTCCAGGTGCGGATAGCGCAATCCGCCGCTGTAGTCCACAGTCAACGTCTGATAGGACTCGGCGTTCTCCATCAGCAGCGCGATGAGCTTAGAGCCCTTGGCTGCGCCCGCCACCGCGTCCTTCAGCCGATCGGGATCAAACTTGCGGCCATTCACCGCGATCAGCGTCATGTGCGGCGTGATCCCGGCCCGATACGCGGGTGACCCCATTACCACATCCACCACCTTGGCAGTCTTGTCGAGCGTGAACCCTAACGAGAATGTGTAATCCTGGATCTTGGCCTCGCTCGCCAGAGCTTTCTCGTAAGCGTTGGACTTATCGGTGAAGACCAGCTTCCACCCTCCACCCTCGATGCCAGCGAGTGGCGCGTGCTCCGAGACCGCTTGCACGCGTTGGCGCAGCAGGGCGGCCCAGTCGTACGGCGCGACCGCATTCAATCCGGTAACAATGTCGTCGAAGGTGTAGGGCACAACCTTCGGTGCTCCGCTTTCTCCGCCATGGAAGGCGCGGCAGAAATCATCCAGCGACTTCTTGCCGCCGCTGAACTGGCGAATCTTCGTGTCCACCTCCAGCCAGATCAGCTCGCCTTCGGGGTAGTAATCCAGACCGCGGCGCCAGTTCGCCCAGGCTGGCCCCTGCAAACGCAGGCTCTGCACCGAAACCGCTGTGTCTTCCAGCGAACGCCACTCGCGGCCACGGTGCGACTCCATCCTCGCGGCCGTGTCGGCCAGGTTCTCACGGTATTGTTCCTCGGTCCAGAATCCGCTGCGCGCCGCCAGCACGTTGCCCAGATAGTTGGTCAAGCCTTCATAAACCCACAGCAGGTCGCCGCGCATCGGCTCCTGGTAGTTTCGCGTCGCCAAACCTGCAGGCCGACGGTACTTGCCGTTCCACGAATGCGTAAACTCATGGGACAACAGGCTGCCCTCAAGCAGATGCACGTTCTCATCAAGCAGAAAGCGCTCCCCCGGCGCGTTGTCGCTCGATTCGTGGTGCTCCAGTCCGCGCCCGCCCACCTGCGAACTCAACGTGAGCAGCAGATCGTAATGCCGATAATGGCGCGCGCCGAAGAGCGCTCCGGTCTCGCTCACCAGATTGTTGAGTGCGCTCACGTCTTTGGGAGCGATGGCCAGGTCACTATCGCTCTCGGCGGCGATATCAATGACGTGCTCCACCGGATCATGGTCGCGATCGAGTACGAGGCGTACAAAGTGGTCCCCGGCGATCAGCGGCGAATCAATCAGCGTAGTCAGGGACACGGTTTTGAACGTGACCTCGTTGCCGTCCCCGCTCTCGGCCTCGAGCGCCGTACCGTATCTCCAGCTCTCGGGCAGGCGCAATTTGGCCGACACCTGCACCGCATCGGCATCCATCTGCGCGGGATAGAGCACCACCCAATTCCAGTTCACGTCCATGACGTGCGTGGAGGCCGCCGCACCGGAGCTCCCGGCCACACCTTCGTCGGTGATCGCGTCCAGCGCGACGTCCAGTTCATGTACCCCGGGCGGCACCATCACGTGGATGGAAAACATCTCCACCGGATCGCGCCGCCACTCCAGGCGCTTGCCAGCAGCTTCGATCGCCAGTCCGGTCAGGTTCTGGACCGGCCCCGCCGGACGATGGTTCCCAGGAAGCCACTTCGGGTAAGCCAGCGTGACCTCACCCGGTTCGACCGGAATGCGCAGCTTGGCGTGCAGGATGTTGCGGGAGGCTTCGGTGCCGTCAACGGAAAGTTGAATTGGGGCAGGCGCAGCGAATGTCAGACTCGTGCTGAGGAGGGCAAACGAAAAGAACGACCGGAAGCGAAGCATAGCGTGTGAGTGTAACGGGCGCGGGGAGGGGGAGGCAATCGGGATGCAGGGTGGCTCACCCTACTTTGTTTGATCGTCGGCTAGGTGGACCACAGTTGCTTTTGACCTTGTGGGCATTCACCAAACGGAGGTGCCCCCTTCTCGTTTTGTAGGAGTGGGAAGCAGGCTCCGGATCCCGGAGGCGTCCTGGAGTCTAAGCGCCGCCTAGCGGCGCCTGAAGGTAGCCCCGGACTTCAGTCCGGGGTAGGAGTGCGCTCTCAATCCACGCGCCGCAAAGGCGCCGAACGATTCGTCTAGTAGCATCGCTGGCGCTACATGCGACAATCAGAATCATGGCGGGGCGGGCCGGCCGGAGGTGACAACTGGGAGGTAGTAACCTAATGACAACTCGGCGCTCCCCGAAGTGCCCGCTATGTGGGTCTGAGTTCAACATCAAGCATGTGGACTACGCGATGGCCTTCTCCTGTCCAAGCTGTGAACGCTACTTGTGTGTTCGGCGCTCCTACTCCCGATTGTGGGGTTGCGCGGCTCTTTTGATTTCTTTTTTCCTGTGTTTCGGCCTCGGAGCTAGAGGCCCCAGCCTTGTACTGGCTGCTCTAATAGCGGCGATTCCCATTTTTTTCATGGTAATCCTTTGGACTGCGCACTTCGCTCCTCCCATGCCCAGAGCTTGTGTGCCCGACCACCCCCACCATCCCAACCACCCTAAACCGGGTTCTCTAGGCCTGGATCCACCCACTAGATAACCCTGGCCTAATTCTGCAACTCTCAAGGAGCAATCCAAATGAAGGCCTGGTTACGAACACTGCTATTACTGCTTTTCTTCGCAGTCGCGCACGGTTCTGCCGACGCGCAAACCCTCGTTCACGCGGAATTCCCGAAGTACCCGCCACTGGCGCGGTCAGCCCGCATCGAGGGCCAGGTCCGGGTGAAATTGACCATCGGCACAGACGGCAAGGTCGTGTCTGCAAATGCGATAAGTGGGCCGAAGATGTTGCACAAGTCCGTGGAAGAATCCGCCTCGAAGTGGATCTACGCGGCATCGTCAGCCGAAGGGGCCACCGAAATCAAATTCAACTTTCAACTCGGTGGAGAGCCGGTCGCGAGCGCGTGTGCGACGATCTCATTTGACCCTCCGGCTCGAGTCCAGGTCAGGTCCAATCCTCCTCAGGTGAACACAGTAACCGACAAAGCCCGTGTGCCGCCCAAGAAGAATTGACCCTAAGCGGCGGGTAGCTCCTCCCCCTCCGCTATACTGCCTCCTTCCCGGAGACCCCCAATGCGCCGCCTCTGTCTGCTCTTCCTTATGCTTCTCTCCACCGTCGCCCTCGCCCAGCCCGCAGCCGATCTCAAGCCCCTGCAGACCCGCCTCGAAACCATCCGCCACAACTTTCCCGGCGACATGTCCATCTACATGAAGAACCTCACTTCCGGCGAAGAGATTGCGCTCGACTCGAACACCGTCTACGAAACTTTCAGCGTCATCAAGCTGGCCATCGCAGCCGAGGTCATGCACCAGGTGGAAGCAGGGAAGTTCTCGCTTTCCGACCGCGTCACGATCAAACCCGGCGACGCGCGCCTGCCCTCGGGTGTTCTTTACACCATGGATTCCGGCCTGAACCCGACCATCAAAGACCTGCTCACCCTGATGCTCATCATCAGCGACAACGCCGCTACCGATCTGCTGGCCGACAAAGTGGGACGCGCCAACATTACCGCCTACGCTCGCAGCCTCGGCCTGGCGCAGACTTCCATCGAATATGCCGACCTCGACTGGGACCGTCGCTGGCTCGGCTCCCTCGACCCGGCGTTTCTCCACGCCACCGGCGATCAGACCATCAATTTTCCATTCGGCAAATTCACTGACAACCAGGTGCGCGCCGCCTTCGGCCACACTATCTACGATGCCGGCATTTATTTTGGCCACTCCACCACCCGCGACATCGGCCGCCTGCTCGAACTGCTGGCCAAAGGCAAACTCGTATCCAAGTCCGCCAGCCAGACTCTGCTCGACATTCTCGAACGCCAGCAGGTGAACGACCGCTTTCCCCGCTATCTGCGCAACGTCCGCATCGCCCACAAGACCGGCGACGGCCAGCCCTTCATCGCCAACAATGCCGGCGTGCTTTGGGTCAAGGGCCAACCCATCGTGTTGGTCGTCTTCACCGGCCACCACCGCGGCGAAACCGCCACGTTGCATGACACCATCGCGCGCATCGCGGCGCTGGTCGTCCTTCACTACGGCGGCGAAGTGACGGCGGATTATCCCACGCAGTGAGCCCGCGCTTGCCGCCCCGCCCCTGAACGGCTATAGTGCCCGATCACATGGCAACCCTGGTTCGCACGCTCCGCCTCCGCGACCTCTTTCTCATCGTGTGCGGCGGCGTCATCGGCTCTGGCATTTTTCTGGTTCCCGGCGGCATTCTTGAGCGCGTCGACCACTCGCTCGGCCTGGCCGCGCTGGTCTGGATCACCGGCGCCGTGCTCAGCGTTCTCGGTGCGCTCACGTATGGCGAACTCGTCGCCATGAAGCCCGACGCTGGCGGCCTCTACATCTACGTCCGCGACGCCTTTGGACGGCTGCCCGCGTTTCTCTACGGCTGGGCCATGTTCCTCGCCATCGCCAGCGGCGCGGTCGCTGGACTCGCCGCCGCCTTCGCCACCTATCTCGGCGCGGTGATCCCGCTGGGGCCGATCGGCAGCCGCGTCGCTTCGTATTCCATGATCGCAGTGGTCACGGCTTTGAACGTCTGGGGCACGCGCAAAAGCGCCGACGTGCAGAATGTCACCACCGTTACCAAAATTCTGCTGGTGCTCGGCATCAGCGTGGTGCTGCTTACGCTGGGCCGCGGTTTTCCTCACTCCACGGCCAACCTGTTTCCCGCAGCCATCACCGGTAGCCTGGTCTCCAGGTTCGGACTCGCCATGATTGCCGTGCTCTGGGCGTATGAAGGCTGGCACTTTCCCGTTTACAGCGCGAGCGAGGCCATCAATCCGCAGCGCGACTATCCGCGCGCGCTGCTGGCGGGCGTGCTCTTTCTAGGTGTTCTGTATTTAATGGCCAACGCCGGCTACATCGCCGCACTCGGCCCGGAGCGCGCCGGACACTCCGAGCGCATCGCTGCCGATTCCATCTCCGCCGTGCTCGGGCCGGGCGCCGCCAAGTTGGTCGCGCTCACCATTCTGATTTCCGTTTTCAGCGGCGCCAACAGTCTCACGCTCACCTCACCGCGCGTCTTCTTTGCCATGGCGCAGGATGGCCTCTTCTTCCGCAGTTTGGCCGTCGTGCACCCGCGCTTCCGCACACCGGCGGCGGCAGTGGTGGCCATGGGCATTTGGTCCGCGGTGCTGGTGAGCGTGGGAAAATTTTCTGAGCTGGTGAACTACGCCATCTTTGTAGCGTGGATGTTCTACGGTCTGGCGGCGGCTTCCATTTTTGTTTACCGGTGGCGCGAGCCGGATGCGCCGCGCCCCTATCGCGTGCCCGGATATCCCTGGCCGCCACTGCTGTTCGTGTTGGCGGCGGCGGCGCTGGTGGGCAACGCCATCGTCTCCGACTTCCGCCACGCCGTAATCGGACTGGGCATGGTGGCGCTGGGAGTGCCCGCGTACTTCTTCTGGCGGCGGGCGAAGTAGGGTTGCACTGCCCTAATTCCCCACCACAAACAAGTGCCCGTCGTTCTGCGTATAAATCTTGCCATCCGGGCCGAGGGAGAGTGGGGTGTAGGCCGCGCCGATGGCCAGCTTCAAGAAGCGTTTCTCTTTCCACGTGGTGAAGATGCCTACGTTGCCTTGCGGCAGGGAATACAGGTTCCCGTCCTCGCTGTTCACATAGACCACGCCCGCTGAGTCGACTGCCGGGGCATTGATGCACCACTCATAGCCATCAGGATGCTGGGCGTCAACGGTGGTGCTCTTAAACCGCCACTCGATGTTCAGGTTGGCGTCTAGCTGGGTGATGTAGAACGGGCCGTTGGGCAACGGCTGGCAGAGTGGGTCGGCAAAACTGCAGTAGAGCCCCCTGGCCGGGTAGAAGTTGTCCTTGATGATGATGGAGTAAGTGCTGCCGTGCGGATAGACGGCGGGAGTCGAATCCCAACCGAAGTCAAACGCGCCGGTGAAACTTCCCGTCGCATCAAACTTGAACATGTGGCCGCGGGCGCCGTTGTAGCTGGCGATAGCGCCGAAGAGAATACTGTCGCCGGGCAGCACGGTGGGAGAAGAAGATGCCTGATCACTTACCAAGCCGGAGCCGAAGTCG
>JBGQDM010000107.1:0-10491 GCA_041495845.1 Terriglobia bacterium | reverse complement strand
TCTCAATCGCGAGGGCAAAGTCCAGCTCGACGCGCTCATCATGGAAGGCGCAACTTTGCGCGCAGGTGGTGTCGGCTGCGTTGAGCGCCTGCGGAACCCGGTGCGCGCCGCCCGCAAAATTCTGAGCGAGAGTCCACACGTCTATTTTGTCGGAGAAGGCGCAGAGCGCTTCGCCGCCGAGCATGGTGTGCCGTTATGCAGTAACGAAGACCTGATCATCCAGCGCGAGCGCGACCGCCTGCGCGACTATCAGGCACAGCCTCCCGGACAGCAGGCAGACCTTTTCGCGCCCACCATTTCTCACGATACCGTCGGTGCCGTCGCGCTGGACCGTTCCGGCAACATCGCCGCCGCTACCTCGACTGGCGGCACGCTCAACAAGGCCCCCGGCCGGCTCGGTGATTCTTCCCTCATCGGCTGCGGCTGCTACGCCGACAATGACACGGGCGCCGCCTCCACCACCGGCTGGGGTGAACCCATTATGAAACTCGTCCTGGCCAAATGGGCCACTGATCGCATCGCAACCGGCCAGGAACCACAAGCCGTCGCCGAAGAATCCATTCGCTACCTCAAGCAGCGCGTCGACGGCCACGGCGGCATCATCCTGCTCAGCCGCAAAGGCGAATTCGGCATCTTTCACAACACTCCGCGCATGGCTTGGGGTGTGCGTTCCGCCACCCTGGATGTCACCGGCATCCGCCGCTAGCAGGTTCGCATTTTCAGCCTCATGGTTCAGATCAGAGGTATAAAATCTCCTCATGGCCTTCCCGGTCAACCGCCTGCGCCGCCTGCGCCAGAGTGAAGCGTTGCGCTCCCTGGTTCGCGAGACTCGCCTCACGCCCGAAACTTTCGTGTATCCCCTTTTCATTTGTCCCGGCGAAGGCGTGCGCAAGCCGGTCGGCTCCATGCCCGGTGTGTTTAATCTTTCTGTGGATGAAGCTGTCAACGAGGCACGCGCCGCCTGGTCCGACGGCGTCAAGTCACTCATCCTCTTCGGCCTGCCCGAGCACAAAGACGAAGTCGCGACCGGCGCCTGGGTCGACGACGGCATCGTGCAGCGCGCCGCTCGCGCCCTCAAACGCGAAGTTCCCGGCATGCTGCTCATCGGCGATGTCTGCCTGTGCGAATACATGTCGCACGGGCACTGCGGCATCGTAAGGTCCAAGTCCGGCGCGCAATCGCTGGGCGCTGCGGTTGCCAGCCCGCCTGCCGCCACCGCCGAATACGAAATCGTCAATGACGCCACACTCGAAATTCTGGCCCGCACCGCTGTCTCGCAAACTCGCGCGGGCGTGGACATCGTCGCCCCCTCTGACATGATGGACGGTCGCGTTGCCGCCATTCGCAAGGCGCTCGACGCAGCCAGTTTTTCCAACACGCCGATTCTTGCCTATGCCGCCAAGTTCGCCTCCGGTTACTATGGGCCGTTTCGCGAGGCTGCGGATTCCACCCCGCAATTTGGCGACCGCCGCTCCTATCAGATGGACCCGGCCAACCTGCGCGAAGCCATGCACGAGATCGCGCTCGACGTGGAAGAAGGCGCTGACATGATCATGGTGAAACCGGCGCTGCCGTATCTCGACGTAATCGCGGCCGCCCGCGCGCGTTTTGATCTTCCCCTTGCGGCCTACCAGGTCTCCGGCGAATTCGCCATGATCGAAGCCGCTGCCCGTAACAACTGGATTGACCGTGAGCGCGTCATGCTGGAATCGCTGACCTCCATCCGCCGCGCCGGCGCCAGCATCATTCTCACCTACTACGCCCGCGAGGCCTCGCGACTGTTGGGGTAGGTAGCTTTTCTCCGCGTACTCTGCGGCCGTTTCTCAGCGCCCTCTGCGTTCCAAGATTTTGCGCCTGCTCTGGCAGTCCGAGATTTTTCCCACCCCACCCGTTCACCACCCGCCACCCCTGGTCTAGAATCAAACGTTCGCCGTTTTCATCTATCCCGATAGGGAGCGACTCCGTTGCCTGAAACCATTTATGACGTTGCCATCATCGGAAGCGGTCCGGCCGGCTACACCGCCGCCATTCGTGCCGGACAATGGGGCCTGAAAACCGCCCTCATCGAAAAAGATCCTTACCTTGGCGGTACTTGCCTGCACGTCGGCTGCATCCCTACCAAGGCCATGCTCTTCAACGCCGAACTGTGGGACCACCTCAAAGAAGCCAAGGAATTTGGCGTCGAACTCAGCGCTCCGCCTAAACTGAATTGGGCTGCCGTGCTCGACCGCAAGACCAAGATCGTGACCAAGCACGCCAAGGGTCTCGAGTTCCTCATGCGCAAGAACAAAGTCGAGACCATCGCCGGCTGGGGACGCCTGGCCGGTGCGGCTTCCGGCGGTGTGCACACCGTCGAAGTGGACAACGCCGGCAAGAAGTCCGCGGTCAAGGCGAAGCACCTCATCCTCGCCAGCGGCTCCGAAGCCCGGATGATTCCGGGGCTCGCAGCCGATGACCGCGTCCTCACCAACATCGAAATTCTGAGTCTGAAAGAAGCGCCCAAGTCTCTCATCGTTGTCGGCGCCGGCGCGGTGGGAGTGGAGTTTGCTTCGATCTTTCGTTCCTTTGGCGCCGAAGTCACGCTCATCGAGATGTTGCCGCGCCTCGTTCCCGTGGAAGACGAAGATGTCTCCAAGGAACTCGCTCGCGTCTATCGCAAACGCGGCATCGCAGCGCACACCGGCGCCAAAGTAGACAAGGTCGAGAAAACTAAGACCGGCGTCGAAGTTACCTTCACCGTGGAGGGCAAGGCACAGAAGATCGAAGCTGAAAAAATCCTGATCGCTGTGGGCCGCAAGCCGCGCACGGAGGGTATCGGCATCGAGAAGACGCGCATCCAGACCGACCACGGCTTTGTGAAAGTAAATCAGTGGCTGGAGACCGGTGAGCCCGGCATTTTCGCCATCGGCGACATTGTTGCCGGCACGCCGCAACTCGCGCACGTCGGCGCCATGGAAGGGATTGTCGCTGTCGCCCGCATCGCCGGCAAACCCGCCAAGCCTCTCAACCCGCTGCGCATTCCCAACGCCACCTATTGCCATCCGGAGATCGGCAGCGTCGGCCTTACCGAAGCAAAAGCCAAAGAAGCCGGCCATCAGCTGAAGATTGGCAAGTTCCCCTTCACCGCCAACTCGCGTGCCTCCATCGTCGGCTCGCATGACGGCTTCATTAAAATTGTTTCCGATGCCAAGTACGGCGAAATTCTCGGCGTGCACATCATCGGCCCGCAGGCCACCGAACTCATCGCCGAGTCCGTTGCCGCGATGGAATTGGAAGCTACAGTCGAAGATTTGATGTGGACGATTCACGCCCATCCGACGCTAGCTGAGGCCATGCTCGACGCCGCCAACAGCGTCTACGGGCTGGCCATCAACGCATGATTCTGGTTTGTGTGGGTTACGTGGGGGCGGCCGCCCTCGGCCGCCCAAGCGGGGCGTAGCCCCGCTACAGTTTCGCCGCCACCATGATCTCTCTCGTCCAACTCGGGACCCTCGATTACGCCACCGCGCTCCGCCTGCAACAAAAACTCGTCACGCTGCGCAAAGCCAACCACATGGGCGACACGCTGCTTCTCCTCGAACATCCGCCCGTGATCACGCTCGGCCGCAACGCCAAGACTGCCAACATCCTCGCTTCGCCAAATCTCCTCGAACAGCGCGGCGTCGAAGTCTTCGAATGCGACCGTGGCGGCGATGTTACTTTCCACGGCCCCGGACAGATCGTTGGCTATCCCATCTTTGATCTCCGTGCCTTCATCAGTCCGGACGGCCAGCGCAAAACGCTTGGAGCTGTCGAATTCGTCCGCCGCCTCGAAGAGGTTCTGATCCGCACGTGCGCTGATTTCCGTATCTCGACGCACCGCGTCCCCGGTCTGACTGGCGTCTGGACTACGCCGGAACCGAACGCCAAGGTGGCCGCCATCGGCGTTCACATTTCCCGCGGCGTCACCTCGCACGGCTTCGCCCTGAACGTTAGCAACGACCTCAGTTTTTTCGATCTCATCATTCCCTGCGGGATTCAGTCCAGGCCGGTGACGTCGATGACACGCGAAGTGGGCCACGCGCTTGACCTCAACAAAATCGCCGAGTCCATCTCCCGTAACTTTGGCCACGTCTTCCAACGCCAGATGCTTTGGCTCGAAACCCTCGACGCCCTTCTCGGCCCGGCGGTCGGCGTCCCGCTGAAAACGCCCGCCAATCTTCACCAACTGCACCAGGAAGACGAAACATTCGAAGCGTGATGCCCGCGCGCCTTGTGATTGTGTAACCCGTGTGAACGAACAAGCCTCCAGAAAAATCCGCGGTCATCCGTGCAATCCGTGGCGAAAAAATCTCCTTCGCGCTAGCATGGTTCCGCCCATGCCCCAGACTCCACAGCCCAACCCCAACCTCCGCACCTACACCATTACCGACCTGCGGCTGGAAAAACATGACATCGTGCTACGCCAGGTGCGCTCGGGCGAGGGCGTCCGCTATGAAGTTAGTGGCAACCTGACCCAGCCGGTCGCGCCCATCCGCGAGTCCAAATACCTTTCGCCGAAGCAGCACCTGGAGATTTACCGCTGGATGCTGCTGAACCGGAAGATGGAGGCTGCTCTCGAGAACCTTTACAAGCAGGGCAAGGTTGTCGGCGGCGTCTACTTCGGACTCGGCCAGGAAGGCTGCTCCTGCGCTTCCGCCTACGCGTTGCGCCCGGATGAGTGGTTGGGCCCCATGATCCGCAATCAAGGCTCCGTGCTGGTGCGCGGTTTCTCTCCACGCGACATCATGATGCAGTACATGGCGAAAGCCGGTTCGCCGACCAAGGGTCGCGACGCTTCTTCACACTTCGGCGACATCGAAAAACGCAACGTGGTTTCGCCGATCTCTACGCTCGGCGATCTGATCCCCGTGCTCGCCGGCGTGGCTCTGGGCGCGAGACTGCAAGGAAAAAACATTGCCGTCATGACTTACATCGGCGATGGCGGCCAGTCCACGGGCGTGACCTACGAGGGTCTCAACTTCGCCGCGGTGCAGAATCTTGGCCTCGTGCTCATCGTGGAAAATAATCTTTGGGGTTATTCCACGCCCGCCGACCTGCAGTTCAAGGTCAAAGACCTGGCCGAACGCGCCATCGCGTATGGCATTCCCGGCGTTATCGTGGACGGCACCGATCCCTGCCAGGTCTATGACGCCACGCACGAAGCCTGCGAGCGCGCCCGCCGCGGCGAAGGGCCAACGTTGATCGAAGCCAAGATGATGCGCATGAAAGGCCACGCCATTCACGACGCGGCTGACTATGTCCCCCGCCCGCTGCTCGAATACTGGCAGAAACGCGACTGCATTGCGCGCTTTGAGGCGTATCTGGTCAAGCACAAGAAGTGGCTGAGCAAAGAGGAGAACGCAAAACTGATTGCCGAAGTGGACGCTCAGCTTGAAGCCGACCGCGAGTTCGCGGTGAATTCACCCATGCCGGAACCAGAGTCGGCCGCGGGGGGCGTCTATTGTGAAGCGGGTTGCCACGAAATCAAACCGAAGTACAGCGTGCCCAAGCAGAAGCAGGGTGCCACTCCGGCCCGCTCGCCGAAATCAGAGACTGCGGTGCATTTGAAGTGATGCGTGCCCTCTAGCGGTACACATCGCTCCGGTGACCAATCGCTACCACGAGAACAATCAGCACGCCGCGGCGGACCTCGTACACGACGCGGTAGTCGCCCGCCCTGACCCGCCACAATTCCCCCACCCCAACTAACTTCTTGCAACTGGGCGGAAAGGGGTTATCCCGAAGCGCCTCGACTTTCTCCCGGATGCGCCTCTGTATCGGCCGCGGCAGTTTTCCCAATTGTCGGAGCGCAGCGGGCTTGATCTGAAGGGTGTGCGACATCAGCAGCGAGTCTGGACGGAAAATAACGACAGCGCAAGGGTGTGACGGCAGAGATACGGGCTAAGGCCAAGAATTCGGGACCTTAGCAGAGCAAGCGCTGCGGCCACACTACAAGCCCAGCATCTTCATGGCGGTCTCCCAGGGAATGGAACCTGGCTCCTTCAACGCCTTACGCGCCGCGCGGACATCAATTTCATCCTCCAGCCGCTCCAGCAGTTCCAGGTCTTCAATCGGTACCACTGCCGCCACCGGTTTCTTGCGCCGGTGCACCACGATCCTCTCGCGGCCGTAAGCGGCCCGATTGACCATGTCCGAAAACTTCTCCCGCGCCGCGCTGGCCGACAGCTTTTTCATATGATTTGTACTTTTTGTACGATTCGTACAATTGGTACTATATCACAAAATGAGACTCTCGTGACTAGCGCTCTTACCCCCGCACCGCCTTCAAGCATTTCCCATACAACTCCAACAATTGCGCGGCATAGTCTTCCGGCTTGGCGCCTGCACCCGCGCCCTGGAAGCCCACTCCACTGGCGCTACCGCCCTTGCCGTATCCCGTGGCCATGGCCACAAACTTCAGGAGGTCGAGCGCAATGTCTTCGTTTCGCCGCGCTGCCGCGCTGGTGACTGATGTCTCTTCCATGAATGCCTCCCCGGCCCGATGAAGCTCCGGTATTACTTCGTCATCGTCGTCGTAAGCCATTAAGTCCGCCTCTCCGCGAGGCTTGCCGCGATGATAGCAAAAGTGGGAAGATGGCGAGCCTGCCTGTGTGGCGGGGGAACAAAGCCCCTACTTCACCGCTTCCCCATCTTCGTTCCGCAACTCCAGCGGCCATCCCAGTTTTCTTAACTCCGGCTCCGCCGCTTTGCGGTCGCCCACCACCACCAGGAACGTGGCTTCGGGTTGCAAATACTTCTGCGCCACCCGCTGCACATCGGCTGCTGGCACCAGATCGGCTTGCTTTCCCACCTGCTGCCAGTAATCCTGCGGCAGGTCATAGGTAAAAAGGTTCCCGATGGTATCCGCCGTCTGCGCGCTGGTCTCGAACAATCCTGCGAGCGAGAGAGCAAACGCTCCCCGGGCGAGTTTCATTTCTTCCGCGGTCGGCGCCGTGGTGCGCAGGCGCTCCAGTTCCTTCAGCACTTCTCCCGCGGCTGGCGCCGTGGCATCGGCCCGCACCGACCCGCCCGCGAAGAAGACTCCCGACCCGCGGCGATAGGCGAAAGCAGAAAACGCTCCGTAGGTGTAGCCATGCTGCTCGCGCAGGTTCAGGTTCAACCGGCTGGAGAACAATCCGCCGAGAACGTTGTTGGTAAGTTCCAGCGGCACGTAATCTGGAGTGGAGCGCGGGGCGCCCAGCCCGCCGGCAACGACCACGCTCTGGTTAGCGCCAGGCTTGTCAACCAGATAAATGGCGCGCGTCGAGCGATTCTCCACCGGCGCCGTCTGCCGCTTGCTCCCGGTGGAGGTCCACTTGCCAAAATATTTTTCTGCCAGCATCCGCGCCTCGGCTTCGGTCACGTCGCCGGCCAGCACGAAGGCGGCGTTGGCGGGCACGTACTTTTCTTTCCAGAATTTCTCCAGGGCCTCATGGGTCACCGCGCGATTGCTCGCCTCCGTGCCCACTTCCCGGTACCCATACGGATGCCCCACTCCGTACACCAGCCGCTCCACGCCGCTGATTGCGGTCTGGAAGGGATCGTCGCGCACTTGCACCAGTTCCGCCAGCCGCTGCTCCCGCACCCGCGCAATTTCCTCGGTCGCAAACTTGGGATGCAGCACCACGTCGGCGAGCAAATCCATTCCCGCTTCCAGGTTGGGCTTGAGCACGTGCAGGCTGGCTTCGGAATCGGCGACGCCTGATCCCACTGAAAGCGCGGCGCCGATCTGGTCGACATCATCGGCCACAGCCAGTGCGGACCGACGCTCCGTTCCTTCCTCCAGCATGCTCGCGGTAAACGAAGCCAGTCCCGGCTGCTCCACCGGATTCGCATCTTGCCCACTCGCCACCAGCAGACTCGCCGAAACCACCGGCAGCGCGTGTTGCTCCGCCACCAGCACCGTCAGACCGTTGGCCAGTTGGAACCGCGCTGGAACTGGCAATGCCAGCCGGGAAGCCAGCCCCGCTGCCGGGGCCTGTTTGCGCCACGCTTCCTCCGGCATGGGGTTCTCCGCCGGCCCCACCTGGGCCGTTTCTTTTTCGTTCGTGCGCGGCGGATCATTCACTTCTTTCTCGCCCTTTTCGCAATACACCACTGCGCGCGCGGTCCGCACCAGCTTTTCCTGCGCCAGTTGCCTCACTGCGGCCACGGTCGCACGGTCGTAGCGCTCCAGATCTCGGGCCAGGAATCCGGGATCGCGGAGGTAGTGGTTGTAGCGGTTCATCTGGTCGGCCAGGCCATTCAGCCGTTCCAGTCGCCGGACAAGGCGGGACTGGATCACATTGCGCGCGCGCTCCAACTCCGCCGCCGACGGGCCTTCCCGCCGCAACTTCTCCAGCTCTTCGTCAATTGCCTTCTCCAGATCCGCCGGCTTCACTCCCGGTTTCGCCGTCGCCTGAATTTCAAACACGGAACCAAGAATCAAACTTTCACTGGATGCGGTCACGTCCTGCGCAATCTGCTTCTCGTAGACCAATCTCTTGAATAACCGGCTCGATTTCCCGCCGCCCAATAATTGCGCCAGCAGCCTCGTCTCCGCATCTCCCGGCTGGAAGACCTGCGGCATCAACCAACCCATCATCACCCGCGGTAATTCGATCTGGTCATACACCACCGCCCGCCGTTCCGCGAGAATGGCCGGCGTCACCGCCGTGATCTTCGGCACCTCCGGCCCTCGCGGAATGGTGACGAAATACTTTTCCACCAGAGCCTTCGCTTGCGCTGGGTCAAAATCCCCGGTGATTACCAGGCTGGCGTTGTTTGGCGAATAGTATTGCCGGAAAAATTCGCGCACGTCCGCCAGCCGTGCCGCTTCCAGATCGGCGTGGGACCCAATCACATACGGGTAATACGGATGCTCTTTCGGAAACATCAGGTGGTAGAGCTTTTCCTCCTGCATGCCATAGGGGACATTTTCGATACTCTGCCGGCGTTCGTTGCGCACCACGTCGCGCTGGTTGGCCAGTTTCTCCGGATCCAGCCCCTGCAGCAGGTATCCCATGCGGTCGCTTTCCAGCCACAGCGCCAGTTGCAGCTGGTTGGAAGGCAGGGTTTCGTAATAATTGGTGCGATCCAACTCCGTCGATCCGTTAATATCGCTCGCGCCAGCTTCTTCCAGATAGCGAAAGTGCTCCTTCGCGCCAACGTGTGCGGAGCCGCCAAACATCATGTGTTCAAACAGGTGCGCGAAGCCGGTCCGTCCCGGCCGCTCATTCGCCGAACCGACGTGATACCACAGGTTCACCGCCACCAGCGGCAGCCGATGGTCCTGATACAAAATCACGTCCAGCCCGTTGGCCAGCGCATATTTCTCGAATTTCAGGTCCGGCGCGATCGTCGCCGGCGCTCCCCAACCCGCCTGTACCGCGAGCAACACCACCACCAGCCAGCGTGCCAACCGCATCATGAGCGACTCCTTTTGGAATTTGACGGAGCAACGGCCAGCCCGGCTGGCAAGCAGCCGGAAGCAGCCTGTCTGTTCACGGGCAGCCGATGGGGAACACCCTTGCCCGTGAAGAAAGCATTTCATCCTAGTTTCCACTGTGCTGCCCTGGCAAGGGCCGCAAGATTCCCGGGCCTGCATCGCACCCGTTCCAAGAAACAGATTCGTGCTCATCCGTGCCATCCGGGGCAAGAAGTGCTGTTTTTCTCTGCGCTCTCTGCGCCTTGCTCCGCGCTCTCAGCGTTCTAAGACTTGACCCGGCACTTGCCAATCTCACCCATACCATCGAAAATCATGGTTCGCATGGACAACCCCAACCGCACCCGCGACCACCTCGCCAACGAACGCACCTTTCTCGCCTGGGTTCGCACCGGACTGGCCATTGTTGTCTTCGGCTTCGCCATCGGCCGCTTTGGCGTGGCCATCCGCCAGATCATGCAACTGCAAGGACAACAACTGCGCACCACCGGCCTCTCCGTCATCTTTGGCCTCATTTCCATTGCCGCCGGGGTGTTGCTGCTTTTTACCGGCCTCTTCCGCTACCGTCAGACGCGCACCCAGATTGACGCGGGTACGTTCGAGCCCGCCGGATTTATCGTTGACATCGCCGCCGGCATTTCCATCTTGCTCGCCCTTGCGCTCGCCGTCTATCTCGTCTCGGTCGAATACAACCTCCATTAGACGAGCGGAAGCGAAAATCGTGTGCAGCCGTTTGCTCTGGATCCACACCGATCCCCACGGATTTTCCTTTCGAGCATATCCGTGCTCATCCGTGGCCAGCGCCTTCAGCTCCCGCCGAGGGTGAAGTTGATGGTGATCTCTGTTTCCACTTCGATGGGCTGCCCATTGAGAACGAACGGCCGGTAGCGCCACTGTTCGACGGCCTGGCGGGCGGCCCGCACCAGCAACGGTTGTCCGCTGATCACCTGCAGGTTCTCGATCGCACCCTGGCGGCTGATAATCGCCCGCAGATGCACTGGCCCTTGCAGACGCATCTGCCGCGCGAGAACGGGATATTCCGGTTG
>JBGQDM010000106.1:0-10766 GCA_041495845.1 Terriglobia bacterium | reverse complement strand
TTTGGTCCGCAACACCCAGCCGTAGGGAACTTTACAAGTGAATCCGAGAATGGCGTGACGGAAGAGGCGGGTGGCTTCGTCGTAGGTGCCGGGGGCGGGAGATTGGGCAATGACGGGAGTGACCGTGAAGAAACAAGCCAGCACAAGAGCTACAAGCCGCATGGACTCCAGTCTACTGGAAGTTATGCCGCGCTGCGTTCGGCTCGGCGCTTAGCCCATGCTCAGCGAATAGACCACTGTGATCTGCGTTTCCACTTCCACTGGCTCGCCCTGCAACAAATACGGTTTGTACTTCCATTGGCGAACGGCTTTGAGGGCGGGAGGAATTAGTGCGCTCGGCCCGGCGACAACTTTGATCTCATCCACATCGCCAGTGTGGCTGATGAGCACGCTCAAAATCACCGATCCCTGAATCCTCATGTCCCGCGCAGCCGCAGGGTAATCCGGCTGGACCTTGCGCACGATCAGACCCTGCGAAACGCCTTGGGACACTCGAACCCGGCGGATTGGTGGAGGCGGGGGGCCATCGTATTTGGTAAGCAGCCGCAAAGTCGCAATCGCATCTTCCAGGGCCGAGCGCGACTCAGCCAGAAAGCTCCACTGCAACATGTAGCCTTTGACCAGCGCGCACACTTGGGACTCCACCCGGCCACCTGAGGCATCGAAGTCGGCGCGATAAAACGTGACTCCTGCCGCCTCGAATTGTGTGACCTCGCCCTTTTGTTTCACCTTACGTTGAGCTTTTGCAGCCGCGAGCGCCGCGAGCTGTTCGGGAGCACTCACTGCAGGGGCATGCGGTGACTGGGCAAGAGCAAACAGGGTGAAGGAAGCGTCCTCAAACGGGTCGCTGTTGTTCTTGGGCACATGGAACCCTGCCAACAACACAAGCGCCGATTGCGAGCCTCGTTGAGAGCTCTCCAAGGCACTTCGCGCGAAGGTCGTCTTTCGCACCCATTCGTCGCCCATAGGATACGCGAAGCCAAAATAGTCGTTGCGGTAGGAGCCCTCGCGAAATTCACCGAGAGATGGAGCAGTCGCGGGAATGCCTGCGTTGGTTGCCGCAGCGGGCGGAGCGGCGGGAGCAGTCGACGCTTCCTGCGCCAGGGCAATTGCGGAAACAAGAAGCAGAGCGAGTCGCCCTGCCGAGCACGCTGACTTCACCTCTACCTCCGAATCTCTTACGCCGGCTGCGTGCAGTGCGCACAGCGGCGCGCTTCCACCGGAATCTCGCTGCAGCACTCTTTGCACTTCTTGGTGGTGGGAGCAGCGGCGGCTTCCGGTTTCTTCATCCGCTCCATCATCGCGTTCATGGGCGTGACCACAAAGAAGTAAATGGCAAACGCCACCAGCAAGAACGCGACCACGGCATTGAGGAAGCTGCCCAAGCCAAACACCGTCTCGCCGATCTTGAAGTTGACGACTGAAAAATCCGGCTTGCCCGCGATAGCGGCGATCAGGGGCGTAAGCAGGTCTTTGGTGAGCGAGGCCACAACCGCCCCAAAAGCGCCGCCGATGACCACCCCGACGGCGAGATCGATCACGTTGCCGCGCATGATGAACTTCTTGAATCCTGACAGCATGGGAGCCTCCCGAGCGGAAAAGTGCGAGAAAGGTAAATCGGGGAAGAGGAGGTGTCAAGAACAGCAGTGGCCTGCCAGCCTATTCCGCTTGACTCGAACTGCGACCCTGTCATACTTGCGCGTATACGTAAGCTCGTCGACCAGGGCCGCACGACTTAAGTAGCGCGAAGTATTCATGACGCAGAAGCGAAAACCCGCGCTGGCGCAAGAGCTTGCCTGGTACGAGACCAACAAGAAAGCCTGGCTGGGTGCCCATCGGGGCAAGTTCGTCTTGGTCAGCGACGAAACCGTGGCGGGATTTTTCAGCAGCTATGAAGACGCCCTGCAAGCGGGATTGCAGACTTTTGGTGTGAGCGCGGAGTTCTTGATCAAGCAAGTTGTCGAGCAGGAACCCGTTTTCGTGATTTATTAGGCCATGGACGGCCCCAGATATTCCCGCTCCTATTCCCGTCTCGAATTGCGCAGGAGCGGGCCCAAGATCAAAGTCACAATCGTACATCCGGTCGCCGCCCAGAACGCCGCGAAGCACGAACATGTCCACCTGAAAAAAGCTTTTACGGTCACTGCGTTGATCGACACCGGCGCTTCACGCACTGTAATCAATCCTCAGGTCGCCACTACCTGTGGTCTGCGTCAGACTGGCGTCGTTCGCATTTCGGGCGCAGGCCAGATCACCGATCGGCCTGAGTTCGCTGGGTCAATCTTGTTCCCAGATTCAGGTCTCAGCGGCTTCGACCCATTGCCACTGGTCGCCTGCCCATTGCCCGAGCAGGACGTTTCGTGCCTCATCGGCAGGGACGTCTTGGAGCGGTGGAATTTCACCTACGATGGGCGCTCCGGTCAGGTAGAGATCGAAGAGTAGACGGCTGCCTCGCTACCAAAACAAAAGCCGGGCTCGTCGCCCGGCCGGAAATCGCAGCAGTCTTGCCCCCCTCAGATGCGCATCGGCATCACGATGTACCGGTACTTATACTCCTCGCCTTCTTCCGGTCGAAGCTGGCCGGCTGACTGCGAATCTTTGAATTCCAGCCGCACTTCGCCGGCGCCGATCGCCTTCAGAAAGTCCAGCAAATACGCCGAGTTGAAGCCGATGGTGATGAGTTCGCCGGCGTAGTTGGTTTCGATGGTGTCTTCCGATTCGCCCGCCTCGGTCGACGACGACGAAAGTTTCAGCTCGTTCTTTTCCAGGCGCATGCGGATGGCACCCGAGCGTTCGTCGGCAAACTGGGCCACACGTTGGATGGCCGCGCTCAGGTCTTCGGAGCGCACACTGATGGAGCGGCTGTTGTCTTTGGGCAGCACGGCCTCGTAGTTGGGGAACTGGCCGGTGAGCTGCCGCGAGGTCAGCAGGCGTCCACCGATGCGGAAGAAGAGCGTGCTCTCGTCCTTGGCGAACTCAACGAACTCGGCATCGGTGGCGTCCAGCAGGACACGCAGTTCGTTCATCGCCTTCTTCGGCACCAGCGTCTTCATCTCACCGGAAACTTCAAATTTTTCGCCCGGTCGCTCCACGTGAGCCAGGCGGTGGCCGTCGGTCGCGACCATGGTGATGGACTCCGGCTTCAGCACCATCAGCCCACCGTTCAGCGTGTAGCGTGATTCTTCGTTGGCGATGGCAAAGATCGTCCGGCTGATCACCCCGCGCAGCGCCTTCGATGGAATTTTCACCACGCCCGCGGTGGGAAACGCCGGCAGGGTGGGGAAATTCGAACGCGCCATCCCCACCATCTTCGTGTTGGATCGGCCGCACCGAATGTTGACCCAATGGTTCTCCAGTAGTTTGATGGAAATCTCGCCGTCGGGCAGCAGCTTCACGTAGTCGTAGAGTTTGCGCGCTGGAATAGTGCAGGCGCCTTCTTTTTTCACCTTGGCGCTGCAGGAGGTACGTAGGCTGAGATCCAGGTCGGTGGCGGTGAGCGAGAGCTTGTCACTGCCGGCTTCGAATAGGTAGTTGGAGAGAATGGGAATGGTGGTTTTCCGTTCCACTACCCCTTGCGTCGCCGTCAGCTCTTTCAGTAGATCAAATTTACTGACTGTGATTTCCATCGTCCCCGCCCCGGTTGCCGCCAAAGTTTCTACGGGCATACGCTTCTCCCCCCAGTACGGCTGCGACTATTAGTGGTTCTCTTTATATCAAAATAAAAAGACTTAATACCAGTAGTAGTAGTAGGCACAGCGGAAATGTGGAAAAAGCCACAATCTCATTTCCCTGCAGTACTTCTCGGCTACTTCCGGGCTGTGGGGAAACACCTGCATTCTGGGCGCAGTCTGAGGATGCTGCAGCCCAACCTTCCTCCACCATGCCCGTCTTTCACAGCTTCCACAGCCTCTGCACAGTGGCGCCCGTGGGAGCTGCGGATACGACCGGCGTAACCGCGCGCTTCGCCGCTAAATCAACCGCCCAACTGCTCGGTGAACTTGGTCAGCATCCTGTTTAAATCCTTGTCGGTCTTGCGCACGCCATCAATCTTCTCCACCGAGTGAAGCACGGTAGTGTGGTGTTTGCCGCCAAACTGGCGGCCAATCTCGGGCAGGGAAGCTTCCGTCAGATGCTTGGCCAAATACATGGCAATCTGGCGCGGGTAGACGATGGCGCGCGAGTTGTTTTTGGCCTTGATCTCAATCAGGCGCAGTCCAAACTGTTCCGCCACAATCTTCTGGATGGATTCGATGGTGATCTTGCGCACCTGGGAATCAATAAAGTTCTTCAGCACATTCTGCGTGTAGGGCAGCGTGATCTCGGCGCCGATGAGCGAAGAGTGTGCCATCAGCCGGATGAGCGCGCCTTCCAGCTCGCGCACGTTGGAGCGGATGTTGGAGGCGATGTAGAGCGCCACATCCGTGGGCAGGCTGACCCGCTCCTGCTCCGCCTTCTTCTGCAGGATGGCGACTTTGGTCTCCAGGTCCGGCGGCTGAATGTCGGCGATCAGTCCCCACTCGAAGCGCGAGCGCAACCGGTCTTCGATCTCCGCCAGTTCTTTGGGCGGCCGGTCGCTGGCAATCACGATTTGCTTCATCGATTCATAGAGCGCGTTGAAGGTATGGAAGAACTCCTCCTGGGTACGCTCTTTCTGCGCCAGGAACTGGATGTCGTCAACGATGAGCACGTCCACGTTGCGGAACTTGTCGCGGAAACTCGACATCTTGTCGTAGCGCAGCGAGTTGATCATCTCGTTGGTGAACTTCTCGCTGGAGAGATAGCAGATGGAGGCCTGGGGTTGGTGGCGTCTCACTTCATGGCCAATGGCCTGCATGAGGTGCGTCTTGCCCATGCCCACGCCGCCGTAAAGGAAGAGCGGGTTGTAGGCCTTGGAAGGATTTTCGGCGACGGCCTGGGCGGCGGCACAGGCGAACTGATTGCCGTTGCCGATCACGAAGGCGTCAAAGGTGTAGCGCGGATTCAGCTGCGCGGTGCCGTCCCAGTCAAAGCGTGCCTGGTTGCCGGGCACCGTGGCCGGCGCGGGGGTCGGAGCCGAGGCGGGAGAGCGGCGCGACAGACCGCCATCATGGCGGACCGGCGTGGCTGCCGGATCTTCGTCCGGCGTCACAAACTTGATGTCCGTCAGCCCCAGGTTCAGATTATCCATCGCCTCCTGGATCAGATCGGCATATTTGTCGCCCACATGACAGAACTCGTTGGTGGGCACGCGCACAAACAGGATGCCGCCGGTGGTGTGGCTGAAATGCGTCGGCTTCAGCCAGGTGTCATAGGAGTGCCGATTAATTTTCTTCTCTAGCGCTTCTAGGATACGGACCCACGGGTTGGCGGCAGCAACGCTAGTAGCAATGGGAGCAGACATAAGGACGATGATCTTTCTTTCGGAGACCGCGCCGTCGGACTCGACGGAGCGGCGCTGGAACTATGTTGTGTGAATGCGACGTTGAAGCAACCGAGCGGCATACTAGCACAAAGTTTTTTGCTGGAAACAAGCGCGGGAGATTTTTTTTCGGGACAGGCGGCGAGTAGCGGACGAAAAAAGTTTTCTGTCAAGTAGTCAGATGGTCAATGCCGCAAAAATGGTGCAGCAGCCATTGCCGTTTGCCGCCCGCGCCGCGCTCATTTATACTCAGGGTTTGTTTTTGCGCATTTTTCCAGACTAGGAGCAGCCACGTTTCATGCCCAAGCGCACATTCCAGCCGAACCGGCGCCGCCGGTCGAAGACGCACGGCTTCCGTACCCGGATGAAAACCCAGGGTGGACGGAAAGTCCTTTCCCGGCGGCGAGCCAAGGGGCGCAAACGCGTCTCCGTCAGTCCCGGATTCCGCGAGTAGAGGACGGCCGCAGCCGGCCGCAGCGAAACCCAGCGTGATTTCCGTGGACCCCGAGCCCGTGCCTCCCATGCCGCCACCCGCCAGCACCAGCGGAGCACGGTTTCCCCGCTCTGCCCGCATCCTCGACCATGCCGGCTTCGAGCGTGTGTATAAGGAAGGTCGGCGGCACTTCGCCGCGCACCTTACCGTCTTCTACCGGCCACGGCCCGAAGGAAGCGGACTGCGGATCGGATTTACGGTGAGCAAGGCTTTGGGGGACGCCGTCGTGCGCAACCGCATTCGCCGTCGCCTGCGCGAGGCGGTGCGGCAACGCCGTCCGCTGATTGCGCCCGCCATGGACGTGGTCATCAATCCCAAGAAGTCGGCGCTCAAAGTCGACTTCGCGATCCTGCTCGAGGAAGTCGGGCGCGCGTTTGATCAGGTGATGGGGCGGAAGCCGGGGGCAATACGATGAACGGGCAACGCCAGGAACCGAAGGCCATGGACGAGACCGCGCACTTGATGACTCGGACGGTATTGTTTCTCCTGGCGCTCTACAAGCGTTGGGTGTCGCCCCTGTTTCCACCAGCTTGCCGCTTCGTGCCCAGCTGCTCGGACTATGCCGCCGAAGCGGTGGAGTTGCACGGGGTGTTGCGCGGGACGGTGTTGGCGGGGCTGCGTTTGTTGCGTTGCCATCCGCTGACGCGCGGGGGATACGATCCGGTGCCCCGGTCCACGGGCTGCCGGCATTGGCGTCCTTCGCATCCGGACGCGGCCTAGCGCGGCGGAAAGCAAACAGAAAAAGGAAACGGAACCGACTTGGCCGAATATCACAGTCCGCAGCAACCGCAGGAACCGGGCAGCGAGCGCAAGCTGCTGCTCGCCTTTGTGGTCACATTTCTCATCATCATGGGGATTCAGCCTCTGCTGCGGAAGTACGGACCCCAACCGCCGCCGCAACCCACCCCGGCAGCGAGCCAGCCCACGGTTGTGACCGCGCCGCCGGCAGCAGCAACCCCGACCTCGGCGACTGCTGCCCCAGCTTCCTCCTCCGCTTCCACCAAGATGGTGCAGGCGAGCAGCGAAGCGGAGACCGTCATCGAAAATGATTTCTACCGGATTCGCTTTTCCAATCGCGGCGGCGTGGTGAAATCGTGGGTGCTCAAGCATTACGACGACGACCAGGGCCAGCCGCTGGAGCTTGCCAGCGGCGCCGCTGCGGAAAAATATGGTTTCCCGCTTTCGCTTTACACCTATGATGCCGGTCTGCGCGGCAAAATAAATTCGGTGCTCTATGTGGTCAGCCGCACCGGGGCGCAGACCGCTGGCGGCGACCTCGCCTTCGAATATAGGGACGCCGACGTGGCGGTCCGCAAGACGTACCACTTCGACGCCAGCTATGTCATCCGCATGGAAACCTCGGTCCGTTATCGCGGGCAGGACATCCAGGCGTATCCGTCGTGGCCGGCGGGCTTTGCTGAGGAGAAGACCATCCCTGCCTTCGCCGCGGCGCAGGTGGAATATCAGAGCCAGGAGAAAATTGAACGGCTGGATGTGAAGAAGGTCAGCGGCGGCAATACCATCAACGGCCCACTGCGCTGGGCGGGCGTAGCCGACCGCTACTTTGCGGCTGTGTTCATGCCCGAGGATCCGCAGAACGCGGCGATGGTGACCCTGCGCGATCCGCTGGATGTGGCCAAAGATCCGCAGAAGCCGGCCGACACCGCAAAGGTTGACGTCCTCGGCGCGGCGGTCGGCGATCGCCGCGGTCCCACGGCGCTGCGCCTCTACGTCGGGCCGAAATCGCTCGAGGTGATCGAAAAGCTGCCCGCCACGGGAGCAGCCGCCGATCTCACCGGCCTGGTCAATTTCGGGTTCTTCGGCATCATCGCCAAGCCGCTGTTTCTGTGGCTGAAGTGGACCTATCACACCATCATTCCCAACTGGGGCTGGGCCATTGTTCTGCAGACCATCATCATCAACATTTTGCTGCTGCCCTTGCGCCTCTCGCAGATGAAGTCCGCGCTGAAGATGCAGAAGGTCGCGCCGCAGATCAAGGCCGTCCAGGAAAAATACAAGAAGTACACCATGCGCGATCCGCGCAAGCAGGAAATGAACCAGGAGATGTCCGCGCTCTACAAGCGCGAAGGCGTGAACCCAGTGGGCGGATGTCTGCCCCTGGTCATCCAGATGCCGTTCCTGTTTGCCTACTACAGCATGTTGGGCGCAGCCATTGATTTGCGGCACGCCCGCTGGCTCTGGGTGCACGACTTGTCTTCGCCCGACCCCCGTTATCTTTTGCCCGTGGCCATCGTCGCCACCATGTTTCTGGTGCAGCGCATGACGCCCCAGGGCGTGATGGATCCGCAGCAGCAGAAGATGATGAACATCATGATGCCGCTGTTTCTCGGGTTCGTCAGTTGGAATCTGGCGGCGGGCCTGTGTTTGTACTGGGCGGTGGGTAACATCATCTCCATCGTGCAGCAGAAGGTGATGAACCGCACCAGCCTGGGCCGCGAGATGCGCGAGATGGCCATGAAACGGGCGCGCAAGAAGGACAAGTAGGAGCGAGGTTTCCATGCCGATTGCCGATAAGGTCGCAGCTGCCAACCGGATCAACGAATTCCTCAAAGGTGTCGTCAGCCTCGGCGGCCTTCGCCTGAAATACCGCATCACGGTAGACCCGGTGGTGGAGGGTGCGCGCGAGTGGGAACGCCCCGAGATTCTGGTGCAGTTCAGCGGCCCGGACGGTCCCCTTTTGCTCGACTGCGGCGCTGAATTATTGCGTTCGCTCGAACTCATTGCCATGGAGCTGCTACGCCTGCCTTCGAACGAACACGACAAGCTGAGCTTCGACTGCATGGATCATCGCGCTCGGCGGTTGGAGGAATTGCGGCTGGCGGCGGAGGTGGCGGCGCGCAAAGTCCGTGACACCGGTGTGCCTTATCCCTTTGCCCCCATGTCCTCGCGCGAGCGGCGCATTTTGCACCTGGCGCTGCGCGAGGCAGAAGACCTGCAGACCGGCAGCGAAGGCGAAGCCCTGCAGCGGCACGTCGTGGTTTATCCCAAGGATTACCCCGTACCGCCGCAGAGAGAACGAAGCGGGCGCCGCCCCGCTTCCTAAGAAGCCCGTTTCACGCCACTCCCAGCATCTGGTTGAGGAAGCCCACCACGTACTTCCATACCAGGTAATAGATCCCCACCGCGGCCAGGAACCAGATCACGAGCAGAGAGTACGGGACGCTGATGGCCTGGAACCAGGTGACACCCTGTGCGCCGGCCGTCAGGAATCCGCCACAGGTGGCCCCGACCGCTCCCGCTGACGCCAGGATCACCGGCAGCACTGCGCCGTGCAAACCAATCGGCCAATGGCGGTGCGGACGCGACCACACGTAGAGGATGTTCCACATCCCAAAAGCGTTGGGCACCAGCGCCATCGGAAAGACAATGACGCGCTCAATCGGGATGGGGACGTGGAACACCAGCCGCGTCAGGATGAAGGTTGTCAACGCCACCAACAGAAACAGGCTGGGCGCGAAAATGCCTGCCAGGTAGGCACGAAGATAAGGATGAGGGTTCATTCTGTCCTCCCATTACAAGTGATAGAGCAGCACCGGAATCGTCCCCGGGAAAAATGCCAGCCACGCCGCCACTGCCGCCAGCAGGGCCCAGTCAAACCACGGCACCGCGGTGGGGCGCGCTTCCAGACGCTTCAGCATCGCGGGCCAGAGGTCGCGTGGCAGTTCCGCACCGGCTCGCGCGCTGATCGGGGGCACGGATTTCTTCAGCAATCGTTCGATTTGTTCCTCGTCGTGTTCATTCATGGGTTGAGTCCTTGTCGTTGCAATTCTTTTCTGAGAAAGCGCAGAGCGCGGAACACGCGCACCTTGACGGCTCCCGTGGAAATGCCCAGCGCTTCTGCGATTTCTTTGTAGGGCTGCTCTTCGATCAGCGCCAGTGTGGCTGCGACCTGCAGCTTCGGCGGCAGCCGGCGGAACGCACCTGCCGTTTTCCGGCGAAGCTCTTCTGAGATGCCGGGGTCTGGCAACGCCGCCGCCGGCAGATCGTCGGGGAGATCGGTTTCAGGCCGCGCCGTTTTCAAGTGATCGAGCGCCGCATTGGTAGCGATCCGTCGCGCCCACGCCCCGAAGCTCCGTGCCGGGTCGAAGCGGGCGCGCGCGCGATAAATGCGCCAGAAGGTTTCGACCGTGAGGTCCTCTGCGGCTGCCGGATCGCGGACCATGCGAACGATCCAGCCGTAGACCTCCGTCTGGTGCTCGCGGAACAACGCCTCGAAGGCTTCCAGATCGCCGTGACAGAACTGCCGCAATCTCTCCGATGGCTGCGCCAGCACTGGCATCTCTCCCCTTCTGTATACGCTTACTGCCCGGAGGGGACGAAGGTTACAGGGATTTGCCAGGGACTGCCATCGGACTCGAAGGCGGGACTGCACCCGCCCAACGGCTTTTGCTTCTCAGCTACAATTCCCTCCATCGCTGGAGGGTGCATGTCTACGCAAGCCATTCTTTCGGAAGTGCAGTTGTTTTCCCTGCTCGACGACCAGGAGCGTGCCACGCTGGCCGAACTCTTCAAGCCCTGCCAGTTTGCCGCCGGCACCAGGATTTTCGCCGCCGGCGACCGCGCCGACGCCCTCTATGTCATTCGCTCCGGAAGAGTTCGCGTGGAACTCACCACCTACGAAGGCGAGTGCCTCGTCCTTACCGAATTGGAAACCGGCGACGTGCTCGGCGAAGTCTCGTTCTTGGACGGCGGCTCTCGCACCGCCAGCGCCGTCGCCGTGGAAGATACCGAGATGCTGGCGTTTGATCGCGGCGAGCTGCTCAATTTCGTGACCGAGCACCCCCACGCCGCGCTCGACCTGATGGGCGTGATGGCGCACCGCCTGCGCGTCACCGACGAACTGCTGCGCATGCG
>JBGQDM010000105.1:0-10797 GCA_041495845.1 Terriglobia bacterium | reverse complement strand
TTCCACCCTGGCTTCTGGGCTCGCAAACCCGCGCGCGAGCTCGCGTTTGCCCTGTGCAGAATCTTTCATCTTGACAGCCGATGAGGGCCGGAGAAAGACTCCCTCCGCCCAGCTTCCCGGGGTTTTCGACACCGATTAAGGAAGATTGGCGGAGCAGTTCCCCTATGCTCCGAGAAAGCCGCGCTGGTTCGCGCCGACTGGTCCCCGGGAGAGCGCTGAAATTTCCAAGGAGGAGTTGCCGTGAAATTAGAGACTCTCGTGAGGATGGTGTTGTTGCTGCTGGTTGTGACGCTGGCCCTGCCTGGGTTCGCTCAGATGACCTCGCCCAACCCGGGGATTTTCCAGAGCTATTCCGTTCCACCGTCTTCAGGGTTGGGGCTTCTCGCCTCCGAGCAGGGAAAGCAGTTGTTACTGCGCTCGCCCAATCCGGCGGCGCTCGGCTGGCTCATGCGCTTTCACCCCGACGCCGTGGGCCAGTATCCAGTCTTGCCCATGCTGCAACAGATTCCGCACTTTACGCGCGCCACGGCCACCGCGGTGGTGGGATGCGGCACGGCTGTCGGCATGCAGATGAACCTCGAGCCCGCGCTCCGCGCCCTGCCGCAAAACGAACCTTCCGTGGACTTCATTCTCAGCGGCATCGCTGCCGGTAAGGATCTGGTGGTGGAACACGCCAGCGATTCCCGCGGTTTGGCCAACGGCACCTCCTTTGGCGGTCTGACCTCCATTTTCGTGCACCGCGACGGCGCCGTCGGTTGTTATGGAGGCACGGATTTCGAGGTGGGCAATCCTTTCATTCCCAGCCCCTTCAGCGCGACCAGCATGATGGCTGGGACCGACAATCCACGGGTACTGGCTGATCCCGCGGCCGCCCACAAGCAGTTCGTCTTTGCCGATGTGCGCATTGACAACACGGGCGCAGGGATCGGACTGCGCCGTACGCCCGCAGCCAACTTTACCAGCGCCGTCACCTGTCCCGCGGGTTCGCAAACCTTTCTTCAAGGGCCCACCTGCCTGGGTCCGATTGCCATCCTCGTGGATCCCAGCCTCAATGACATCGCCGACTCGCCCTCCATCGCCCAGGACAACCGCACCGCCGGGGTCGGCTCCGGCTTCCTCTATGTGGCGGACACCTCGTTCGGTTCGGGTGGACGCAGCGTCATCCACTTGACCGCTTGCAAGCCGACGTTTGCCACCATCGCCGATTGCTCCAAGCCTGTGATTGTGAGTGGTTTTAACAACGCCACCCAGTTTCCCAGCGTGGCGGTGGTGCAGGGTGGCCCCAACGCCGGCAAGATCACCGTCACCTACACCAACAACAGCTTCAACACGCCTCCCTTCGGCTTCAACATCATGATGGCGGTGTGCACGCCGGCCGCGCTCCCGGCTGCCCCCACCTGCGCCAATCCCACCCTGGTGAAGACGGAAGGCAATCCCATGCGCGGGTTCAACGGGGACCTCAGCAATAACCCGATCACGGTGAGCACCATTCCCGTGGTTGCCGACCGTACCGATGCCGCTGGCCAGACCACCTTTGTGGTGTGGACGAATTGCAAGGTCTCACCGGTCTTGCCGTTCAACTTTTCCGGCTGCGCCGACAGCGACGTCGTCATGGCCACTTCCACCAATCTGGGCGGCAGCTGGACCTTTGGCAACGTCAACAACACGCTTGGCACCCACGAGTTCATGCCCGCGATCGCCATCGATTCCGGGCAGAACATCGTTAACATCGCCTACTACCACACCGCGGACGGCGACCCCTACAAGAACCGCACCATCATGGAACTGAACCAGATTGTCGCCGGAGGTGTGGTGGTCTTGCCGCCGGTGAAGGTGACCACGACCCCGGACTCCACTGCCGGGGATGGCAACTCGGGCGCATTCTCCAGCAGCGGTTTCCTGGGTGACAACATCGGCTTGGCCGCTCGGGGCGGCGCGGCTGCCGGCAGTAGCCGAGCCTACGTCGGCTTCACCAGCAACTCGCGCTTGGGAACCTATGCCGCCGCTCCCCTGATTCAAAACACGGAAGCGAATAACCACGTGAGCCGGGTGACGTACTAGATCGCAAGCAATTGCGTTTCGGAGGAGAGACGGCGCGGCTTCGGCTGCGCCGTTTTTCATTGCTGATCACCCTGAGCGTGCCTTCCGGTTGACGCCGCCACGCCGGACGCGTCACTATGACAGTTTTCTTGAATGTCCGGAGACTGCCATGCGTAGATCTTTTCTTCTCGCCGCCGCCCTCATCCTCGGGCTTGTGCCTTCCGCGCTCGCCCAGAAAACCACCACGCCGCGTTTGTTGCCGTGGTCGCAACAGATCGCCGTGCGCGAACAGTGGCTCGCCAGGCGCCATCAGATGGTTCTTCCCATGATGCGGCGCTACGGCATTGACATGTGGATCATCGTCAACGAGGAGTTTCATCCCGACCCACTCACCGAGTTCATCGCGCCGCCCCGGCCTTTCGAAGGGAACCGCGACATCTTCGTCTTCATTGATACGGGAGAGAAAGGTCTGCGCAAGCTGGCCATTACCGGTTACGCCGAGGAAAATCTGAAGCGATTTTTCGAAACCGAAGACGACCCTCGCCCGCCGGACAAAGTCCTGCCCGAGCTTTACCAGCAATACCAGCCCAAAAAGATCGCCCTCAGTTTTGGCGCGCGACGCGGCGTCGAGCGCAGCCTGACCCACGACAGCTATCAGTTCCTGGCGGAAAAAATGGGGGCGGACGCCGCCCAGCACTTTGTTCCGGCTGCCGATCTGATCGAGGAATATCTGGCGACGCGCATCCCGGAAGAATTCGACACCTACACCCTGATGGTCGAACTCACCGATCAACTGACCCGACGCGCCCTCTCCCGCGAAGTCGTCAAGCCCGGTAAGACGACGGTGGGCGAAGTCCGCCGCTGGCTCTACGACCAGCTTTGGGAGAACCGCGTCTCTACCTGGTTCGAGCCCGATCTGCGAGTGCAACGCCATGGGAAGGCAAACGACACTTCACGGGGATTCCTCGCCGTCGCTCCGGAAAGCACCGTCATCCAATACGGCGATGTCCTGCACTTGGATTTCGGCATCACCTACATGGGCCTCAACACCGACTGGCAGAAGATGGCATACGTTTTGCGGCCAGGAGAGAAGACAGTTCCTGCTGGCCTGCAACACGCGCTGAAAAATACGAATGAACTGCAGGACGCGCTCATGCTGCGCGCCGCCCGTCCCGGGCGCATCGCCGGCGATGTCTACAACGCCGTCATGGAAGAGATGAAGCAGAAGGGAATTCAGGCTGAGATCTACAGTCATCCCATCGGCAACCAGGGCCACGGGCTTGGCCCCAGCATTGATTTTCGCGCCGCGAAACGTGCTGACATGGCGGCCAACCAGACCAAGCCCCTGCTGAAGGATTCCTACATTTCCGTCGAACTGAACACGCAAACGGCGGTGCCCGAGTGGGACAACCAGAAGGTCTACATCATGATGGAAGACGACGCCCACCTGACCGACGACGGCTACAGGTTTTTTCGCCCGCGGCAGGAGGCGTTCTATCTGGTGAAGTAAAGGCGTCGCCTGGTTCGACCGCCTTGCGAGCTGTCATCCTGAGCGGAGCCAAGGATCTCTGCACGGGGAAGCTCCACCAAGCAGGTCGTCGAGAGAATTTGCCTTTCTCTGCGTTCTCTGCGGTCGTTCTCCGCGACCTCTGCGTTTTAAGATTTTGCCTTCCCGGCGTCACAACACCGCCGTCTCGTGGATGAGCCGCCCCTCAGCAAACCGTCGGATGTTCAACACGGACGCATCAATCAGCTCCGTCTCGCCGTGGAGCACCAGGTCCGCCAGAATTTTCCCAGTCGCCGGTGCGTGCATCACGCCGTGTCCGCTGAAACCGTTGGCCAGGAAGAATCCCGACACCTCCGGCACCGCACCGAGAATCGGATGGTGGTCCGGCGTCATCTCGTAGAGACCAGCCCAAGCTCGTTTCGGATTCACCGCCAGATTCTCAAACACCGGCACACGCCCCGCCGCCCGCACCAGAATCTTCTCAATGAACGATGGTTCGAAATCCAGCTTGTAACCCGTCGTCTCCTCCGGATCATTCCAGGCCAGCAGAAAACCGAGCCCTTCCGGCCGAAAATGGAATCCGTTGGACATATCAATGATCATGGGCGCGGAAGGAGGAAACTGATCAAACGGTTCGGTGGGTACCAGCATGCGCCGCAACGGCTCTACCGGCAGGCTCACGCCCACCATGCCTGCCACCTCCGCCGCCCATGCGCCCGCCGCATTGACCACGCGCCGCGTGGCGAAGCTTTCGTTCGCGGTCACCACCGCGCTGACCCCTTGCGCATCGCGCTCGATCCCCGTCACCTCGGCGTGCCGGACCAGCCGCGCTCCGTTCTCAGTCGCGCATTGCATGAAGCCGTTCATTGCACTATAGGGGTCAACAAAACCATCCGTGCCGCAAAATGTTCCACCCACCACGTCGTCCATGCGAAGTTGCGGGTACTGGCGCGCGATCTCTGCCGGATCGATGAATCCCACGGTCTTCAGCCCCATGGCGATCTGCCGTTCGTAGTTGGCGCGCAGATATTTCATGTGCGCCTCGCTCGTGGCCAGAAACAAATATCCCTGCGGCCGGTAGCCGGCCGGATGCCCCAGCCGTTCGTCGAACGCCGCATAGAAAGGAATCGAATACAGCGACATCTGGATGTTGACCGGAGTGGAAAACTGCGCCCGCACGCCGCCCATGCTCTTGCCGGTGGACCCCTTACCCGTGTGGCTTTCGCGTTCCAACACCACCACATTCCGGCACCCGGCAGCCGTCAGATGGTAGGCAATGCTCGACCCCACGATGCCGCCGCCGATGATGACTACGTCTGCGCCGCTCACGCTGCCTCCCCCCAACTGATGATGCTAGGAAGTGATGATGCTGGAAACCGATGATGCTAGAACGCCACGTTGTTTCCCGCAACTCGCGCGCTTGCATCTCCATCGTCGCCAAGGTATATGATCGTGGGCTTCGCGGGCGGGCGCCGCCCCGAGACTTCCATGGTCACGATTCGCGACGTTGCCAAGGCCAGCGGCTTCTCCTCAAGCACGGTTTCCATCGTGCTCAATGACGCGCCCCTGGCCCGTTACATCCCGCATCGCACCAAAGCTCGCATCCAGCATGCCGCCAAGAAACTCGGCTACCGGCCTAATCTGTTTGCCCGCTCCCTGCGGGGCAAACGCAGCCTGGAAATCGGTGTGATGGTGTTCGATCTCACCGACCCTTTCTGTACTCCGGTGCTGCGCGGAATTCAGAATGCTCTCTATCAGGCTTCCTATCTTCCCATCGTCACCGACGTGCACAACGAGCGCAACCGTTTCGAGCGCTACATGGAACTGCTGCTCGATCGCCGCATTGAAGGTTTGATTGTGCTGGCCAACTGGCTGTTCGTGGATATCAATCTGCTTGCCGACCTCGAACGCAGGCGCATTCCCACCATCATCATCAGCCAGGAACTGCGTACTCGCGCCATCAGTTCGGTGATTGTGGATAACGAGGCCGGCGGCCACGCCGCCATGGAACACATCTTCCGCCTCGGCCATCGCAAGGTCGCTTTCATCCGCGGTCCCAAGACCCTGGGCGACAGCGCCCCCCGGTTCCGCGGCATGAAGGTGTTTGCTCAGAGCCAGCAATTGAAACTCGACTCCCGTTTAATTGTCGACCTGCCCGATTCTCGCGACCCCATGTCCAGTTTTGAAGTCGGCTACAAACTGACTGAGGAACTGCTCAAACGCAAACGTCAGTTCACGGCGCTGATGGCGTTCGATGACCTGACCGCGTTTGGCGCCATCCGCGCATTGGCTAAAGCCGGCCTGCGCGTGCCGGACGACTGCTCTGTCATTGGCTTCGACGACGTTGGTCCGGCGGGCCTGTACACGCCTGCGCTTACCACCATTCGACAGCCCGCGGAAGCCATGGGTGCCGGTGCCGTCAGCATCTTGCTCGAGGCCATCACCCTGGCCCAGGACAATCGTGCTCCCGTGGCCGTCCATCAAAAGCTGGCGCCGGAATTGATTGTGCGGGAGTCCACCCGGGCGTTGCGCTGAACCCGCCCCGAGCGAACCGGGGAGACCGTTTTCTGCTTGACAGAAAAGTGCCTTTGCACCAACATTAGATCGTTTTAATAGGGATGTTTTGTGGTGGTTCGCCCCATTCCGGGCTGGCCGCCGCCACCGGAAGGGATGGGCTCCAATGAAAAACCGTCTCCCGCTTCTTGCTGCCGTCGCGCTGCTGGCCAGTTCCGCAGCGTTGGGTCAGGCCACCACCGGCACCATCGTTGGTACGGTCACCGATGCCACTGGCGCGGTCGTCACCAACGCCGCCGTCACCGTCACCAACACCGATCGCAACGCCGTCATTCGTGCCCTTAAGAGCAACAGCGTGGGCGAATACGTGGCCGCCTTGCTGCCCATTGGCCACTATTCCGTTTCCGTGACCGCGACCGGCTTCAAGACCTTCTCCAAGACCGGCATCGAGCTGAACGTCAACGACCGCATCGAGGTCAACGCCAACCTGCAAGCCGGCGCCGTCAGTGACATTACCACTGTCGTGGCCGACGCGCTTCAAGTGGACACGCAGAGCGCCACCGCCTCCGGCCTGATCAGCGGAACTCAGGTGCGGGAACTTGCCCTCAGCGCGCGCAACTATGAAGAGATGGTCGCGCTCACACCCGGCGTCTCCTCCGCCGTTACCGACACGATTTTCGTGGGCGTGGAAACTCCAGGAGGGGGCACCAACCAGGTCAGCTTCTCCATCAACGGCGCCCGCTTCTCGCAGAACAACTGGACCGTGGACGGCGCCGACAACGTCGACCGCGGCGGCAACTTCAGCCTGCTTAACTATCCCAGCGTGGATGCGATTGATGAATTCAAGGTCCTGCGCAGCCTGTACAGCCCGGAGTACGGCCGCGGCGCCGGTGGCCAGATCAACGTGATTACTCGTTCCGGCGGCGCCAAGTTCCACGGCGGCGCCTATGAGTTTTTCCGCAACGATGTGCTCAATGCCAATCGCTTCTTCAACAACCGCGAGGGTCTGTCGCGCCCGCCCCTCCGCTACAACGACTTCGGCTGGACTTTGGGCGGCCCGGTGTTCATCCCCGGCCACTACAACCCGGAGAGGAACAAGACATTCTTCTTCTACTCGGAAGAAGTTCGCCGCATCGTCACCTACAACACTTCGGTTTCCACCGTACCCAACGCGCAGGAGCGCCAGGGGATTTTCCCCAATGATGTCTGCACCAGTGGCAGCGGCCCGAGCTGCACCGTGTTACCCGCGGGCACGCAGCTGGGTTCCATCAATCCCGCCGCCGCCGCTTACCTGACCGACGTCTTTGCCAAGATCCCCCTGCCGCAGGATGTCCCGAACGACCAGCTCACGCAAAGTGCCCGCAACGTTTTCAATTACCGCCAGGAGATCATCCGCGGCGACCATATCTTCGGCCCCAGGCTGTCGGTTAGCGGGCGCTGGATCAACGATTCCATTCCCACCATCAATCCTGCCGGATTGTTTGGCTTCACTTCGGTCTTGGGTTACGCCACCTCCGATACCAACTCTCCCGGCCGCAATCTGTTGCTGCACGGCGTTATGTCCTTCCGGCCCAACCTGCTCAATGAAGTCGGGTACTCCTATTCCTACGGCGCCATTGTCAGCCACCCCATCGGCTTCAGCAATATCTCCGCTTCTCCCAACGTCGCCGCGGCCATCACTTTGCCCTTCCCGCCCGTCATCAAGCGCATCCCGGATCTCGGCTTCGGGATCGGCGCCGGCCTCTCCGCCTTTGGACCCTACAACGACTACAACCGCAATCACAGTATTTTCGACAACCTCACCTGGATTGCCGGCAAACACACCTTCCGGTTCGGCTTCGCCTATCACCGCTATCAGAAATCCGAAAACGACGCCGGCGGCTTTACCAACACGAACGGCGCTTTTGGTTTTGGCACCACTGGCCCCCCGACCGCCCAATTCCCCAACGGGGAGGACAGCTTCCAGCAGGAATTCGCCAACTTCCTCGTCGGCAATGTGAATTCGTTTCGACAATCGGATACCGACTTCCACGCCGAGATCCGCCAGCGCATGCTCGAGCTTTACGCCCAGGATGAATACCGCCTGCGCCCGAACCTGACGCTGACCTACGGCCTCCGCTATACCCGCTACGCCCAGCCCTTCGACGCCAACGGGCAGAACACCAGCTTCTTCCCCGGTGCCTACAGTGCTTCCGCTGCGGCGCCGCTCTATGCGGTTGTCGATAAGACTGACCCGGCTGTCGTCAGTGTGCAGCTTTGCACTGTCGCGACCGCTCCATGCCCCAATGGGCTGACCCCAAATCCGAACTTCAACCCCATTAACGGCCTCATCGTGTCCTCGGGCAACAAAGCCGCAATCGCCGCCGGGGCCACCCCTTCGCCTTTCGGTGACATCGTCACCAAGGAACGAAACCTGAATTTTGCCCCACGAATCGGCTTGGTCTGGGACCCGCGCGGAGATGGCAAGACCGCCATTCGCACCGGCTACGGCCTTTTCTATGACGCACCAGCGGTGGGCTTCGTGGAGAACAACCTTTTCGTCAACCCGCCCTTCGTCGGTAACATCAGCCTCAGCAACACTGTGCTGGATGACCCTGGCTCGGTCTCCCCCGACGTGAACTCCTCGACCCGCTTCTTGAAAGGCGTAGCCCCCGGTTGGAAGCTGCCCTACACCCAGTCCTGGAGTCTGGACGTGCAGCACGAACTGCCCAAAGGTGTCGTGCTCGACCTGGGCTACTACGGCAACAGTGGCACGCACCTGCTCGGTATTCTCGATATCAACCAGCCCGCCGCTGGTGCCTATCGCAACGTGCCCGAAGCCCTGGGAGGCCCCATTCGAGAGGGCAACTTTCAGATCGTCGATCTCGTCCGGCCCTTCCCTGGCTACGGACCCATCAACGAGTCGGTGACCATTTTCAATTCCAACTACCACGCTCTGCAGGTCAGCATGCAGAAGCGTTTCGGTGCCGGCTCGCTCATTTCGCTGAATTACACCTGGTCCCACGCCCTCACCAACGCGGGGAACGACGCCTCGTCACCACAGAACAACGCCGACTTGCGCGCCGAGTATGGCCCCACCGACTACGACCGCCGCCACATCTTTACCGCTGACTTCGTCTACCAGTTGCCCTGGATGAAGGACCAGCGCGGTTTCGTCGGCCACGTGCTCGGAGGCTGGGAATTCTCCGGCATCATCACTTTCAACAGCGGTCTATACCTCACACCGGTCGGTACCAACAGCAGCGTTGACCCGGCTGGCCTCGGTTTACTCGACCCCTCGGCGCAGACCGACAACCTGAATTTCGCCTCCTCCGCCCGCCCCGATCAGACGGGTGATCCAAACTCGCACGCGCCCCACACTGTCGACCAATGGTTCAACACCTCCGTGTTTGCGACCGATGCGCCCGAGGACGGCAACCGTCCCGGCAACGCCCGCCGTGGCTCCATCAAGGGGCCGGGAATTCAGCGCTGGGATTTGTCCTTCTTTAAGAACTTCCGGTTAACCGAGAAAACCGGTCTGCAGTTCCGCATCGAGACCTTCAATATCTGGAACCACACCAACTTCGACGCCATTGATCAAGGTGTGTCTTCGGAGACCTTTGGGCAGGTGATCTCAGCGCACGAACCACGCATCATGCAACTCGGCCTGAAGTTCAATTTCTGACCACGCCACCGCTTCCACAGCCCCGGACCCGCCGTCCGGGGCTTTCTCTTGCCTCCGGAAAATGTATCTCGGCCACGATTCCGCGCAAGTCTTTTCCACACTCACGTTCATTCTTTGCACTGCCTCGCGCTCCCACTCCCGCAAGTGCTTGAAAGCACAGCTCCCACTTGTGGAATCCCAGGTGCCAAGGCAGAATGTAGGCAAGTTTCGCCCAGGAGCAGCCGCCATGTCCCCGAAAAAGTCCCGCCAGCAGCAGGGATTCTCTCTCATCGAGTTGCTCATCGTCGTTGCCATCATCCTCATTATTGTGTCCATGGCCATACCTGGCTTTAGGCAGAACAAAATGTCGGTGAACGAAGCTTCCGCCGTGGCTTCGCTGAAAGCCATTCAGCAGGCCCAGATTTCCTATCAGCTCAATTATCCGACTAAGGGATATGCCGAGAACCTGGCCAGCCTCGGCAGCGGTAATCTGAATGGCGCCGCTTGTACTCCCGCGCCCGTCAACGCCTGTATTCTCGATTCCAACTTGTCCTCCGGCTCCAAGAACGGATACAAGTTCCAGGTACAGGGCGGAAATCCGATCAACGGCGCGAACACTACCTATGGTGCCGGCGCTGCTCCGGAACGTTACAACAGTTCCGGTGTCCGCCTGTTCTGCACGACCGAAGACAATCTCATCCGATTTGATGCCAACCTTGGCGGCACCACCACTCCGCCCAATCCTACGATGTGCGCCGGCGGCGGCTTCGCGACGCTCTAGCGCTGGCGGAATCCTGACAAAACCAGGTAGTGACGGCCGCCCTCGTCCGCCAGGCGGAGCGACGCCCTCGCCCGCCTGTGTCTGAGGGTTGACGACGGAACCGGCAATCAACAGGCACACGTTTTCTCTGCGTCCTCTGCGCCTCCCTCTGCGAACTCTGCGTTCTAAGACTTTCCACCGGGTAGGCTCCAGCCTCGGCCCCCTTGACAGACTTGTTTTTGTTTCTTACAATTCCGACTGATAGTCGTACTTGACTATAAGTCTGTTTATGTTGAAAACCCTCGCTCCACCCCCGGCCGGCCGCCGCCAACG
>JBGQDM010000104.1:0-10808 GCA_041495845.1 Terriglobia bacterium | reverse complement strand
TGCGCCCGCGCAAAACCGGCATTGGCCGCAATCCTCGCACCGGCGCCGAAGTGTCCATTCCTCCGGGTAAGGCGGTGCGCTTCAAACCGGGCAAAGAACTTCAGTCGATTGACTGAGCCGGAAGCTCGCACCTGACCCGCGATAACGGAAACCCCACCGCTGGCGCATCTCCCCCCCGTCCATTACATTTGATGAAGAGGATTGCGCGGCGCAACTGCCGCGGTCCTGACTCCCATTTTCCGGTCGCCGATGTCCGATCCGACGCCGCCCCTTGCTGCCAACGCGACCCTTGACCCACCCATTCCGGTGGTCCTGGTGCGTCCGCGGCGGCCGCGCTACTGGATCCACGCCGTGCTCCTGTTGCTCACCATTTTCACTACGTTGGTGGTCGGCGCCGGCATGGAGTTCACCTTTCAGAACGATTTCCCCGCATTCACGGCCGATGAAGACGCTTGGGTCCCCTTCTTTCCGCTCGCCTGGGTCCTGCTGCATCCCGCGCGCCTGTTGCTCGGGATCCCGTTTTCCTTCAGCTTGTTGTTGATCCTGTTGGCGCACGAAATGGGACACTACGTCTATTGCGTGCGCTACAACGTGCGCGCCTCGCTGCCCTACTTCGTTCCGTTTCCCAGTCTGATTGGGACCATGGGCGCATTTATTCGCATCCGCGGCGCCATTCGCTCGCGCGCGGCCCTGTTTGATATTGGCATTGCCGGACCACTGGCGGGATTTGCCGTGGCCTTGCCCATGGTGTTCCTGGGATTGCGGCTTTCGAAATTCCTGCCTGCGATGCCGCCAGCGGACATCGAACTCGGCTATCCGCTGATCTTTCAGCTGGCACACCATTTGTTATCGGCCGCCAGCGGAACGAGCACACAGCTAGCGTCGATCAGCTTGCATCCGATCGCTATCGCCGCCTGGGTGGGGATGTTCGCCACCGCGCTCAACCTGTTGCCGGGCGGGCAACTGGACGGCGGGCACCTCATTTACGCAGTTGCTCCGCGGGCCCATCGCTGGGTCACAATTTTGATGGTGGGAATTCTGTTGCCTCTGGGTGATCTTTGGCGCGGCTGGTATGTGTGGTCGTTCGTGTTGCTGCTCACCGGCTGGCGTCATCCCGAGGTGCCACCCTGGCCGACGCTTGACCGCAATCGCCGCCTGCTGGCGCTGGGAGCACTGCTGCTTTTGCTGCTCTGCATCACGCCGGTGCCCATTCGCACACCCGGATTGTTTCGCTGACTCTATCCCCGCGGCGCCAGTTCTCCAGCGGGCCGTGGCACGCGTGGCACCGCCTTCCGCACCTGATACGCATTCGACACGTACTGCTGCGCCATCCGCTGCGTGTTGAAGAACGACGCGTTCAACGCAATGGCCATGCGCATGATGTTGGCGTACTGGTCCGGCGCCTTGTAGAACATGGGCACGATCTCGCGTTCCAGCTTGTTGTAGAGCGAGGAAATCTCCGCCAGCGGATCTTCATTGATCGCCGAACTGCCCACTGACCAACCCGTCACGCCTTCGATATGACCTTCAATCCACCAGCCGTCGACCACGCTGAAGCTGGGCACTCCGTTCAACGCGGCTTTCATGCCGCTGGTGCCCGAAGCTTCTTGTGGCCGCATCGGATTGTTCAGCCACAGGTCCACACCGCTGGTAATCAGACGCCCCCAACGCATGTCGTAGTTCTCCACGTACACGGTGCGGATGGCATCCGCCACTGCGGCCGCGCCTTCGAACACCTGGCGGATGATCTGTTTGCCGCCCTCGTCACGGGGATGCGCCTTGCCCGCATAGATGAGCTGGATCGGCCCCACTTCGCGCGTGATCTTCCGCAGCCGCTCCGGATCGCGGAACAACAGCGCCGCGCGCTTGTAGGTGCTGGCGCGCCGCGCAAAGCCGATGGTCAGAACCTTGGGATCGAGTTCCACGTTCTGCAGCCGCTTGATTTCCTGGAACAGGTCCTGCTTGGAGCGCGCGTGCGCCTGGCGGATATCCTCCAGCGGAATGCTGATGGCGTAGCGCAGATAGTTATTATCGGTGCGCCAACCTGGAAGGTAACGGTCAAACAGCTCCTGCATGGCCGGCGAACTCCAGGTCACCGCGTGCACCCCGTTGGTGATGGCGCTGATTACGTACGCGGGAAACATCTCGCGCGACACTTCGCCGTGGCGCATGGCCACACCGTTCACATAGCCTGAGAACTCCAGGGCCAGGTCGGTCATGTTGAGGATGCCGCGCCGAAACACTCCGGTTTCGTCGAGCAGCGCCACTTTCTCCTCGCCCAGAACACGGGCCACCAGTTCGCGCGAAAACTGATCGTGTCCCGCCGGCACCGGCGTATGCGTGGTGAAAATACAAAGCTGGCGCACGCTGTCAATGTCCAACTGCTTTACGCGTCCGGCAAAACTCTGGCTGAGTCTGCGCTCCAGCAGTCCCAGCGCCAGCAGCGACGAGTGCCCCTCATTCATGTGATAGCGCTGCACGTTGGTCTGCCCAATTTTTTGCAGTAGCTGTAAGCCGCCCAGCCCCAGCACCGTCTCCTGACACAATCGGTAACGCTGGTCGCCGCCGTAGAGTGAATCCGTCAGAACGCGATCTTCGGGCGCATTCTCGGGGAGGTTTGTATCCAGCAGATACACCGGCACGGTCTCGCCGGTCACGCCCTTGACCGTGTACTTCCAGGCCCGCACCAACACGCGCCGACCCTCGATCTCGAGTTCCACGCGCCCGTCCACCCGTTCCAGCGTGCGTTCCGGGTCCCACGGCTGAGTTTCTTCCGACTGCGCGCCGTTCGGGTCGAGATGCTGCCGAAAGTACCCGTTCCGGTAAACCAGTGTAATGGCCAGCAAGGGCACACCCAGGTCCGCGGCCGAGCGCAGTGTGTCCCCGGCCAGCACGCCCAACCCCCCGCTGTAGGTGGGCAGGGTCTGGTCCAGAGCAATTTCCATGGAGAAGTAGGCAATCTGCGGCAGATTCAGTTTTGTCGATTTCATCGTTCCCGATTCGGAAGCGCCGACGGGACACGCAGGTGGCAGCCCCGGCGCATATGATCCTGTAATTCTAACGGCAGCGAGCCCTCCGCGCCGGAACGAAAGACAAAAATCCGCGTCACATCTGGCCGCCGTTCACATCAACCAAAGTGCATCCACATCGACAATCACATTCATGCGGGGGATTTTCTCAGCGGCAGTAAATGCCAGCACGGCGCGCAGGAGCCGGTTCATCTTTTGCCGGCTCTCTGACTTGAATACAAAGTGGTAGCGGAACTCCTGCTTCAGCCGCGCGATGGGCGCTGCCGCCGGCCCCAGCACGCGCACACCTTCGTGTCGCGTTCGCTCCAGCCAGCGTCCGATTTGGCCCGACCACTGCAGGGCGTCGTCCAGCCGCGTGGCCCGCACCAGCACATTGGCCAGCGCGGAGTAAGGCGGATAGTGCATCCAACTGCGGAAGCGCAACTCTTTTTCGTAGAACCCGGCGTAGTCGTGGCGTGCCGCGTATTGCACCGCATAGTGGTCAGGAAAGAAAGTTTGCAGCACCACTTTGCCGGGAGTGTCGCCGCGTCCGGCGCGCCCTGAAACCTGTGTCAGCAACTGAAAGGTGCGTTCCGCGGCGCGAAAATCCGGCAGGCCGAGGGCAGTGTCCGCGCCAACGACGCCCACCAACGTCACCCCGGGCATGTCGTGACCTTTGGCAATCATCTGCGTGCCCGCCAGAATGTCCAACTCCCCAGCCTGCAGCGCACCCAGCACACGTTCGAAGTCCTGACGGCCGCGCACTGTGTCACGGTCCATGCGGCCAATCCGTGCCCGCGGAAACATGCTGTGCAGCAGTTCTTCGAGTTTTTCCGATCCCGTGCCGAGAAAATACACATACTCGCTGCCACAGTGCACACACGCCTTCGGCACCGGCGCGGTGAATCCGCAGTAGTGACATTCCATGCGTCGCGCGCGTTTGTGGTGGGTCAACGCAATGGCGCAGTTCTGACATTCCAGCTTCTTCCCACAAGTCCGACAGAGCACCACCGGTGCGTACCCGCGCCGGTTGAGCAGCACCATCACCTGTTCTTGGCGTTCCAGCCGCTCCTTGATTTCTTCCGCCAGCCGCCGCGAGATCACTTGCTCTTGCCCCGTTTCCTGATACTCCTGCCGCATGTCGAGAATTTCGACCTCCGGCATCAGCCGCTGCTCCACCCGGTCCCGCAGTTCAATCAGCGCATACTTGCCCCGCGTGGCGTTGTAGTAGGACTCCAGTGACGGGGTGGCGGACCCGAGCACGACCGTCGCCCCCGCCATCTTCGCTCGCATCACGGCCACATCGCGCGCGTGATAGCGCGGCGTCTCTTCCTGTTTGTAGGAGGGATCCTGCTCTTCGTCGACGATCACGAGCGCCAGGTCCGCCACCGGCGCAAACACGGCGGAACGTGTGCCCACCACCATGCGCGCTTCCCCGCGCTGGATGCGATGCCACTGCTCGGCTCGCTCCTGCCCGCTCAGCGCCGAATGCAGAATGGCAACTTCGTCGCCAAAAATCTGGTACAGATCCGCTGCCACCGCCGGCGTCAGCCCAATTTCCGGCACCAGGAGAATCGCGGACCGTCCCGCTGCCAGCACCGCGTGCATCGCCGTGAGATAGACTGCCGTCTTTCCCGAGCCGGTCACGCCGTGCAGCAGCGCGCCTTGAAATCTCCGCGCATCGACCGCGGCACGGATCGCATCCAGCGCACTCTGCTGCGGCGCAGTCAGCAAAAAATCAAACGGCGACTGCCGTGGCTTGAGCGCCGACATGGTGAACTTCGCCGTTTCTTCTACGAGTTCCACCATGCCGCGCCGCACTAGCGTGCCCAGCGTCGTGCGCGGCAGGTCCAGAGTGCGCAGCGTCTCCACGGACACACGTCCGCCGGCTGCTGCTAGCGTGTCCAGCAGCGCGCGCTGGTTCTCGTTCAATTTTCCTTCTGCAGACTTGAGCACTGCGATCTGGACGGTGCGGGTGGCGTCGCGGCTGCCGGAGAAATCCTGGCGCTCGATCCATTTCTTGCGCACCATTCCGGCCAGCAGGATTTTTGGCGCTCGAGTGGCTCGGCGCAGTGGCGTTTCTCTCACCCAACCGAGCTCGCCCAGATGGTCGAGCACACGAAACTCCGCCAACTGCTCTTCCGGCGTGCGGCGCGAGCGTCCCGGCGATCCTTGCATGCCCGCCAGATGCCGCGCCATCTGCCCCGCGTCCGTGATGCGGTAGGCGATGGCGCGCTGAAACTCCGCTTGCAGCGGCAACATGGTGCGCAACACTTCACCCAGCGGCGCCAGGTAGTAGTCGGCAATCCACTGTCCGAGTTTTAGGAGTGAAGCGTCGAGAACGGGCGTGGAATCAAGAACGCCGAGAACGTTTTTGGCTGCGACCTTCGGTGGACGATCGTGCAACTCGACCACAATTCCCGGCAAGCGCTGCTGGCGAAAGGGCACCAGCACCCGGCCACCGACGATCGGCTGCATCCCCGCCGGCACGGCGTAGGTGAACACCATGTCGAGCGGAACGGGAAGAGCGATGTCACAAAAAGGGGGCATCAGGTTGGAATGCTAGCAAAGATGCCCGCGCGGGCGTTTTCTCACTTCTCCGCCGCCTTCAATCCCAACTCCTTCATCACCATCTGCAGATCTTTCCACGCTTCGCCCTTCTGGCGCGGATCGCGCAAGAGATATGCCGGATGGTAGGTCACAGCGAGTTTCGTCCCGCGAAACTCGTACCAGCGACCGCGCAATTCGGTCATCGGCGCCTGGATGGCCAGCAGATTTTTTGCCGCCACCGCGCCCAGTGCCACTACTACCTTCGGCCCGATCGCCGCAATCTGCCGCAGCAAGAACGGTGAGCAGGTCTCGCACTCATCGCGCTCGGGCGTACGGTTGCCGGGCGGGCGGCATTTCACCACGTTGGCGATGTAGACCTCTTCGCGCTGCAGACCCATCGCCTTGATCATGTTGTTCAGCAGTTGCCCGGCACGCCCGACGAACGGTTCGCCCTGCTCGTCCTCGTCGGCACCCGGCCCTTCGCCCACAAACATCAACTCCGCCCGCAGATTGCCCACGCCGAACACGATCTGCTTGCGTCCCTGTTGGTGCAGCTTGCAGCGCGTGCAGTCGCCCAGGTCTTCGCGAATCACGCGCAGTGCTGCTACGGGATCGGTGATCGCCGCTTCCGGCTTGGTGGCGGCAAACATATTCTCATCCACGGGTACCGCTACCGCCACTGCCTTTCGACGGACCATTTCATCTCGCTGTTCGGTTTGGGGTTCCGCCGAGATCGCGGCGGTTGCAGAAATTGTTTCCGGCGTACTTACGACCTCGCGCCGGTAGAAATCGTAAATGCCCAGCTCGCGATAGTAGCGCACGCGTTCCGCCAGGGCTTGTTTGGTTTGGGGATCGAGCAATCGGGTCATTAGGGTTGGGCTGCCGGATCTGGCCGGTCGGGCAATTGCAAACAACGGGTCAGGAAATTGGCGCCTTCACTGCCGCTCGCAACTTTATCACTTGGTCGAGCACGCGCTGCGCCACGTCCCACTTGGTCATTTCCGGCACTTCCACCACTTCGCTGTGGGTGATGATGGTCACTGCGTTGCGCTCGGAGTCGAAACCAATGCCTTCGCGCGAAACATCATTGACTACGATCGCGTCCAGCTGTTTGGTGGTCAGCTTCTTGCGCGCGTTCTCCAGCACGTCCTGCGTTTCGGCGGCGAAGCCCACCACCGTTTGTCCGGCGCGCAGCGCCGAAACCTCCGCCAGAATGTCCGCCGTCGCATCCAGTTCCAGCGTCATCGGTCCTCTGCGTTTGATCTTCTGCTCCGCCGGGGTCTTGAGCCGGTAGTCACCCACTGCCGCCGTCATGATCACGATGCTTGACTCGGGCAGCAGCCGCAACACCGCCTGCCGCATTTCTTCGGCGGTCTCCACTCGCAGCAGTTCCACCCCTGCGGGTGCGGCAATGGCAACCGGTCCCGAAACCAGCAACACGCGAGCTCCGCGCCGTTGCGCCGCTTCGGCAATCGCGTATCCCATTTTGCCGCTCGACCGGTTGGTAATGTAGCGCACCGGATCGATCTTCTCGCGCGTCGGACCCGCCGTCACCAGCAGCGTTTGCCCAGCCAGGTCCTGGCCCATGCTTAGCACTTCGAGGACCGCTGCCACAACGGTTTCGTTGGCTGCCAGCCGGCCCGGCCCGGTCATGCCGCAGGCCAGATACCCGCTGTCCGGCTCCACGATGCGCACGCCGCGCCGGCGCAGCGTCTCCAGATTGGCCTGCGTCGCCGGATGGTTCCACATGTTCACGTTCATCGCCGGCGCCACAATCACGGGCGCGGTCGTGGCTAGAAATGTCGTCGTCAGGAAATCCGTGGCCAGCCCGTTCGCAAACTTGGCGATTACGTCGGCGGTGGCGGGCGCCACCAACAGCGCATCAATGGACTGGGCGACGGCAATATGTTCGACTGCGGATTCGATGTTGGGCTGGCCGGCTCCGGAACCGAACATCTCGGTGATGACCTTCTCGCCGGAGAGCGCTGCAAAGGTGAGCGGCCGGACAAACTCCTGAGCGGCCTGGGTCATGATCACCTGCACGCGCAGGCCGCGCTCTTGCAGCAGACGCAAAATTTCCGCCGCTTTGTAGCCGGCAATCCCGCCGCTCACTCCGAGGGCAATCTTCATGGCTCAGCCTTGTGACGGCAGACTTCCAGCGGAGCGACCAGGCGCCGCGCCGCCGCCACCCGTGCTTACTCCTTCGCGACGCTGGGCGGGTCGAGGATGGCGGCTGCCGCCGCCTTCGGCCGCTCCAGAATTTCCCAGCGAACCTTGCCCGCGCGAATCTCTTCCTGCGCAATCCGGCAGGGCTTCCGCGAGTTGCTCTCAATCAGGCTCGGCGCGCCCGATTGCAATTGCCGCGCCCGCCGCGCCGCCACCAGAATGAAACGGTAATTGCTGTCGAAACCATCCATCAACTTCATGACGCTTCTCCCTGCCTCACCGCGCGGGTGAGTGTTTCGGAACGTCCGGCGCGGCGAACGAAGCCAGGATCGGCTGCACCCGTGCGCGCGCGTTGCTCAACCGGCAGCGTTCCGCGGTTTCCTGCATTCGAGCATCCTCGGGGGAGTGAGGCTGGCCCGACCGTTTACTCCGCTCCGCCTGGACAATCGCCCGCAACTGCTCCGTCGATTCATCCAAGCGGTCATTTACCAGTATATAGGCGTACTCACCATAATTCTCTATCTCCCGGCGCGCCGTGTCCAGCCGCCGTTGGATCACCTCTTCCGCGTCCAGGCTGCGGTGACGCAGCCGCTGTTCCAGCGTCTCCCGGTCGGGCGGAAGGATAAAGATGCTCACCGCGTCCGGTAGCTGCCGGCGAATTTGCTGCGCTCCCTGCACGTCAATATCGAGCACCAGGTCGTTGCCTTTCCCTTCCGCATCCCGCAGAAACCGGCGCGACGTGCCATAGTAGTTGCCGAACACCTCGGCGTGCTCCAGGAACTCACCCCGGTTGAGCATCTCCGCAAACTGCGGGCGCGCCACAAAAAAATATTCTCGTCCATTCTGTTCGTTGCCGCGCGGCGGCCGCGTGGTATAGGAGACGGAAAAATCCAGCCCCAGGCTTTGTCGCACTTCATTCACCAGCGTGGACTTGCCCGAACCCGACGGCGCCGAAATGATGAAGACGATGCTCATTCCAGGTTTTGCACCTGCTCGCGTGATTTTTCAATTTCCGCCTTCATCATCAATCCCATTTCCGTAATGTGGAGCGCGTCGCCGGCCAGCCCGGACGTCTTCGAGAGCAGCGTGTTGGCTTCGCGATTCATTTCCTGCAACAGGAAGTCCAGTTTCTTGCCCGCTTCACCGTTCGCCTCCAACATCCCCAAAAAGTGGCGCACGTGCGTTTCCAGACGCACCAACTCTTCCTGAATGTCGCTGCGATCGGCCAGCAACGCCGCTTCCTGCAACACGCGGTCGGCGTCCGCCTGGACGTTGGCCAGTTCCTGCAATCGGGTGCGCATTCGTTCCACGTAGCTGGTGAGCACTGCCTGCCGGTGCCCCGCCATCGCCGTTGCCGCCTGCTGCAGGCGCGCCATGCGCTCCCGCAACTCCCGCACCATGCCGCGCCCTTCTTCTTCACGCATCGCGTTCAGCCGCAGGAGGGCCTGGTCCAGGCTCGCCAGCACTGCCGCCTCAAACTCTTCGCCGCCGGGCATGGCTGCGTTCTCCAGCGCGCCGGGCAGTCGCAGCGCGTTGTTCAGGTCAGGCTCTCCCGACACGCCAAACTCCCGCGCCGCCGAGCGAAACGCCGCTACATATCCACCGATCAGCTCCCGGTTCAGGCTCAGGCCTTCGTTCCCTGCCTTGCCGATGGCCAGCGTGACCTCTACATGCCCGCGCGCCAGTTTTTCTTTCAACGCGCGTCGTAACTTCATCTCCAACCCATCACTCTCGGAGGGCAGGCGAAAGTGCAGATCGAGAAACCGGTGGTTCACGGACTTGAGGGAGAGCCGATAGCTGCGCTCCTTCACCGTTCCTTCCACCTGCGCAAAACCCGTCATGGATCGAATCGGCATCATCCCACCCGCGCGGGCACGTCCACATCGACGAACTGCAAGTCGTAGAGGCGGCGATATGTGCCTAGTTTCTTCATCAAGTCCTCGTGCGCACCCATGTCCGTAATGGTTCCGTTTTCCAGCACCACAATGCGATCGGCGCGGCGCACGGTCGAGAGCCGGTGGGCAATCACCAATACGGTGCGCCCGGTCATCAGATTGTGAAGCGCCGACTGCACCAGCGACTCCGACTCGGTATCCAGCGCCGAAGTGGCTTCGTCCAGAATCAGGATGGGCGCATCCTTCAACAGCGCCCGCGCAATCGCCAGCCGCTGCCGTTCGCCACCGGAAAGCCGCAAGCCTCGTTCCCCGATCACCGAGTCATAGCCTTCGGGCAGCGCGGTGATGAAATCATGCGCCAAGGCCACGCGCGCCGCTTGCTCCACGCGCTCCTGTGGAACCAAGGGCTGGCCGTAGGCAATGTTGTTGCGCACGGTATCGTTAAACAGCACCGTCTCCTGCGTCACGATCCCGATCTGTGCCCGCAGCGACGCCAACGTAACCTCGCGTACATCGGTGCCATCAATCAGCAGCCGCCCTCCGGTCACATCAAAAAACCGGGGCAGCAGGTGCACCAGCGTACTCTTCCCCGCGCCGCTTGATCCCACCAATGCCAACACTTCTCCGCGCTTCACTTCGAGAACAATGTCACGCAGAATTTCTCGTGGCGCTTCTTCGCCGCTGGCCTCGTAGGAAAATGCCACCTTGTCGAAGCGGATGGATGCGCGGAACGCTCCCAGTTTTTTCGCGCCCGGCTTTTCTGGCACCGTGTCCGCACTGTCCATGAACTCAAAGATGGAAACCGACGCCCCCACTGCCTGCTGGAAACTGTTGTAAAACGTGGCAAACTTCCGCACCGGGTCGTAGAGCTTGAACACGGCCACAATGAATGCCAAGAACGTTCCCGGCGTGAACACCTGATGACGAATCTGGCCGCGCCCCAGCAACAGCAGCAAACAAATGGCGATGGCGCCGAACACGTCCATCAGAGGCGAACTCACCGCCGCCGCCACTGCCGATTTCAGGTTGGCGCGGAACAGCCGCCGAGCCGCCTCGCGGTAGCGCGCAATCTCCCAGCGCTCCATGCCGAACGCCTTCACAATCCGGTTTCCGGTGATGGTCTCGTGCAGAATATTCTGAATGTCCGCCAGTTTGTCCTGCCCGCGCCGGGCGGTGGTCCGCACCCGCC
>JBGQDM010000103.1:0-10820 GCA_041495845.1 Terriglobia bacterium | reverse complement strand
GCAGGAGTTTTCCGAACTGGCGTGGAAGCAGGTAGAAGCGAACGTCCGCGGCGAGACTTCGCTGGATGCGTGGGAATCGCGCAAGCTGGCCACCGGCCACGGACAGGATACGGAAAAATTCAAGAACGAATATCTGTCGGCCACGTTCTCGGACGCGATTTCCATCTATCTGCTGACGTTGTTACTGGATGTGGACTACCACGAATTGCGGGAGCGCGATTATCCCCTGCTCGCTCCCAATGCGTTAGCCGAGCGCCTGCGCAAGGTCGCAGAAATGTTTCCACCCAATCCTGGCTTTGAGTTTTCCGTGTTGCACCGCCGCCGGGCGTAACTGCTAAACCCTGAAACGCAGAGCACGCTGAGGAATTCGCAGAGAACGCGGAGAAAACCCGGGGTCCTGTCCTGCGGTTTTTCTGGCACTCGATCCGGCGCGCTTCTACAATCTCTGCGTGCCTCTTACCGTCCGTTCTTTTGCCAAGATCAATCTCGGGTTGTGCATCGGTCCGCTGCGGGCGGATGGCTTTCATGAGTTGCGCACGGTTTATCAGACCATCGCGCTGCATGATCGCATTCGCGTGGCGGTGCAGCGTGGGTCGGGAATCGAGATTCGGTGTGCCAATGAGCGGGTTCCCCTTGATTCCACCAACACTTGTGCGCGTGTCGCCGAGCGGGTGATGGCGGCGCTCCGTGCCTCAGGGCGGGTGGTCATTGAAATCGAGAAGCGGTTGCCGGTTCAAGGTGGGCTGGGCGGAGCTTCGGCCAATGCGGCGGCGGTCATGCTGGCGCTTGAACTCGTGCTGAAAAAGCGTCTGGCCGGTGCGGAACGCCTGCGCATCGCTGCGGAAGTCGGTTCGGACCTGCCGCTGTTTCTGGTGGGAGGAACGGTCTTGGGGGTGGGACGCGGCGAAGAAGTCTACCCCCTGCCCGACCTGGCGCCCACGCCCTGCGTGCTGGTTTTGCCGGAGATTGGCGTCTCCACGCCCCGGGCCTTTGCCGACTGGGACCAGCGCGTCGCGCCAAAATTGACGGCACCGGGTGCGTCCGATAGAATGTTGAAGCTCGGTCGTGAGCTTTCGGCATGGCTGGGCGGTGGTTTGATGAACGCCGGTGCTCCTGCCAGGGGCCGGAGCCGGGTCGGGAATCCGCTTCTTGACCTCGTCCACACCGGGATTGCGAATGACTTCGAGCAAGTCGTCTTTCCGCAGCATCCCGTTTTGAGCGAGGTAAAGGCTTCCCTGGAACGATCCGGGGCGCGGTACGCTTCGTTGTCGGGGTCCGGTTCCGCGATTTACGGACTGTTCGCAACGGCGACGGCTGCCAGAAAGGCAGTGGCGGCACTGCTGCGTCAGGGCATTCCGGCGCGTGCGACCGCCACTTTGACGCGACGGGAATACTGGCGGAAATTGCGGGTTTGATTGAGTTGCGAGTTCGGAAGTTTGTTTTGGGCGGTCGACTAATGGTAGGTCAAGTGCCTTTGGAGCACTTTGTCTAGGTTCGAATCCTAGCCGCCCAGCCAGGAACGGTCGTCAGGCTGGACGCTTTGCATCAAGTTGCTGAGAGCTCAACTATGGCCACTACCGCACCGCCGACGGACAAGAAAGTGCTGCAGCCGCAGGAGAAGGGCGACCGCAAACCGCGGCCGCGCGTGGACGACAAGTTCAAAGTCTTCTCCGGCACGGCCAATGCAGCGCTGGCCGACGAAGTCTGTAATTTCCTCGGCTTGCTGCGGGGCCAGGCGTTTCTGACGCGGTTCAAGGACGGCGAACATTACGTGCAAATCCAGGAGAATGTGCGCGGCGCGGACGTGTTTGTGATCCAGCCTACTTGCCGGCCGGTGGATGAGCACATCATGGAACTGCTGTTGATGATTGATGCGCTGAAACGGGCTTCAGCGCGACGCATCACCGCGGTGATTCCATATTTTGGGTATGCGCGGCAGGACCGCAAAGACAAGCCTCGGGTCCCGATCTCGTCGAAGCTGGTAGCGGATTTGCTGACCACCGCGGGCGCCGACCGCGCCCTGATTGTGGACCTGCACACGCCGCAGTTGCAGGGGTTCTTCAATATTCCTGTGGACCACTTGTTCGCGTCGCCGGTGCTGGTGGACTACTTCAAGAAGCTGAACCTGCCCAACCTGACCGTGGTTTCACCGGATGCGGGTGGTGTGGAACGGGCGCGCTTCTTTGCCAAGAAAATGGATTCGGCGTTGGCCATCGTTGACAAACGGCGCACGGACATCAACGTGGCCGAAGTCATGCACGTGATCGGCGATGTGCAGGGACGCACTTGTTTGATTCTCGACGATTTGATTGATACGGCGGGGACGTTGGTCAAGACCGCGCAGGCGCTGCTGGAAAACGGCGCGGCGGCGGTGTATGCCTGCGCCACGCACCCGGTGCTGTCCGGACCGGCAGTGGACAACATCGCTGGGTCGCCGTTGGTGGAGGTGGTGGTCACCAATACCATCCCCGTGAGCGCAGCGGCCGGGGCCCAGGCGAAGATCAAGGTGCTGTCCATCGCGGGCTTGATCGGCAGCGCCATCCGCTCGATTCACGAGGAGACTTCAGTCAGCAGACTTTTTCTGTAAGGAAACCAGCAAGGAAACGAACTTATGGCAAATGCTCCCAGCACTCTCGCAGCAACTCCGCGCCAGGCCAAGAACAAGAACGAAGCGCGCCGGGTGCGCCGCGCCGGCAGTGTGCCCGGCGTTCTCTACGGGGCGGGCAAGGATTCCGTCTCCGTCAGCGTCGACCCCAAAGCCGTGGCCAGCATCCTGCACTCGGACAGCGGCCACAACACGATTTTCGAATTGCAACTGGACAGCGAACAGACCAGAGCCATGATCGTGGACTGGCAGTACGAGCCGGTCCGGGGCCACCTCCTGCACGTCGATTTCAAGCGCATTGCCATGGACAAGCGGCTGCGCGTGAAAGTGCCCGTCCTGCTGCAAGGCGAAGCCGCTGGCGTCAAGCAGGAAGGCGGAATCATGGAGCACATCCTGCGCGAGGTGGAGGTCGAGTGTCTGCCCGCGGACATTCCCAGCCACATCGATATGGACGTGAGCGGGCTGACGTTTGGCAAGTCGGTGCGGGTGGCTGATCTGCCGCACGATCAACGCCTCAAATTCCTGACGGATGAAAACCAGCTGGTGGCGCACGTGATTTCGATCAAGGAAGAAGTGGTGGCCACACCGGATGTGACTGCCGTCGACGCTGCCGCGGCTCCGGCTGAACCGGAAGTCATCAAGAAGGGCAAACAGGAGACAGAAGAAGGCGAAGAGGCGGCTCCTGCCGAGAAGGCCGAGAAGGCCGAGAAGAAGAAATAAGCGGCTGCCGCCCGTGGGCAACTGGATGAGGCGTGAAACTGATTGTAGGTTTGGGCAATCCGGGAATCGAGTATCAGTTCACGCCGCACAACATCGGTTTCCTGGTGTTGGATCGGCTGGCCGCGGAGTGCCGGGTGGAGATCCGGAACCGGCAGTGTCAGGCGTTGACCGCGCGCGGCCAAATTGCCGGCGAGGCGGTGCTGCTGGCCAAGCCGGAGACGTACATGAACCTGAGCGGCATGGCCGTGCGCGAACTGGTGCGCAAGCACGAGATCGAGCCGGAGAAAGACCTGCTGGTGATTTACGACGAGCTCGACCTGCCGCTGGGGGCGTTGCGTATCCGGCATCGGGGCACTTCGGCGGGGCATAACGGGATGGAGTCGGTGCTGGGGGCGCTGGGCACGAATGAGATCCAGCGATTGCGTTTGGGCATCGCCCCAGACCACCCGCTGACGGATGGCGCGCGCTATGTGCTGGCGCCGTTCCGCCGGGCCCAGGAAAAAGTGGTGGCGGATGTGATTGAGGCTGCGGCCCAGGCCGTGGCGGTGATTTTGCAGGACGGACTGGCAGCGGCGATGAACCGGTTTAACCGGCGTCCCGAAAAGTCCGAGGAATAGTTTGGGAATCGTTTTGGAGAAGAGAGAATGCAACGTACTTACGAAGTGATGTTCATTGTGCGGCCCGATCTGTCAGATGAAGATGTGGACAAGTTGATCTCCACGCTGGAGTCGCAGGCCACGGGCGTGGGCGCGGTCATCAAGTCGGTGGAGCGGATGGGGAAACGCCGCCTCGCCTATACCGTGCGCAAGTTTAAGGACGGCAACTACGTGCTGCTGCTGGTGGAGGGCAGCGGGGACGCGGTGCACGAGATCGAACGCCGCCTGCGGGTGACGGAGCCGGTGATCAAGTTCATCACCGTGCGCACGGATGTGGAGCAGAAGCGGCTGGACAAGGTCAAGAAGATCCGCGATTCGCGGCGCAAGCATTCCGCCATTGCGGCCGCGGCAGCAGCGGCAGCGACGCCGGAAGCAGGCACGGAGCCGGCTCCGGCCGGCGCCATCGCCCCCGCGTAAGCAGGAAACAAACCGAGGACGAGGAGAGGACGCATCATGGCAGAAGAGACAGCACCAAGACCTGCGGGTCACGGCGGAGAAGGCGGAGGACCGCGCGGTCCACGTCCGGGTGGTCCGGGCGGGCGGAAATTTTTCCGCCGCAAGAAAGTCTGCAAGTTCTGCGTGGAGAAGATTGACGCCGTCAGCTATCGCGACGTGCGTCTGTTGCAGGGGTTCATCGCGGAGAGCGGGAAGATCATGCCACGGCGCTTGTCCGGGGTGTGCACCCCGCACCAGCGGCGCCTGTCGCGCGCCATCAAGCAGGCGCGGAACATCGCGTTGTTGTCGTTCTCCAGCCGGTAAGACGGCTGCCAGCGGAGACCGATGTAACTCCGCGGGGCGATGCCCGTGGTCCTGGCAGCGATGCGGAGGGTGACAGCAATCGGGCCGAATTAAGTCCGGCCGAATCAAGTCGGGTCGAATCAGGAAAGATCGGAGTGAGACATGGAAGTCATTCTGAAGGAAGATGTGGTCAAGCTCGGCGCGCGCGGCGAGGTGGTGAAGGTCGCGGAGGGCTATGGCCGCAATTATCTATTGCCGCGGAAGCTGGCCATTGAGGCCACGACGGCCAACAAGAAAGTGGTCGAGCAGATGAAGGCGGCCGCGGTGCGGCGCTATGCCCACGACAAGGCCGATGCCGAGGCGCTGGCCAAACAGTTTGATGACGTGTCCGTGACCTTCGTACGCCGCTCGGGCGAGCACGATCAACTCTTCGGGTCGGTGACTGCCTCGGACATTGCCGCGCAGCTGGAGAAGAAGGGCTTCAACATCGATCGCCGCAAGATCCAGTTGCACGAGCCGTTGAAGACGGTGGGTGATTTCACGGTGCCGGTGAAGTTGCATCGGGAAGTGACCGCGCACCTGAAAGTGGTCGTCGAAAAAGAGGTTGTGAGCGAGTAATGCGGTGGCAGGATGGGGCCGGGGCCTCACCGCGGTGAGCCTAGCCCCTGCTCTGAAGTGGTGGCTCGTGATCTGACGGCAGTCCACCCTCAAGTGGGCAGCCGGTGGGAGAAAGGGGCAGTTTCCGCGTGTGGACCTGCCTTTCTTTCGTCCCAGCAAGATTTGTTCCAGACGGTAAAACCCCTATAATTCTGCTCACCGGCGGGTGTTTTCTTCGTCCAAACCAGTGCAAACCGGCACAGGTTTCTTGGCGAATAGGTTTGCCGAGGACGGGCCCGAAGCATTATGCCGGCACAGACTTGGACATGGCCGTGGGGTGGGAGCGGAAGCCGCGTGGCTAGCGGGCCGCGCGTGACAGGTCAGTCAGGTGGCCCGAAGGGTCGGGGCAGCATGGCGGGGAATACCCTGAGCCGTATTGACGATACGCTGCTCGTGCGCGAGGCGCAGCGCGGCAACCGCGCTGCCTTCGAGGAACTGGTGCGCCAGTACGACCACGCCGTGTTGCGGCTGGCGCTTCACCTGACCGGTTCCGAGCAGGACGCGCAGGACATCTACCAGGAAGCGTTTCTCAAGGCCTACAAGAACGTTGCCAACTTCCGCTTTGAGTGCTCGTTCTATACCTGGATTTACCGCATCGTGACCAATTTGTGTCTCGATCATCTGCGCCGGCGGCGGGTGCGCAAAGAAGATGCGCCGGTCGGACGCGATTCCGAAGGTGGAGAGTTTGACCTGCTGGACCAGACCCCTGACCGGCGGCCCGGTGCAAGTCCGGAGCGCGACTTGTTGCGGCGGGAACTGGGAGCGCGGATTAACGGTGCGCTGGACCGGCTCACCCCGCGCGAGCGCATGGTTTTTGAATTGAAACACTACCACGGGCTGAAGCTGCGTACCGTGGGGGAAATGCTGAATACGACAGAGGAAACCGCCAAGAACACGTTGTTTCGCGCCACGCAGAGACTGCGGGGAGCGCTGGCGGACATGCGGTGAAGCGATGAAATGTGAATGGGTACGACAAAACGTAATTCTGTATCTCTACGAGGAACTCGCGGACGACAGCCGCTATGAGTTCGAGCAGCACGTGGCGCGTTGTGCCGGATGCGCGGCGGAAGTGGAGTCGGGGCGCGAGTTCCAACAGGCGTTGGCGGCGGCACCGGTGGTGCAGCCCACGCCCAATCTGCTGACGGCGGCGCGCATGCGTCTGCAGGAAGCGCTGGAAACCACGGAGCAGGGCGGCTTCTGGCAGCGCTTTGTGTTTGATCCGGGCGCCTGGCTGCGGCAGATTCGTTTTTCTCCTGCGCTGGCCATGGTGCTGGTGATGGTGGGCTTCGGCGGTGGCGTGGGCGCCATGTATTTCATGCATGGACAAGCCGAGCCTACGCTGGGGTCGTCGGGTGGTCTGCCGCCTGACCAGGCCAGTATCAGCGGCATCCGTTCGGTAACGAAAGATCCCAGCTCCGACCGCGTGAGCATTCAGTACGACACGGTGACCAGTCATCGCGAAGAGGGTGCGGTCAGCGATCAGCGTATTCAGCAGTTGTTGCTGTTCGCAGCGCGCAACAATTACAACTCCGGTGTGCGGGTCGATTCGATTGATCTGCTGACGCTGCAGCCGAACGATGTGCGGGTGCGTGAGGCGCTGGTCTATGCGCTGCGCTACGACAACAACCCCGGGGTGCGGCTGAAGGCGCTGGAAGGGTTGGGGTCGTACGTGAAGGACGATGTGCGCGTGCGCAACGCGGTGCTGGATGCGTTGCTGAACGATGGCAATCCGGGGGTGCGGGTGCAGGCGTTGCATCTGCTGGAGCCGGTGAAGGCCGATGGCAGCGTGCGCGTAGTGTTACAGCGGCTGGCGGAAAGCGACCAGAGCCAGTTCATTCGCACCCAGGCGCGTAGCGCTTTGGCGCAGTTGCCGGAAATTGATTGAGTTGAGACGGGGAGGCAGAGACTTGAGAAGGTTCAGACAAATTGCCGGAACGCTGGGGCTGGGGGTTCTGCTCGCCGCGTCGGCGTGGGCCGAACAGACGCGCATTTATCGCGACGGAAATTCGTGGGTGCAGGAAGTGGTGGGTACATTGCCGGCGGGGCGCCAGTTGCTGGTGAAGATCGCATCGGGCGGAGTGCGGGTCCAGGGCGGTAACGCGCCGAACATCAGCTACACCGTACGCAGCCGGATCTATGTGAGTTCGGAAGCGGAAGCGCGGAGCATTTTCGCGCATTTTCGCGTCGCGGCCAACAGCCGTGGTGAAGAATCCGTAATTTCGGGCGAATGGATGGGTTCGCGACCGCGCAAATATTCCGGAGAAGCCACCTTGCAAGTCCCGCATACGCTGGAAGCGGTGGTGATTGAGAGCAAGGGCGGAGATCTGGCGGTAACAGATGTCGCGGGGCGGGTGGAAGCGCAAAGCGGCGGCGGCAATGTTCACATGGGCGTAATCGGCGGCAACGTAAACGTGGGAACGAGCGGTGGCAATGTCGACGTGCACCGGGCTGGGGGTGTGCTCAAAGTCTCCACCGGTGGCGGGAATATTGATCTCGGCGAGGTGGGGAGTTCAGCGGAAATTGAAACCGGCGGCGGTAACGTGCGCCTGATGGCTGCGGGCGGGAGCGTGAGCATCAAGACGGGCGGCGGCAACATTCACGCCAAAAAGTGCAACGGCCAGATGCGTGCTTCGACCGGCGGCGGCACCATCGAGATTGGCGATGTGCAGGGTGGAGTGGAAGTGGATACGGGTGGCGGCTCGATTCGTGTGGCCTCGTCCAACGGGCCGGTGCGAGCGGAGACGGGCGCGGGCATGCTCGACCTGGGTCGCATCGTGGATGGCATCCACGCGCAGACCGGCGGTGGCGGCATTACGGCGCAGCTGGTGAGCGGGTCGTTGCGCTCCGACTCGGAACTGGAAACGCCGGCCGGCGACATCATTGTGTACATGGCGCCGGATGTGCGCGTTACGGTGCGGGCAGCCATCGAAGTCGCCAGCGGGCATCGTATCAGCTCAGAATTTTCAGAGATCAAGGTGGTGTCGGAAGGCGGGGATTGGGGCGCGCGCAGTTTCACCGCGGAAGGCCGGGTGAACGGCGGCGGGCCACTGCTAAAAGTGCATACGACAACCGGCAATATCGAATTCCGGCGCGTCACCGAATCGGCACGCCGCTAGGGTTGTTTCACTCCAGGCTGGTCGGTGATACCGGCTGATTCAGGGAGGGCATATGTTTTACCGGATATTGTTTGCGTTTTTGTTCCTGGCGTTGTCGCGGCAACCAGCCCGGGCAGCCAACCAACTCGTTTTCTCCAGCGAGGGTGTGTTCTTCGGCGGTGACGATCAGGGAACGGGCGCCTACTTGGGTGTGGACATCAACGAAGTGACGCAGGAGCGCCTGAGCGCGCTCAAGCTCAAAGAAGAACGTGGCGTGGAAGTGCTGGTGGTGGATCAGGACTCGCCCGCGGGCAAAGCTGGGCTTAAGCCGCAGGACGTGATCCTGAGTATGAACGGAACCAACATTGAGAGCGGGCCGCAACTGCGACGCTTGATTCGGGAGACGCCGCCGGGACGGACCGTCACTTTAGCCATCTCGAGGGACGGCCAGGCCCAGACATTCAAGGTGGAACTCGGTGACCGCACCAAAGCCTGGTCGTGGAAGGGAACGGAGCATACCTGGGGAATGGAAATGCCCAAGGTGACCGTCATGCCCTCGCTTCCGGAGATGGAATTTCCCGGCTCCGTGGTGGTGGTGCATTCCTCCATGCGCAGCGGCCTGATGGTGGAAAACCTGACCGCACAACTGGGAGAATTTTTCGGAGTCAAGAGCGGGCGTGGAGTGCTGGTGCGTTCGGTGGACAAAGGCAGCCGCGCCGACCAGGCCGGGATGCGTGCCGGCGATGTGATTGTGCGCATCAATGACGAAAAAATTGATGACACCAGCGACTTCTCCCGGGCGCTGCGGACGTTGAAAGCGGGTAAGTCTTCGATTGCGCTGGTGCGCGACAAGCGCGAGCAGACCCTTACCATCGCGCTGCCGGAGCGCAAGCAGTCCATGCTCGGGGTCCCTGCGGGGGATCTGGCTGAACTGCAGGAGGATGTCTCCGACGCCCTCAGCGATGCCGGGGAGGCGATGGAAGAGTGGACCAGCGTTCCGTTGCAGAAGGCGCTCGATGAGCAGCGGCAGACGTGGGAGAAGACGCGCAAGGTGTGGGAATCCAGCGAGTTGCAACGGCAGCTGAAGTCACTGCAAAAGGAATTGAATGAGAAGACGCTGCCCGAACTGCAGAAGAAGCTGGACGGGCTGAAGTGGAGAGCCTGCGATTTTATCTAGAGGGTCGCGGCTAACTGCGCTCGTTCGCGGGGCGAACACAGGTTGCGCAGGCCCAGGCGGCCTCGCCTCAGGCGCCTGCGCCTTCGGCCCGCGGGGCCAGGGCAACGCGGTTGCGGCCGGCTTGCTTGGCGGCATAGAGGGCCTTGTCCGCCGCTTCGACTACCGCATCCCGGGAAACGCCGTTGTGGGGGAAGAGCGCGATGCCGGCGCTGGCGGTGACCTGGCGCGGCACTCCCGGAAAAGTCCACTGCGCTACCGCCCGGCGAAGTTTTTCGGCCACAGCTTCCGCCTGCTCGGAATGGATCTGCGACAACAGCACCACAAATTCCTCGCCGCCATAGCGGCACACCACATCAATCTTGCGCAACTGGCTGGAAATCAGGGAAGAAATCTGGCGCAGGACCTCATCGCCCAGTTGGTGCCCGAAGTCGTCGTTCAAGCGCTTGAAGTAATCGATGTCGAGCAGGATGACGGCCATCTCGTGCCCGAAGCGGCGGGCGCGCTCCAGTTCCTCGGCAATGCGCATCTCGAAGAAGCGGCGGTTGAAAATGCCAGTTAGGCCATCGAGGTAGGCAAGTTGCTTGACCCGGTTAACATAGTGGGCGTTCTGGATGGCAGTGGCGCAGATATCGGCGACGGACTCCAGTACGGCAGTGTCCAGCCCCGCCAGCGCCCCGGCGCGAGCGTTGCCGAGACCGAGCACGCCCACCATCTGGCCGTAGGAAATCATGGGGACGCAGAGTTGCAAATGGGTGTCATCGAACAACCGTTCATTCTCCGGGCAAGTTTCATTGGCACGATGCACGGCGGGGCGCTCTCCGAAGAGCGCTCTGCAGCCTGCGGCGCCACACTCTAGTTTTTCGCCCTCTTTGAGCCGGAGGTTCAACCTGCCCGCCTGGGCGCGGAGCACGAGTTCATTCTCTTCGGAGAGCAGAATGCAGGCGTGGTCCACGGCGAACGAGTCTTTTACCAGAGTGCAGACCTTGTGCAGCAACGCCGGCAGATCGAGCACAGCGGTTGCCTGTTTGGCAATGGCGTTGATGGTCTCCAACTGGGCGGCCCGGCGTTGTTCCAGGTTGTAGAGGCGGACATTCTGCAGCGCCATCGAGGCCTGGGTGGAAAACAGAGTGAGTAGGTCAATGGTCTCGCTGTCAAAGTGATTGACTTGGTCG